>NZ_ALNJ01000004.1:0-134221 GCF_000293135.1 Klebsiella sp. OBRC7 | reverse complement strand
AGTGGTGGGTGATGACGGGATCGAACCGCCGACCCCCTCCTTGTAAGGGAGGTGCTCTCCCAGCTGAGCTAATCACCCGATACTGCGCTGGATACATCTTTTAACGGTGGGTCGTGCAGGATGACTCGGCTTCGCCTCGCCCAACGGGCCGTTGCTGACGCAACGTTATCCTTCACGTTTTACTATCGCGTTCCACCAGAACGATTGGTGGGTCGTGCAGGATTCGAACCTGCGACCAATTGATTAAAAGTCAACTGCTCTACCAACTGAGCTAACGACCCACTATTTTCGCCGCTTTGGGCTTGTTCGATATCCCTTGGCAACGGCGGCATATATTACTGATTTCAGAATTCAGCGCAACAACAATTTAGATAAAGATTGCTTAACTGCTTAGGATTCATGCGACAAGACCAGAAATGATGCGATTTCTGGTCATGCCATAATCATCCGAGTGCGTTAAGGCGTTTTTGCGCTTGTTTGGCCCCGTCGGTGCCAGGAAATTTACTGACCACCTGCTGGTAAACCGCCTTCGCTTTTGCGGTATCGCCTTTGTCCTGCATGATCACGCCGACTTTAAACATCGCGTCGGGCGCCTTCGGGGATTTAGGGTAGTTTTTCACCACGGAAGCGAAATAGTACGCCGCATCGTCCTTTTTACCCTTGTTGTAATTCAGCTGACCGAGCCAGTAGTTGGCGTTCGGCTGATACGTTGAATCGGGGTACTTTTTGACGAAGTTCTGGAAAGCCGCCATCGCATCGTCCTGGCGAGAGGGATCCTTCACCAGCGCGATAGCCGCATTGTAATCGGTATTGGCATCACCGGTCTGCGCCGGGGCGCCTGACGAGGCCGCTGGCGCCGTCCCGCTAGCCGCAGCGCCCTGATCGCCCGCTGACGTCTGGGTTTGCGCTCCCGCTGCGCCGCCACCGCTGCTCAGACCGTCGATCTGCAGCAGGATCTGCTTCTGGCGCTCAACAACCTGATTCAGCTGATACTGGCTTTCCTGAATTTGACCGCGCAGGGAATCAATATCGGACTGATTATCGGAGAGTTGTTGCTGGAGTTGAGTTAAAAGCTGGCTGTGCGCATTAGAAATACGCTCGAGTTGAGTGACGCGGTCTTCGACCGAGCCTGAGCCGACACTACTGATTGGCGCCTGAGCAAAAGCGGCCCAGGGGGCCGCTATGCCAACCAGTAACGACAGACTCAATAGATGATGTCTGAAGTTACTGCTCATGCAATTCTCTTAGTAAACCAGTACGGCGCGACGGTTTTTGGCGTAAGCCGCTTCGTCGTGGCCCAGTACTGCAGGTTTTTCTTTACCGTAAGAAACGATGGAGATCTGGTCAGCAGAAACACCTTTGCCCTGCAGATACATCTTAACGGCGTTAGCACGACGCTCACCCAGAGCGATGTTGTATTCCGGCGTACCACGCTCATCCGCATGACCTTCTACGGTCACTTTGTAGGACGGGTTGCTGCGCAGGAAGTTTGCGTGCGCGTCCAGCATTGCAGCGAAGTCAGAACGGATATCGTATTTGTCCAGATCGAAGTAAACGATATTGTTCTGCTGCAGCTGTTGCATCTGCAGACGAGCCTGCTCTTCGGAAGACATGTTGCCGCCGTTAGCGTTACCGTCCATACCAGTGCCGGCACCCAGCATGCCTTCACCGCTCTGGTCGTTGCTGGCGTTCTTGTTAGAAGAACACGCCGCGATTGCCATAACCGGCAGAGCGATCAACAGCCCTTTCAGCACTTTGTTCAGTTGCATTTCTTTGATTCCTTTAATAATCAATTATTTATTATCACAGATACGGCGACCAGGCAGGTGATTTTACCTGTCCATCAGTTGCCGGAAGACGCGCTTTGAAACGCCCATCTGTAGAAACCAGATTCAGCACGGATCCCATCCCCTGAGAAGAGCTGTAGATTACCATAGTGCCGTTAGGTGCCAGACTTGGCGTTTCATCTAAAAACGTTGATGACAGAACCTGCACACCACCCGCTTCCAGATCTTGTTTGGCAATGTGCTGCTGACCACCGGCCGAGCTTACCATTACCATAGTTTTACCATCAGCGCTCACGTCAGCGTCCTGGTTTTGTGAACCTTCCCAGGTAATACGCTGCGGCGTGCCGCCATTAATATTGACTTTATACACCTGCGGACGACCGGCCTGGTCGGAAGTAAAGGCCAGGTTCTGGCTATCCGGGAACCAGCTTGGTTCGGTGTTATTGCTGCGACCGTTGGTCACCTGACGAATCTGGCCAGATCCCAGGTCCATCACGTACAGGTTCAGGCTACCGGTTTTTGACAGAGCGAAAGCCAGTTTGCTGCCGTCCGGCGAGAACGCCGGCGCGCCGTTATGCTGCGGGAACGAAGCAATCTGACGAACGGAGCCGTTAGCCAGCGTCTGCACAACCAGCGCAGAGCGCCCGCTTTCAAAGGTCACGTAGGCCAGCTTCGCGCCGTCCGGAGACCATGCCGGAGACATCAGCGGCTGAGTTGAACGGTGAACGAGGAACTGATTGTAGCCATCGTAGTCGGACACGCGCAGCTCGTACGGGAACTGGCCGCCGTTGGTCTGTACCACGTAGGCGATACGGGTACGGAAGGCGCCCTTAATACCGGTCAGCTTCTCAAATACGGCGTCGCTGGCAGCATGCGCGGCATAGCGCAGATACTGTTTCGTGACTTTAAAGGAGTTCTGCGCAAGCACGGTACCCGGCGCGCCGCCGGTATCAACCAGCTGATAAGCCACGTTGTAGGAACCGTCAGGGTTTTGCGTCACCTGACCCACCACGACGGCGTCAACGCCCAGCGCAGACCATGCCGCCGGCTGCACTTCCTGAGCGCTACCCGGCTGCTGAGGCAGACGCGAGCGATCGAGCGGGTTAAACTTGCCGCTGTTGCGCAGGTCAGCCGCCACGATACCGCCCACATCTTCCGGCGCAGCACCCTGCCCCGCCCACTGGAACGGCACAACGCCGATTGGGCGTGCCGAGTCGACCCCTTGGGTAATCTCGATGCGTACTTCTGCGTGCAGCACTGCCGCCCACAGCATTAAAAAACCAAATGCTACTCGTAATGCCTGCTTCATCATATCTCCCTTATCCAGGCGAAAAGCCCACGATAATTTAGCAGAATGTTAACAAACTCAAATACACAAAACTACCAAAACCCTGGGCCTACCGACGTTTGTTTTCCCCGCATAAACGGGGAAAACTATCACTGAGGTTTGAAGTCCAGTGGCGCATTTTTGAATGTTTCATAAACAGCCTGCGACGGCGGTTTAGGGAACTTCGTCATCCGGCTCGTTGCCGCCAGCATTTGCTGACAGAACGCCGGATCGCCGCCTTCCGATTTCACACTTAACAGCGTTCCATCCTGAGCCAGATTCACACGTAAAGTACAGGTTTTCCCCTTGTAGGTATCCCAGTCATAGAGATGACCTTTAATCGCAGCCTGCACCTGTGAAATATAGCTGTTAATCTCAGCCTGGGATGCCCCACCCTGCCCCTGCTTACTTCCTTTAGCAGGAGACGACCCCCCAGCGCTACCGCTGGTATTACCTTTCGGCGCATTCTTACCGGAGCTCAGGTCGCCGAGCAGATCGTCCACGCCGTTGGCCTCTTTGGCCGCAGCGGCTTTCTTCGCGGCTGCTGCCTTAGCGGCGGCGGCTTTCGCCGCTTTGTCTGCGGCGGCCTTCTCTGCTGCTGCCGCTTTGGCTGCCGCGGCTTTCTCGGCGGCGGCTTTTTCCGCTGCGGCGGCTTTCTCGGCTGCCGCTTTCTCAGCAGCGGCTTTCTGCGCGGCGGCTTTTTCTGCCGCTTTTTCGGCGGCAGCTTTTTCAGCAGCGGCCTGTTTCGCCGCTTCCTGCTGCGCTTTTTTCTCTGCCTGCTGCTGCGCTTTCTTCTCGGCGTCCTGCTGAGCTTTCTTCGCCGCATCGGCTTCGGCTTTTTTCTGTGCGTCCGCGGCCGCTTTCGCAGCTTCCGCTTCCGCCTGTTTCTTCGCATCCGCCGCCGCTTTCGCCGCGGCCGCTTCGGCAGCTTTCGCCTGCGCATCGGCCTTCGCTTTTGCATCAGCGGCGGCTTTGGCGGCAGCTTCCTGCGCCTCTTTCGCCTGTGCGTCCGCTTTGGCTTTGGCCGCTGCGGCGGCTTTCGCCGCGGCTTCTTCCGCCTGTTTCTGCTGTTCTTTCGCCTCTTTAGCCGCTTCCTGCGCCTGTAGACGATCCTGTTCCAGCTGTTTCAGCCGTTCCTGCTCGGCGGCCTGTTTTTCACGTAGCTCTTCCGCCTGCTGCTGAGCCTGCTTTTCACGCTGCTCGGCGGCGCGGCGGGCGCTGGCCTGCTGCTGCTGTTGGCGGTCATAATTCTTCACAACCGCCCCCGGATCGACCATTACCGCATCGATAGAGGAACCTCCGCCACCCCCGGCAGAAGCATCCAGATGCTCGTCAAACGAACTCCAGATCAGCAGCGCTATTAATACGATGTGCAGCGCGACTGATATTATGATCGCTCGTTTAAGCTTGTCGTTTTGTTCGGTTGCCTTTGACACTATCGGTTCCCAAAAACTGTTCGCCTGTTCCCGTTATATGACGTCGGCCACGAGACGCTGTTATCCCAAAGCCGACGTGCTGACGGGCGTGCATATTGCGAGCGATTAGATCGGCTTGGTCATCAAGCCAACCGATTTAACCCCTGCGCTGTGCAACAGGTTAAGCGCTTTAATAATCTCATCGTATGGCACCTCTTTAGCACCGCCGATCAGGAACACCGTTTTCTCATTCGCCTCAAGTCGACGCCTGGCTTCCGCAATAACCTGTTCCGGCGGCAGCTGCGATAACGTTTCCGGACCAACTTTCACGCTGTACTGCCCGACGCCGGAGACTTCAACGATCACCGGCGGCTCATCGTTGCTTTTCACCGCCTGCGACTCCGTTGCGTCCGGTAGGTCGACCTCTACGCTCTGCGTAATGATCGGCGCTGTCGCCATAAAGATCAGCAACAGCACCAACAGAACATCCAGCAGCGGAACGATGTTGATCTCGGACTTCAGTTCGCGACGTCCGCGTCCACGTGCTCTGGCCATGGCTTACCCCTTATTGCTTTCGCTGCTGGTAAACGCCTGACGGTGCAGAATGGCGGTGAACTCTTCCATAAAGTTGTCGTAGTTCAGCTCAAGTTTGTTCACGCGCTGGTTCAGACGGTTATAGGCCATAACCGCCGGGATAGCGGCAAAAAGACCGATAGCCGTCGCGATGAGCGCTTCTGCGATACCCGGCGCGACCATTTGCAGCGTCGCTTGTTTTACCGCGCCCAGCGCGATAAAGGCATGCATGATCCCCCATACGGTACCAAACAGACCGATATATGGGCTGATAGAACCCACCGTACCGAGGAACGGGATGTGGGTTTCCAGGGTTTCCAGCTCGCGGTTCATCGAAATACGCATAGCGCGCGACGCCCCTTCGACAATCGCTTCCGGCGCATGGCTGTTCGCACGATGCAGACGCGCAAACTCTTTGAAGCCGCTGTAGAAGATTTGTTCCGAACCGGTCAGATTATCGCGACGACCCTGGCTTTCCTGGTACAAACGAGAAAGCTCGATACCGGACCAGAACTTATCTTCAAACGCTTCGGCCTCACGTGACGCCGCATTGAGTATACGCGTTCTCTGAATAATGATGGCCCAGGAGGCGATGGAAAAACAAACTAAAATCAACATGATAAGTTTAACCAGAAGGCTCGCCTTCAGGAACAAATCAAGGATATTCATCTCAGTCACTGCTTAAACTCCGCGACAATAGACTTGGGAAGCGCACGAGGCTTCATTAAGAGTGGATCAACGCACACGATAAGAACCTCAGCTTCATTCAAAACGACGTTCTCGGCGTTGACGATTCGCTGCGTGAAAACCAGGGTAGCTCCTCGCATTGAGGTAATCTCCGTCTGGATTTCGAGCATGTCGTCGAGTCTGGCGGGCGCAAAATACTCCAGCGTCATTTTGCGAACCACAAAGGCAACTCGTTCAGCCAGCAAAACCTGTTGGCTGAAGTGATGATGGCGCAGCATCTCTGTGCGTGCTCTTTCATAGAAAGCGACGTAGCTGGCGTGGTAAACCACACCACCGGCGTCGGTGTCTTCGTAATAGACCCGAACCGGCCATCGAAACAGCGTTGTATTCACTTTACATCCCGGTAATGCAACAAAAGGTTAGTGCTTTCAAACTTCGCTACTATACGCGCGGGAATCGTGGTTTGGAATGGGGGAAAGTAAACGAGGAGTAAATTTTTATGGGCTTATGCAAGCCCATATGGTTAACAGAGATTTCTTATTCAAAAGAAGAAAAAAAACAGGCCCAAAACGAGCACAATATCAGCGATAAGCGGACAAAAAATTCCCTGCCAGTGAATGGCGCGCGGGCGGAAACCCACGCCGTGGATAACGCCGGTACAAACCGCCCACATCAGCAGGAAGCCGTGCCAGATTTCCAGCTCGCTGGTTTTGGCCGCAAAGCGCGACGGATCCCAGAAGATGCAGCCCGCTAGCGCCAGCGCCATCAATAAGGAAAGCGCCCTTAACGGGCGCTTGTCCATTATCGCGTAAAGAGTCGCGATAATACTCATCAGTGTTCTTCTTTACCTGCTTTGGTGGCTTCCACGTGCTCAAGCGCCAGCGCGGTAATCACCCCAAAAGCACAGGCAAGAAGCGTTCCCAAAATCCATGCGAAATACCACATATATAGCTCCTTACCTTAATACAGCGAGTGGGTGTTCTTTTCGATGTCTTCGCGAGTGATGCGACCGAACATTTTCCAGTAACACCAGGCGGTGTAGGCCAGAATAATCGGTACGAAGACAATCGCCACGTAAGTCATCAGGTTCAGCGTCAGCTGGCTGGAGGTCGCATCCCACATGGTCAGGCTCGCGTTCATCGCCGTGCTTGATGGCATAATGAACGGGAACATGGCGATACCGGCAGTCAGAATGATGCACGCCAGCGTCAGCGAGGAGAACAGAAACGCCCATGCGCCTTTATCCGCTTTTGTCGAGATGACGGTCAGCAGCGGCAGCGCCACGCCCAGGGCAGGAATCGCCCACAGCGCCGGCATGTTATTAAAGTTCACCATCCACGCGCCGGCTTCACGCGCGACTTCTTTGGTCAGCGGGTTAGACGGGCCGGTATGATCCATCACCGATTTCACCACATAACCGTCGATACCGTAGTAGACCCAAACGCCCGCCAGCGCGAAGCAAACCAGCGTCACCAGCGCCGCTACCGTAGACACGGAGCGGGTGCGCAGGTGCAGTTCACCCACGGTACGCATCTGCAGGTAGGTCGCGCCCTGCGTCAGGATCATCGCCACGCTGACAATACCGGCCAGCAGGCCAAACGGATTCAGCAGCTGGAAGAAGTTACCGGTGTAGTACAGGCGCAGATATTCATCAACGTGGAACGGAACGCCCTGCAGCAGGTTGCCGAACGCCACGCCAATCACCAGCGGCGGCACGAAGCTGCCAACGAAGATGCCCCAGTCCCACATGTTGCGCCAGCGGTTGTCCTCAATCTTCGAGCGGTAGTCGAAACCCACCGGGCGGAAGAATAAAGACGCCAGCACCAGGATCATGGCCACATAGAAGCCGGAAAACGCGGCGGCGTAGACCATCGGCCAGGCGGCAAACAGCGCGCCGCCGGCGGTGATCA
Organism: Klebsiella sp. OBRC7; assembly: GCF_000293135.1. NCBI lineage: Bacteria > Pseudomonadati > Pseudomonadota > Gammaproteobacteria > Enterobacterales > Enterobacteriaceae > Klebsiella > Klebsiella sp. OBRC7. The sequence goes on along the minus strand of NZ_ALNJ01000004.1, from coordinate 126,522 downwards.
GCCACACCTGGTTTCCATCCCAGTGCGGGGCAATGGCGTTGATCATAATTCGACGCTCGGTGTCGTTACGACCGAGGAAACGGGTGAGCATCCCCACCCCCATGTCGAAGCCATCGGCGACAGCAAAACCAATGAGCAGAATGCCAATCAGCAGCCACCAGATAAAACGCAATACTTCATAATCGATCATTTGACGACTCCTGTCTTAGCGTGCCGACTGAATAGCCGCAGAGGACTGTTCAAAGTGATAGCGACCGGTTTTCAGGCTGCTTGGTCCTTTACGGGCAAACTTGAACATGAGGAACAGTTCAGCCACCAGGAACAGCGTGTACAGGCCACAAATCAGCACCATAGAGAAGATCAGGTCGCCCGCGGTCAGCGACGAGTTCGCGACGGCCGTCGGCAGCACCTCACCGATAGCCCACGGCTGACGGCCATATTCGGCGACAAACCAGCCCGATTCAACGGCAATCCACGGCAGCGGCAGGCCATAGAACGCGGCGCGCAGCAGCCATTTTTTCTCACCGATGCGGTTGCGAATCACGCTCCAGAAGGAGGCGCCGATAATCAACAGCATCAGCACGCCGCACGCTACCATGATACGGAAGGCGAAGTAGAGCGGCGCCACGGCAGGAATAGAGTCCTTGGTCGCCAGCGCAATCTGCTCTTCCGTCGCGTCAGAGACGTTGTCGGTATAGCGTTTCAGCAGCAGACCGTAGCCCAGATCTTTCTTCACGTCGTTAAAGCGATCGCGCACGGCCTGGTCGGTTGAACCGGCACGCAGCTGTTCCAGCAGCGCGTAAGCTTTCATCCCGTTACGGATACGCTCTTCGTGCTGAACCATGAGGTCTTTCAGGCCGGTAACCTGTTTATCCACGGAGCGAGTCGCAATGATGCCCAGCGCGTAAGGAATTTGAATCGCGAAGCGGTTCTCCTGCGCCTTCTGATCGGGAATACCAAACAGGGTAAAGGCCGCCGGAGCAGGCTGAGTTTCCCATTCAGCTTCGATAGCCGCCAGTTTGGTTTTCTGCACGTCGCCCATTTCGTAGCCGGATTCATCACCGAGAACGATAACGGAGAGAATCGCCGCCATACCGAAGCTGGCTGCGATAGCGAAGGAGCGCTTGGCAAAAGCGAAGTCGCGGCCTTTGAGCATATACCAGGAGCTGATGGCAAGAATGAACATCGCGCCGGTCACATAGCCTGACGCCACGGTATGAACGAACTTAACCTGAGCAACCGGGTTCAGGACCAGCTCAGAGAAGCTGACCATCTCCATACGCATGGTTTCAAAGTTGAAGTCCGACGCAATCGGGTTCTGCATCCAGCCGTTAGCGACGAGGATCCACAGCGCCGACAGGTTGGAGCCCAGCGCCACCAGCCAGGTCACGGCCATGTGCTGAACTTTGCCCAGACGATCCCAACCGAAGAAGAACAGACCGACAAAGGTAGATTCGAGGAAGAAGGCCATCAAACCTTCAATGGCCAGCGGCGCACCGAAGATATCGCCCACATAGTGAGAGTAGTAAGACCAGTTAGTCCCGAACTGGAACTCCATGGTCAGACCGGTTGCCACACCCAGCGCGAAGTTGATACCAAACAACTTGCCCCAGAACTTGGTCATATCTTTATAAATCTGTTTGCCGGAAAGGACGTAGACCGTTTCCATGATGGCCAGCAGGAACGCCATACCTAGCGTCAGCGGCACAAACAGGAAGTGGTACATCGCGGTCAAGGCAAACTGTAAGCGCGACAGTTCGACTATATCTAACATCATGACTCCTTGCTCATCGCATGAAGACTCCGAGAGTGAACCCCGTTAGAAAGGGTCACACGCATGCCCCAATACAAATTTATTTGCTTCTTCTCGCCACGCCCGTTTTCTCTTTCAAGAAAGCGGAAGCACTGAAAAGTTACAAACATGTTAACAAAACACCCAAATTGATCCCGTGATTATATTACGCTGCAAAACCCTTACAATAAATAGGTTTTTATTGTGATAAATTTGCAGTTTTCGACAGCGATCAATTTATAGCGAAAATACCAGATTTCGGTCAATTTGATCCGCGACAATTTAACTCCTTTTCGCGTTCTTTTCCAAGTTTTAAACATTGATTTAAATCAATTTTCATTTTAAATGTTAATTATGTATACCGTGTACCTCACAGGTAAACAGCAGGTTAATAATATGTTTTTCAAGAGTATCATCGGTTACTGAAAATGATAGTCCATTTATTTCGCCGCGGAGGGGAATTTAATGGGCTGAGCGCTGACCGCGTAAATGTGGCTATCAATCGATAATGCCGGGTAGCTCACAGATTTTTTTTATCAAGTTAACGCCATAAATTTTTTCCTTATTAGATTTATCATTGCGTTTACTTTCAATTAACACAGGTGCGTAACTATCTCATTATCAAGTAAATGCGGCGTACATTCTCTTTCTCGCCGTTTTGTGACGCAACGCACCCTGCTCTTTATGCAGCAGACTTTCCCCCTGCGCTTTTATCCACGCCGGACAGCACCGCTCCTGCCCTACCCTGTTCTTCAACAAAAATGAAATATTAAATAAACAAATCACCATTTTATATCTTTATTCTAACAAACCCGCCTTGGCGCATATAAAAAACAGCACATAAATTCCGTTACTATGCTCACAGAAAAATTTAAAGAATTGTATTTGCCGCTTATTATCAAAGGCAAAATAAACGCAAAATATGAAATAAGACCTTGCTCACAAACATCGCAATCTATTTATTAAAAAGATCTAAACAGAAATAACCCCAGACAATAAAAAAACCAACAACACCATGATACAAAACGATTTTTTAAAGAAAAATCAAAAACAAGACTTTTTTGAAAGATATTCTGAAAATAGATCAATTGCTTCACCCCTTCGAACCACAGACACTCCAGCCCTATTAACAGGCGGCCATCATCAACGCTGCAAATATTAGAAAGTCGTTTTTATTTTTATACCATCAGCCTTACAGAGGATTACCCATGAAGAAATCAACACTTGTTATTGGCGTCATTGGTGCTGACTGCCATGCAGTAGGCAACAAAGTCCTGGACCGCGTTTTTACTGCCCATGATTTTCGCGTAATCAATCTGGGGGTGATGGTCAGTCAGGATGAATATATCGATGCCGCTATCGAAACCGGCGCGGACGCCATCGTTGTGTCGTCTATTTACGGCCACGGCGATATCGACTGCCTGGGACTGCGCGAACGCTGCATTGAACGCGGTATCGGCGATATTCTTCTTTACGTTGGCGGCAACCTGGTGGTCGGTAAGCATGATTTTGCCGACGTCGAGGCCAAATTCAAAGAGATGGGCTTCAATCGCGTCTTTGCCCCTAGCCACGATCTGGAAGACGTCTGCAGGCTGATGGCAAACGATATCAACCAGCGCCACGGCGTTGAACAGCAGTGTCTGGAAGAGGCTATCTGATGCAAACCGTCTCTGTCGATATCGGCTCGACGTGGACCAAAGCGGCCCTCTTCGCACAGGAGGGGGATGAGCTGACGCTGGTAAACCACGTTCTGACCCCGACCACTACCCATCACCTGGCGGAAGGCTTTTTTGCCAGCCTGAACCGGGTGCTTAACGTTGCCGATGCGCGCCCGTTGCTGCACCGCGGTGACGTCACGCTGAAATACTCTTCATCGGCAAAAGGCGGTCTTGCCGTTGCCGCGATGGGTCTGGTGCCGTCCATCACCCTGGAATCAGCAAAAGTCACCGCCCACTCGGCGGGGGCCAAAATCGCCCAATACTACGCCTACAAACTTAACCGCCACGATATCCAGGCGCTGGAAGCCACGCCGCCGGATATCCTGCTGTTTACCGGCGGAACCGACGGCGGCGAGGAGAGCTACGGCCTGGCCAACGCCCATGCGCTGGCGGAGTCAACGCTCGACTGCGCCATTATCTATGCCGGAAACCGGGATATTCAGGACGAGGTTCAGGCCATCCTAGGCCACAAAGATTTGACCACGGTAGACAACATTCTGCCCGATCTCGATCACCCTAATCCCTACGCTGCCCGCAGGGCGATTTGCGATGTCTTCTTATCCCGAATCGTCAAAGGTAAAGGGTTGGACGTGATTGTCGCGGAAACCGGCGAAGAGCCGATGCCAACGCCGTGGACCGTCTACGAGCTGGTAAAAACCATCAGCCATTACGACAGCGCGTGGAAAGAGTTCATGCTGATCGATATGGGCGGCGCCACCACCGACGTCTACTCCGCCAGCGCCAACACGCTCTCTCCGGATACCGTTCTGCACGGGGTTCCGGAACCGTTTGTTAAACGTACGGTAGAAGGCGATCTCGGCATGCGCGTTTCAGCTGTCGTGGTCGGTGAAAGTACTCAGGAGCTGGTGAACGTGGTATTTGCCCACCAGCCGCAGCGCCAGGAGGCCTTTTACCGCTACCTGCACCATCTGGTCGCTCAGCCGGATTATCTGCCGCTCAACGAGGAAGAAAAATATTTCGACACCGTGCTGGCCGGGCTGTGCGTCGGCTACGCCAGCGAACGCCACGCGGGCACCAAAAAGCAGGTCTGCACCTGCGTGGGCAACGTCGATTTACAGATGGGCCGCGATCTGACGCCCGTGCGTAAAGTCGTCGGTTCTGGCGGATGGCTCTCCCGCGCCAGCGGCTTCGACATCCACCGCTGGCTGAAATACCGCGAACTGGATGACGACGGCAGACGTATTCTTCTGCCAACCCGGTTTGATTATTACCGCGATGCAAAAGGCCTGCTTCCGCTGCTGGCAAACGTTGCCAGGCTCTACCCCGAGCTCGCCGCTCGCACCAGCATTCACTGTTTAACCCTATAAATGAAGGCAGCTACGAATGGAACTTCGAAATAAAAAATTAACCCACGACGAATTCATGACCGAGCGGCATCAGGTATTGCAGACCTGGCATACCGGCAAGGACGTTGAGCACTTCGAAGATGGCGTGAAGTACCAGCAAACCATTCCTGAGAAAAAACGCTTTTCTCACGCTCTGCTTAAGGCCGACCAGGAAGGTAAAACCCTGAGCCAGCCGCGCGCGGGCGTGGCGCTGATGGATGAACATATTGCGCTGCTCAAAACCCTGCAGGAAGAGTGCGATCTGCTGCCCAGCACCATCGATGCCTATACCCGCCTCAACCGTTACGAAGAAGCGGCGGTCGGCATACAGAAATCCATCGAGGCGGGGACCTCCAAACTGAATGGTTTGCCGGTGGTTAACCATGGCGTCGCCGCCTGCCGCCGGATGACCGAAGCGCTGGAAAAACCGGTCCAGGTACGTCACGGTACGCCAGACGCGCGCCTGCTGGCGGAAATCTCCATGGCCAGCGGCTTTACCAGCTACGAAGGCGGCGGTATCTCTTACAACATTCCCTACGCCAAGCGCGTCACCCTGGAGAAGTCGATTCGCGACTGGCAGTACTGCGACCGCCTGATGGGCCTGTATGAAGAGCACGGCATTCGTATTAACCGCGAACCGTTCGGCCCGCTGACCGGCACCCTGATCCCACCGTTTATGTCCCACGCGGTGGCCATTATCGAAGGTCTGCTGGCGCTGGAACAGGGCGTCAAGTCAATCACCGTCGGCTACGGCCAGGTCGGCAGCCTCACCCAGGACATCGCGGCGATTAAATCTCTTCGCGAACTCTCCCACGAATACTTTGGCAATTACGGATTCGACGATTATGAGCTGAGTACCGTCTTCCACCAGTGGATGGGCGGCTTTCCGGAAGATGAATCAAAAGCCTTTGCCATTATCTCATGGGGCGCGGCGGTAGCCGGGATGTCCGGTGCCACCAAAGTGATCACCAAGAGCCCGCATGAAGCGTTCGGTATTCCCACCGCGGCGGCCAACGCGCAGGGGCTGAGGGCATCCCGCCAGATGCTCAATATGGTCAGCGATCAGAAGTTCCCGCCCTGCGCCGCGGTTGAGCAGGAAGTGGAGCTGATAAAAAGCGAGGTTCGCGCGGTGCTGAAGAAAGTGTTCGAGCTGGGCAACGGCGATATCGCCCGCGGTACGGTGCTGGCCTTTGAAGCGGGCGTCCTGGACGTGCCTTTTGCCCCCGCATCCTGCAACGCGGGCAAAATTTTACCGGTTCGCGACAATGCCGGCGCCATTCGCGTGCTTGAAGCCGGCGCGGTTCCGCTGCCGAAGGACATCCTCGCCCTGCACCACGATTACGTCGCTGAACGTGCGCATTTTGAAGGACGCAAACCCTCATTCCAGATGGTTGTTGATGACATCAACGCGGTATCCCACAGTAAATTAATAGGAAGACCATAATGAAAATTAAACAGGCCCTTTTCACCGCTGGCTACTCTTCATTCTATTTTGACGATCAGCAGGCGATTAAAAACGGCGCGGGTCATGATGGGTTCATTTATACCGGTGCTCCGGTAACGCCAGGCTTCACCTCGGTACGCCAGGCGGGTGAATGCGTATCCGTCCAGCTGATTCTGGAAAACGGCGCGGTGGCGGTCGGTGACTGTGCCGCCGTACAGTACTCCGGTGCGGGCGGCCGCGACCCGCTGTTCCTGGCGGAGAACTTTATCCCGTTCCTCAACGATCATATCAAACCGCTGCTGGAGGGCCGCGATGTCGATACCTTCCTGCCGAACGCCCGCTTTTTCGACAAGCTGCGCATCGACGGTCATCTGCTGCATACCGCCGTCCGCTACGGTCTTTCCCAGGCGCTGCTCGACGCCACCGCGCTGGCCAGCGGCCGCCTGAAGGCGGAGGTAGTTTGCGACGAATGGCAGCTGCCCTGCATACCGGAAGCGATTCCGTTATTTGGTCAGAGCGGCGACGACCGCTATATCGCCGTGGACAAAATGATCCTCAAAGGCGTTGACGTCCTGCCCCATGCGCTGATTAACAATGTCGAAGAGAAGCTGGGTCTGAAAGGGGAAAAACTGCGTGAGTATGTCCGCTGGCTATCCGACCGCATCTTAAGCCTGCGCACCAGCCCCCGCTATCGCCCCACGCTGCATATCGACGTATACGGCACCATCGGCCTGATTTTCGATATGGATCCGGTTCGCTGCGCCGACTATATCGCCAGCCTGGAGAAAGAGGCGCAGGGCCTGCCGCTCTATATAGAAGGCCCGGTGGATGCGGGTAATAAACCGGACCAGATCCGTATGCTCACGGCCATTACCAAAGAGCTGACCCGCCTCGGTTCCGGCGTAAAAATTGTCGCCGACGAGTGGTGTAACACCTACCAGGACATCGTTGACTTTACCGATGCCGGCAGCTGCCACATGGTGCAGATCAAAACCCCGGATCTCGGCGGCATTCATAACATCGTGGACGCGGTGCTGTACTGCAACAAACACGCGATGGAAGCCTATCAGGGCGGTACCTGTAACGAAACCGAGATCAGCGCCCGCACCTGCGTTCACGTCGCGCTGGCCGCGCGTCCGATGCGCATGCTGATCAAGCCGGGGATGGGCTTCGACGAAGGTCTCAACATCGTGTTTAACGAAATGAACCGCACCATCGCGCTGTTGCAGGCTAAGGATTAAGAGATGGCTCGTACCTTTAAAATCTTATCGCCGACGGCAATCCTCGGCTACGGCTTCCCGGAAGAGAGCTTTCGTAAAGCCATGGAGGAGTCGCCGGATCTGATTGCCGTTGACGCCGGTTCATCCGATCCCGGCCCCCACTACCTGGGGGCAGGCAAACCCTTTACCGACCGGGCCGGGGTGAAACGCGATCTGCGCTATATGATCGTCGCCGGCGTGAAAAACAATATCCCGGTGGTGATCGGCACCGCCGGAGGATCCGGCGCCGCGCCGCATCTGGAGTGGTGCCGGCAGATTATCCATGAGATTGCGCAGGAAGAAAAACTGTCGTTCTCCATGGCGCTGATCCCGTCTGATGTCGATAAAGCCATCGTTCATCAGGCGCTGGATAACGGCAAAATCACCGCCCTGGACTTTGTGCCTGAACTGACCCACGAAGCCATTGAAGAGAGTACCTATATCGTCGCCCAGATGGGGATCGAACCCTTTCAGCGGGCGCTGGCCGCCGGCGCCCAGGTGGTGCTTGGGGGACGGGCGTACGATCCGGCCTGCTTCGCGGCGCTGCCGATTATGCAGGGATTTGATGAGGGGCTCGCCCTGCACTGCGGCAAGATCCTCGAATGCGCGGCCATTGCCGCCACGCCGGGCTCCGGTTCCGACTGCGCCATGGGGATTATCGACGACAGCGGCTTTACGCTGAAAGCGTTTAATCCAAAGCGTAAGTTTACCGAAACCTCTGCGGCGGCGCATACGCTGTACGAGAAGTCCGATCCGTATTTCCTGCCCGGTCCGGGCGGCGTGCTGAACCTGAAAGGATGCACCTTCAAAGCCGTCAACGAAGGCGAGGTTTACGTCAGCGGTTCTCGTCATGAAGCGACGCCATACGCGTTGAAGCTGGAAGGCGCGCGGCGGGTCGGCTTCCGCTGCCTGACCATTGCCGGAACGCGCGATCCGATCATGATTGCCGGAATCGATAATATTCTTGAAGAGGTACAGACCAGCGTCGCACGCAACCTCTCCCTGAACGATGACAGCATCCGCATGACCTTCCATCTGTATGGAAAGAACGGCGTGATGGGCAATCACGAACCGATGAAAACCGCCGGGCACGAACTGGGCATCTTGCTTGATGTCGTTGCGCCAACCCAGGATATCGCCAACAGCGTCTGTTCGCTGGTGCGCTCTACCCTGCTGCACTACGGCTATGAAAACCGCATTGCCACCGCGGGCAACCTCGCCTTCCCGTTCTCGCCTTCCGATATTCAGAGCGGCCCGGTGTATGAGTTCTCAATCTATCACCTGATCGAAGCCAGCGACGCGCTGCGCTTTGACTTCCATATCGAACAGGTGACGCCAGAAGGAGTTCAGGCATGAAACAATCCCTATGTTCACTGGCGCAGGTGATCCGCTCCAAAAACGCCGGACCGTATGAACTGGTTTTAGATATTTTATTTAAAACCCGGGAAGATTATCAGCGGGTCAAACGTTCTGAGCAATTAACCCCGCAGCTTATTGCTGGTTTATATAACGTAAAGCCTGATTTTATTCATCGCATTATCTGGTTCGATCCGGCCAACGCGGTAAAAATTGTCATGCCGCGGGATATTATTTCCGGCAACGTCGGGGACAATGATGTTTATGGCGCTCAGCAGCATGCGCCGCTATTAAGTATTGAGTTCGATTTCTAATTCTATATCCAATGGATTTCGAGTTGCATTGAGACGGCAACTGAGAGACAAATTCGTCAGGAACGAATTTGAACAGCCGGAGGCTGCCTTCGGTGAGGGACATGGATGTCCCTCATTCATCCCCAGGAGCGTACATCCGTACGTGACTGGGGTGAACAAAGGCAGCCAACAAAAATGCAGCTTGAAAGACGACGGATATAAAAATACAACAACATCCATTGGTATACAGGATTTCGCTGTATCACTGTATTCCAGACAATTTATGCGGTTGGTCACCACAGGCGTACGTCTGCGCTGCTACCTGGCGCAGGCGTACGCCGCCCTACACCACTTCACGACTAACCCTGTTCCGATGGAGTAAATATGAAAAAAATAAGTTTAACCAAAATGATCATATTAGGCCTGATACTCGGCATGATTGCCGGGGTGATCATTAATAATATGGCATCAGCAGATACAGCAAAATCCTATGCTCAGGATATTTCCATTTTTACCACTATATTTTTACGCCTGGTAAAAATGATTATCGCCCCGCTGGTAATATCAACGCTGGTGGTCGGCATCGCCAAAATGGGCGATGCGAAAACGCTCGGGCGTATATTCTCTAAAACCTTTTTCCTGTTTATTTGCGCCTCACTGCTGTCGATTGCGCTGGGTCTGGTGATCGTCAATCTGTTCCAGCCAGGCGCGGGCATCAACTTTGTCCCCCACGATGCCGGAGCCGTGGCCGCCGTTCAGTCCGAACCCTTCACCCTGAAAGTGTTTATCTCGCACGCGGTACCCACCAGCATCGTTGATGCGATGGCGCGCAACGAAATTCTGCAAATCGTGGTGTTCTCCATTTTCCTCGGCTGCAGCCTGGCGGCGATCGGCGAAAAAGCCGAGCCCATTGTGAAGGTGCTCGATTCGCTGGTCCACGTGATGCTGAAGCTAACGGGATACGTCATGCTGTTCGCGCCGCTGACCGTTTTCGCCGCCATCTCCGGGCTGATTGCCGAACGCGGTCTGGGCGTGATGGTCAGCGCCGGGATCTTTATGGGCGAGTTCTACCTGACGCTGGGCATGCTATGGGCGATCCTCATTGGCCTGTCGACGGTGATTGTCGGCCCGTGCATCAGCCGTCTGACCAAAGCGATCCTCGAGCCCGCGCTGCTGGCTTTCACCACATCCAGCTCAGAAGCCGCTTTCCCTGGCACCCTCGATAAGCTGGAAAAATTCGGCGTCTCTTCAAAAATCGCCAGCTTCGTCCTGCCCATCGGTTACTCCTTTAACCTGGTCGGCTCCATGGCCTACTGCTCGTTCGCCACGGTGTTTATCGCCCAGGCCTGTAACGTCCACCTCAGCATGGGCGAGCAGATCACCATGCTGCTGATCCTGATGCTGACCTCCAAAGGGATGGCGGGCGTTCCGCGCGCCTCAATGGTGGTTATCGCCGCGACGCTGAACCAGTTCAACATTCCGGAAGCGGGCCTGATCCTGCTGATGGGCGTCGACCCGTTCCTCGATATGGGTCGCTCCGCCACCAACGTGATGAGTAATGCCATGGGCGCCGCCATCGTTGGCCGTTGGGAAGGCGAGCATTACGGAGAAGGCTGCCGCGGCACCGCCCCGGTCAAAAAACCGGAGCAGGAGCGCCCTGCCAGCGAAACGTCCGAAGTGGCGATGTCCTGACAGCAAAATGGCTATGAGCCCCAGGCCGGATACGTCCGGCCCGGTTCCCTCCAATCATCCCAACGGGACACACCATGAACGTGAAATTTCTTGGCACCTGCATCTTAACCGCCAGCTTACTGTTTAGCGCCGCCGCGCAGGCGCAAAGCGCGCCGGACTACGCCAGCATCATCGAGCAGGCGCATCAGAAATATAAGAGTAACCACGACGGTAAAGTCGCCGACTATATCCCTGCCCTGGCGAGCTATAGCCCGAATAATTTCGCCATTACGCTCGCGACGGTCGAAGGCAAAATTTACCAGACCGGCGACGTGACAAAAGCCTTTCCGATGGAATCATTAAGTAAAGTTTTCACCCTGGCGCTGGCGATGGAGCAGCGCGGGCCGCAGGAGGTGCTGGATAAACTCGGCGCGAACGCGACCGGCCTGCCCTTCAATTCCGGCTTAGCCGTGGAGCTCACGCAAGGCGCGCCGGAGAACCCGTTGGTTAACGCCGGCGCCATGAGCACCGTGAGCCTGATTGCGGCGAAAGACAAAACCGACCGCTGGAACAACATTCTCAACAACCTCAGCGCCTGGGCCGACAGCTCCCTGAGCGTTAACGAGCCGGTATTTCAATCCGAAATGGAGACCAACCAGCATAACCAGGCGCTGGCGATGCTGATGAATTCATACCGCAGCTTTTATGGCGACCCTCAGGAAGCCGTCGAAATCTATACCCGCCAGTGTTCGGTGGATATCACCGTTGAGCAGCTCGCCAAAATGGGGGCCGTACTCGCCAATAAGGGCAAGTCGCCGTTCAACGGCAAGCAGTTGCTTAATGAACGTTACGTCCCGCAGGTGCTGGCGGAAATGGCGATTGCCGGACTGTATGACGGCAGCGGCAAATGGCTCTACACCGTCGGTATCCCGGCGAAATCGGGGGTTGCCGGCGGAATGGTCGCCGTCGTTCCCGGGCAATACGCTATCGCCGTCTACTCCCCTCCGCTGGATGCAGCCGGTAACAGCGTCCGCGCCCAGCAGACCATCGAGTATGTCGCACATGCGACGCAGGCCAATCTCTTTATAGCGAAATAGTGAGAAGTAAAATGTCGAAACCCTTTGTCTGGCAGGAACTTTTTGTTCAGAGTAACGATAGTACCGAATATGAACTGCTAACGAATCAACATGTTAAAGTGACAGAGTTAGATGGAGAAGAGGTTATTAAGGTTGCGCCCGATGCGTTAACATTGCTGGCTCAGCAGGCATTTTATGAGGCTTCATTTTTCCTGCGCGCCGGGCATTTAAAGCAGATCGCCAGCATCCTGCACGACCCGCAGGCCAGCGGTAACGATAAATACGTTGCGCTACAGCTGCTGCGCAACGCCGAAGTCTCGGCAAAAGGCGTGCTGCCAAACTGCCAGGATACCGGGACCGCCACCATCGTCGCGAGCAAAGGCCAGAACGTCTGGACCGGCGGTAACGACGCTGAAGCTCTGAGTCAGGGCATCTACACCACCTTTCAGGAAAACAATTTACGCTATTCGCAAAATGCCCCCCTTGATATGTATACCGAGGTCAACACCCAGACCAACCTGCCCGCGCAGATTGATATCAGCGCGGTGCCGGGCAGTGAATACCGCTTCCTCTTCGTCAATAAAGGCGGCGGTTCGGCCAACAAAGCGGCGCTATTTCAGGAAACAAAATCTATTCTGCAGCCGGAAAAACTCACCGCCTTTCTGATTGAAAAAATGAAGGCGCTGGGCACCGCCGCCTGCCCGCCGTACCACATCGCCTTTGTCGTGGGGGGCCTGTCGGCGGACCAGGCGTTGAAGGTGGCGAAGCTGGCTTCGACAAAATATTACGACAATCTGCCCACCAGCGGAAACGAACTGGGCCAGGCGTTTCGCGATACGTCGCTGGAAGCGGCGCTGCTCAAAGCCAGCCGCGAGTTCGGCATCGGCGCACAGTTTGGCGGCAAATACTTCGCCCACGACATTCGCGTGATTCGCCTGCCGCGGCACGGCGGCTCCTGCCCTATCGCAATGGCGCTTTCCTGCTCCGCCGACCGAAACATCAAAGCCAAAATCAACAAACACGGCATCTGGCTGGAGAAGCTGGAACATAACCCGGGCAAGTTTATCCCTGATTCTCAGCGCATAGAAAACGTGGCGCAGACCGTCCAGCTCAATCTGAACCGGCCGCTGCGCGACATCCTCCACGACCTGTCAGCCCTGCCCGTGGGCACCCGGCTGTCGCTGAGCGGTCCGATTGTCGTCGCCCGCGACATCGCCCATGCCAAAATCAAAGCGCGTCTGGATAACGGCGAACCGATGCCGGAGTACATGCGCAATCATATTGTTTACTACGCAGGCCCGGCGAAAACGCCGAATAATCTGGCCTGCGGCTCGCTCGGCCCCACCACCGGCGGACGCATGGATGGGTATGTTGACGCTTTCCAGGAAGCGGGCGGCAGTCTGATCATGCTTTCCAAAGGCAACCGTAGCCAGCAGGTGACCGAGGCCTGCCATAAACACGGCGGCTTTAATCTCGGCAGCATCGGCGGCGCGGCGGCCCTGCTGGCGCAGCAGTATGTGAAAAGTTTGCGCTGCCTGGAGTATCCGGAGCTGGGCATGGAAGCGGTATGGATGATGGAAGTCGAAAATCTGCCCGCGTTTGTGCTGGTTGACGACAAAGGCAACAACTTCTTTAGCCAGTTCGAGCAGCAGCACCGCTGCGCCACCTGTCCGGCAGGACACTAAGGAGCATTTATGCACGCGCGAGGCAATCCCGACCGCCATCGTCAGCGCCAGCAGAAGCTGAAAACGCAGGTTGCCACCCGCGTGGCGGCGGCAACGGAGCAAAAAGGCATTCTGATCGTCTTCACCGGCAACGGCAAAGGTAAATCCACCGCCGCCTTCGGTACGGCAACGCGCGCCGTCGGCCACGGTAAGCGCGTCGGTGCTGCCCAGTTCATTAAAGGCCAGTGGGATAATGGAGAGTACAACACGCTGCATCCGCTCGGCGTTGAGTTCCACATTATGGGCACCGGCTTTACCTGGGAAACGCAAAACCGGGAGGCCGATATCGAGGCGGCGTCGGCCGTATGGCAGGAGAGCAAGCGCATGCTGGCCGACCCGAGCTACGATCTGGTGGTGCTGGATGAACTCACCTATATGCTGGCGTATCACTATCTGGATACTCAGGAAGTGATCGCGGCGATAGAGAATCGTCCGCCGCGGCAGAACGTGATTGTCACCGGCCGCGGCTGCCACGCCCGGCTGCTGGAGCTTGCCGATACGGTTAGTGAGCTGCGGCCGGTGAAGCACGCCTTTGACAGCGGTGTTCAGGCGCAGGTGGGAATCGACTGGTAGTTTTACCCGGCTCGCGCTGCGCTTAGCCGGGCTACGGGTTCACAGCGTTCTGCGGGCCAGTAGCCCGGACAGATGCGCAGCATCGCCTCCGGGAAACTCAGCCACTCTGCGCTATGCTCCCGGGGGCGGCGCTCGACGCGCCTTGCCCGGGCTACGGGCTCACAGTTCTCTGCAAAGCGCCGTCAGGCAGCCGAGACCACCGATTTTTGCAGCAGCCACTCGCGGAATACCTGTAAATGACGGGATTCCGCTTTATCCTCCTGCCACGTCATAATGAAGCGGTTGCCGGTGCGAATCGGCACATCGCAGGGGATCACCATCTCACCGCTATCCAGGTCATGCTGAATGGCAAAACGCGGCAGCAGCGCCACCCCCAGGTTAGAACGCACCGCCGCAATCAGCATTGAGAGCAGGTCAAAACGCGGACCGATGTTGATCTGCGGGCTGGTGATATTCGACAGCGCAAACCACTCCTGCCAGCCGTGAATTCGCGTGCTTTGATGCAGCAGCGGAAACTCGCCCAGCAGCTCCTCGACCGCCAGCTTCTGCCCGGGTTCGGACAGCAGCCCGCAGCCGCACACCGGCAGAATTTCCTCTTCGAACAGATACTCAACCTCCGCCCACGGCGAGCAAAAATCCTCGCGCATAATGGCGGCATCGTACTCGCGGCTAAGAAAATCGCCAATATTAGCCAGCGAATGAATATTAACGATAATGCCCGGATGTAATTTATTAAACTCGCGCAGGTTGGGGATCAGCCAGTGGGTGCTAAAGGTAGGATTGACGGCCAGCTCAAGCACCTGCACCGTCGGTTGCCATGTCATAATGGAGTTGGTATCACGTTCCAGTTTGTTAAGCGTTTCCTTAACGATAGTCAAATAATGCTTGCCAGCCGCATTTAAAAAAATCCTTTTTTTAGCATGATTAAATAATGACGTATGGAGGAAATCCTCCAGCGCCGTGACCTGTCGGAACACGGCGCTTTGTGTTAAAGCCAACTCTTCCGCTGCTCGAGTATAACTTTCGTGGCGAGCCACAACCTCAAAGGTCACCAGTAATTCAGTTTTGGGGATTTTTCCTCTCATAACGTCTTCCATTTACGGCGTGCAAAAAATTGTTTAATAGATAAAAAAAGCGCGCAAGGACATCAGATTAGCCCCGGGTGTTATATTTTATTTTACCTTCAGATGTCATTGATCTATTCCATGATTAATGCACACTGCTATCGATCAAATAATAACCAATAATACCCAGGCACTACAATAAACACAATTTAAACAATGTGATTGCCATGCAAATAACAGCAATAAGTTGTCAATATTTTTTCACATTAACTTGTTTATTTGCGAAGTCAGTCAATGAGACGGTGAAATTTAATTGCCCGCTGGTGAGCATAAATGAAAATTTTTCCGCGATCGGCCACACATTATGAGCGCTCCAGGAAAAATCTGTATTAACGATAAAACGGCGGCTAATCGACTTACCGTGAAGCGGCTGCGAGATGCCGATCGCGGAACGACTGCGGGCTGGTGCGATGAGCGGCGCGAAACACCCGACAAAAGTAGCTGGTTTGCGCAAACTGAAGCTTACGCGCTACGCTGTCTACCGAATATGACGGATCGCCAAGCAGTTCTCCGGCACGCTGCATTTTGCGCTGATTAACCCAGACTTTAAAATTCACCCCCTGGCGTTTTTTAAAAAAACGACTAAAATAATTTGCGCTTAAACAAACGTGAGCAGCGACGGTCTCTAAAGACAGCTCACCATATAAATTTTCATCAATATAGCGCAATGCCGACAGCAGTTTTATTTCATACGACGATTTTTGCGAATAATAAAACTCTCTCTTATGCCGCAACGGTTTATCGTCCACTTCCCTGTTTTCTGTAATCGCAGACATATTATTAACGATAAAATGCAGTAATCTTATCGCCGCCGCCCGATGCTGGTTGTCGGTCGCGTTATGATGGTCGCAAATAATATAACCGGATAATGTATTGTTCTGAATCAGCGGTAAGGCAAAGAAATTTAACCCACCATAGCCAGCAGGTAATCGATTGTCATTCGCCTCAATCACCGTGGTCTCCAGCCCGGTAGCCCGCGAAAAAAGCGCTGCCAGCGAACTAAAGCCCTCCCATTGTTCATGCCTTTTCTTTCGCACCACATTATTCCCCACAGCCTTTTGCAAGCACTTAATATGCAAAATAGCGCGGATAAAAAGGATGATGCCGGACGCAAAAAATAATCTCATTTGCGCAGATGAATATGATTAAACGGCATGAAATCGCGGGCGAAAACGGCGTAACGCCTGATGGCGCAACGCCAGGCAAAAAAAAGGCCATCATCAGATGGCCAACCATGTCGAAATTGGACCAGCCCTTAACCATGCAGAACGTCAGGGCTGTTTTTTTTACTTATTACTTAATTACGGTTTTCAGCGCTTCGCCGATATCGGCCAGGCTGCGAACGGTCTTCACGCCAGCGGCTTCCAGCGCGGCGAATTTCTCATCCGCCGTACCTTTACCACCGGCAATGATGGCGCCCGCGTGACCCATACGTTTGCCTTTCGGCGCGGTCACGCCGGCGATGTAGCCGACAACCGGTTTGGTCACGTGATCTTTGATGTAAGCGGCCGCTTCTTCTTCCGCGCTACCGCCGATCTCACCGATCATGACGATCGCTTCGGTCTGCGGATCTTCCTGGAACAGCTTCAGGATATCGATGAAGTTAGAGCCCGGGATCGGGTCGCCGCCGATGCCCACGCAGGTGGACTGGCCGAAGCCGTAATCAGTGGTCTGCTTAACCGCTTCATAGGTCAGGGTACCGGAACGGGAAACGATGCCCACTTTACCCGGCTGGTGAATGTGGCCCGGCATGATGCCGATTTTGCATTCGCCTGGGGTGATCACGCCCGGGCAGTTTGGCCCGATCATGCGCACGCCCGCTTCATCCAGCTTCACCTTCACGGTCAGCATATCCAGCGTCGGGATGCCTTCGGTGATGGTGATAATCAGTTTAATACCTGCATCGATAGCTTCCAGGATGGAGTCTTTGCAGAACGGCGCCGGAACGTAGATAACGGATGCGGTTGCGCCGGTCGCTTCTACCGCTTCGCGCACGGTGTTGAACACCGGCAGGCCCAGATGGGTGGTGCCGCCTTTGCCCGGCGTTACGCCGCCAACCATTTGCGTACCGTAAGCGATGGCTTGTTCAGAGTGGAATGTACCCTGGCTACCGGTGAAGCCCTGGCAGATAACCTTGGTATCTTTATTAATTAAAACGGACATTATTTCCCCTCCACTGCGGCAACAACCTGCTGAGCTGCATCCGTCAGACTTTTCGCTGCAATAATATTCAGGCCGCTGTCAGCCAGTTTCTTCGCGCCCAGTTCGGCGTTGTTACCTTCCAGACGAACCACTACCGGGACGTTAACGCCCACTTCGGCTACCGCGCCGATGATGCCGTCGGCAATCAGGTCGCAGCGTACGATACCGCCGAAGATGTTAACCAGAACCGCTTTTACGTTGTCGTCAGAGAGGATGATTTTAAACGCTTCGGTGACGCGCTCTTTGGTTGCGCCGCCGCCAACGTCGAGGAAGTTAGCCGGTTCGCCGCCGTGCAGCTTAACGATGTCCATGGTGCCCATGGCCAGGCCCGCGCCGTTCACCATGCAGCCGATGTTGCCGTCCAGCGCGACGTAGTTCAGCTCCCACTGCGCCGCCTGAGCTTCGCGCGGGTCTTCCTGCGACTGGTCGCGCATTTCGCGCAGATCCGGCTGGCGGAACAGCGCGTTGCCGTCAGCGCCCAGTTTACCGTCGAGACAGATCAGGTCGCCCTGCTTAGTGATCACCAGCGGGTTGATTTCGATCAGCGCCAGGTCGCGCTCAAGGAAAATGGTCGCCAGGCCCATAAAGATTTTGGTGAACTGCTGAACCTGTTTACCTTCCAGACCCAGTTTGAACGCCAGTTCGCGGCCCTGGTAAGGCATCGGACCCGCCAGCGGATCGATGGCGATTTTGTGGATCAGGTGCGGGGTCTCTTCCGCCACTTTTTCGATTTCCACGCCGCCTTCGGTAGAGGCCATAAAGACCACGCGACGGGAGCTACGGTCAACAACCGCGCCCAGGTACAGCTCTTTATCAATATCGGTCGCCGCTTCAACCAGAATCTGGTTAACCGGCTGGCCGTTCGCATCTGTTTGATAGGTGACGAGGCGTTTGCCCAGCCAGTGTTCAGCAAATGCGCGAATGTCTTCTTTGCTCTTCACTACTTTCACACCGCCCGCTTTGCCGCGGCCACCAGCGTGAACCTGACATTTCACTACCCACGGACCCGCGCCGATTTTTGAAGCGGCTTCTTCTGCTTCACGCGGAGTAGTACAGGCATAACCCACCGGCGCCGGTAAGCCATAGCGGGCAAAGAGTTGTTTTGCCTGATATTCATGTAAGTTCATGTGTTCAGTCCATCCTTCAGGGAATAATTATAAACCTGTAGGCCTGATAACGGCGCTCGCGCGCTTTACCCGGCCTACGGTAGGTCATACTCTTGCTGACTACACGTCCAGCAGCAGACGAGTCGGGTCTTCCAGCAGCTCTTTAATCGCAACCAGGTAGCCAACCGACTCACGTCCGTCGATCAGACGATGGTCGTAGGAGAGCGCCAGGTACATCATCGGCAGAATTTCCACCTTACCATTCACCGCCATTGGACGATCTTTAATGGCATGCATACCCAGAATCGCGCTCTGGGGCGGGTTGATGATCGGCGTGGACATCAGAGAACCGAATACGCCGCCGTTGGTAATGGTGAAGTTACCGCCGGTCAGGTCGTCTACGGTCAGCTTGCCGTCGCGGCCTTTTACTGCCAGCTCTTTAATTTTCTTCTCGATATCCGCCATGCCCAGCAGATCGACGTCGCGCAGAACCGGGGTGACCAGGCCGCGAGGCGTGGAAACCGCCATGCTGACGTCGAAATAGTTGTGGTACACCACGTCGTCGCCATCGATAGAGGCGTTCACTTCCGGATAGCGTTTCAGCGCTTCGACGACCGCCTTCACGTAGAAGGACATGAAGCCCAGGCGGATACCGTGACGTTTTTCAAACGCGTCACCGTACTGCTTACGCAGATCCATAATCGGCTTCATGTTGACTTCGTTGAAGGTCGTCAGCATGGCGGTGGAGTTTTTCGCTTCCAGCAGACGCTCGGCAACGCGTTTGCGCAGACGGGTCATCGGCACGCGTTTTTCCGAGCGGTTGCCCAGCTGCGCCGCCGGAGCAGCAGCAGCGGGTGCAGCCGCCGGCGCTTCAGCTTTAGCCGGCGCGCTCGCCAGATGCTTCTCCACGTCTTCACGGGTCAGGCGGCCGCCAACGCCGGTGCCTTTAATGGCCGCCGCGTCGAGGCTGTGTTCCGCCAGAAGACGGCGAATCGCCGGGCTCAGCGCATCGTTGTTTTGTTCTTCCAGAGAAGCCTGCTGGCGCTGGGCCGGCGTCGACTCTTTGGCATCGGCTTTCGCACCGGACTCTTTGCCCGCGCTGTTGCCTTCACGCAGGCGGCCCAGGATCTGACGAGAGAGCACGGTGGCGCCTTCGTCTTCGATCACCGCGTCCAGAATGCCATCCGCTGAAGCCGGTACTTCCAGTACCACTTTGTCAGTTTCGATTTCTACCAGCACTTCGTCACGAACAACCGCATCGCCCGGTTTTTTATGCCAGGTGGCAACCGTTGCGTCAGCTACGGACTCAGGCAGGTCGGGAACCAGAATATCTACGCTACTCATTATGTATCCTTTAATTAATCGACGTTCAGCGCGTCATTGACCAGATCTTGTTGCTGTTTCTGGTGAACGGACAGGTATCCTACCGCCGGAGAGGCGGAGGCCGGGCGGCCTGCATAACGCAGAGAGGCCCCAAATGGAATCACTTCACGGAAGTGATGCTGGCTGCAGTACCACGCGCCCTGGTTGAGCGGTTCTTCCTGGCACCAGACAAAATCATGCACGTGCGCATACGGTTTCAGCGCTTCCTGTACCGCCTGGTGCGGGAACGGGTAGAGCTGCTCTATGCGAACGATAGCGACATCTTTTTGCTCTTTCTTGCGGCGCTGTTCCAACAGGTCGTAATAAACCTTACCAGAGCACAGCACAACACGCTTCACGGCTTTCGGGTCGAGATCGTCGATTTCACCGATTGCCGGCTGGAAGGTGCCGTTAGCCAGTTCGTCCATGCTCGATACCGCCAGCGGGTGACGCAGCAGCGATTTCGGCGACATCACGATCAGCGGGCGACGCATACCGCGCAGCGCCTGACGACGCAGCATATGGTAAACCTGCGCCGGCGTGGACGGTACGCAAACCTGCATGTTCTGCTCGGCGCAGAGCTGCAGATAGCGTTCCAGACGCGCGGAGGAGTGCTCCGGCCCCTGGCCTTCGTAGCCGTGCGGCAGCAGCATCACCAGACCGCACATACGGCCCCACTTCTGCTCGCCGGAGCTGATGAACTGGTCGATAACCACCTGCGCGCCGTTGGCGAAGTCGCCGAACTGCGCTTCCCAGATGGTCAGAGTACGCGGCTCTGCGGTGGCATAGCCGTATTCAAACGCCAGGACCGCTTCTTCCGACAGCACGGAGTCCCAGACTTTAAAATGGCCCTGACCGTTGTGGACGTGCTGCAGCGGCGTATAGGTTGAACCATTTTTCTGGTTATGGATCACCGCGTGGCGGTGGAAGAAGGTCCCGCGCCCGGAGTCTTCGCCGGACAGACGCACCGAAATACCTTCATCGACCAGCGTGGCGTAGGCGAGGTTTTCCGCGCCGCCCCAGTCGAACAGCTTCTCGCCGGCGGCCATTGCCTGACGATCGCCATAGATTTTCGCGACGCGCGACTGCATCTCAACGGCTTCCGGCACCGTACTGATGCGTTTCGCCAGCTCCTGCAGACGCTTAGGTTCAACTTTGTCCGGATAGCTCTCATCCCACTCGTGGTTGAGGTACGGGGACCAGGTAAAGGAGTGCATGTTCATCGGACGCCACTCCTGCACCACGCATTCGCCGGCATCCAGCGCGTCGCGGTAGAGGTTAACCTGCTCGGTAGCGTCTTCCAGCGTCGCGACCTTATCGGCTTCCAGCTTGTCAGCGTAGATTTTGCGCGGGGTCGGATGCTTTTTGATTTTCTGATACATCAGCGGCTGGGTTGCGCTCGGCTCGTCGGCTTCGTTGTGGCCGTGACGGCGGTAGCACACCAGATCGATGAAGACATCGCGTTTGAAGGTATTACGGAAATCCAGCGCCAGGCGGGTCACGAAAGCGACCGCTTCCGGGTCATCGGCGTTGACGTGGAAAATCGGCGACTGCACCATCTTACCGATGTCGGTGCAGTACGGGGTAGAACGCGCATCCAGCGGGTTAGACGTGGTGAATCCCACCTGGTTGTTAATCACGATGCGTACGGTACCGCCCACTTCGTAACCGCGCGCTTTGGACATGTTCAGGGTTTCCTGAACCACGCCCTGGCCGGTGACCGCAGCGTCGCCGTGAATGGTGATCGGCAGAACTTTGTTGCTGCTCGGTTCGTCGAGACGATCGAGGCGAGCGCGTACGGAGCCGATAACCACCGGGCTGACGATTTCCAGGTGCGACGGGTTAAACGCCAGCGCCAGGTGCACCAGGCCGCCTTCGGTTTCCATGTCGGACGAGAAGCCCATGTGGTACTTCACGTCACCGGTACCGAGGTGTTCTTTATGTTTACCGGCAAATTCGTCGAACAGGTCCTGCGGTTTTTTACCCAGCACGTTGACCAGTACGTTCAGACGACCGCGGTGCGCCATGCCCAGCACCACTTCGCGGGTGCCGCTCTTACCCGCGTGGCGGATAATCTCTTTGAGCATCGGGATCAGCGCATCGCCGCCTTCCAGCGAGAAGCGTTTTGCGCCCGGGAATTTCGCCCCGAGGTAGCGTTCGAGGCCTTCCGCCGCGGTCAGCTCGCTCAGGAAGCGTTTTTTCTCTTCGGCGCTAAAGCTCGCTTTGCCTGCTACCGACTCGATACGCTGCTGGATCCAGCGTTTTTCTTCGGTAGAAGTAATGTGCATATATTCCGCGCCGATGGAGCCGCAATAGGTTTGCTTCAGGGCAGAGATCAGATCGCCCAGCTTCATCGTGTCTTTACCGATGGCAAAAGAACCTACGTTATAGATCTCCTGGAAATCGGCCTCGGTCAGATCGTGGTAAGCCGGATCGAGATCCGCCACTCTCTCTTGCTGCCACAGTCCCAGCGGATCGAGATTCGCATGCTGGTGACCACGGAAGCGGTATGCGTTGATGAGCTGCAGGACTTTAACCTGCTTCACATTGGTGTCAGGGTCGGAAATCGAAGAAGTGTAACGCGAGGCATCCTTCGCCAGGCGGCGGAAATAATCACGCGTTTTGGAATGAAATTGATCCGGTTTGACTCCGGTGCCAGGTAACTGCTGGAACATAGAACGCCAGTTGGCGTCAACAGAGTCAGGATCGGTTAAGAAGTCTTCATAGAGCTGTTCTATCCAGCTCTGGTTCGAACCAGAGAGGTAAGAAGAGTCCAGCCAGGCTTTCATTGCGCCGTTCTGCATCGTGATCCCTTAAGCATTTATATGCTTATTTCGCCGTAGAAACTACCACGCACAGAAGTTGTACGTGCCGGGGTTCACTTGTTGCGGATGAGTTGTGGTTTCGTCCGCTAAGGAACCTTTAAAAACTGTCTAATAATCTTCTTTGTTCAGGCTGCGACTGTGTTGCGACCCTCACTCACTCCGGTCACATAGTTCACTATGCTCCCGGAGATTCGTTCTGCTCGCGCCTTGTCTCGCGCTGAACATCTCGATTATTACTATTAATGTGGCAGTTTTTAGAGGTTTCCTGCTATATCCCCGGCGGCACAAACGCTGCCGGGGCTACTGCTTTTGGTAGCCCGGATAAGCGCTAGCGCCATCCGGGACAGACCGGGTTACTTATGCACTGCGCTGCAGCAGCATCGACTTAATATGGCCGATGGCGCGCGTCGGGTTCAGCCCCTTAGGACACACACTGACGCAGTTCATAATGCTGTGACAGCGGAATACGCTGAAAGCATCGCTCAGCCCTTCGAGGCGCTCGCTGGTTTCGGTATCGCGGCTGTCGATCAGGAAGCGATACGCGGCCAGCAGGCCTGCCGGGCCGATAAACTTGTCCGGGTTCCACCAGAACGACGGGCAAGACGTTGAACAACATGCGCAGAGAATACACTCGTACAGACCATCGAGTTTCTCACGCTGCTCTGGCGACTGCAGATGCTCGCGAGCCGGAGGATTTTGCCCATTATTCAACAAGTAAGGCTTAATCTTCTCATATTGTGCATAGAATTGCCCCATGTCTACCACCAAATCACGGATAACCGGTAATCCTGGCAGCGGACGGATAACAATTTTCTTGCCCGGCTGATTCAGCGCGGAGATCGGCGTGATGCACGCCAGACCATTTTTCCCGTTCATGTTAAGACCGTCAGAACCACATACCCCTTCACGGCAGGAGCGGCGGAACGACAGCGACGGGTCTTTCTCTTTCAGCTGGATTAACGCATCCAGCAGCATCATGTCACGACCTTCTTCCGCTTCGAGGGTGTAGTCCTGCATGCGCGGAGCATCGTCTACGTCCGGGTTATAACGATAAACTGAAAACTCGAGTTTCATATTCCTGTCTCCGCATTAATAAGTACGAATCTTCGGCGGGAATGCCGGACGCAGCTTCGGTTCCATATTGACGCTACGACGCGTCATGGATTCCGACTCTGGCAGATACAGGGAATGGCACAGCCAGTTTTCATCATCACGATCCGGGAAGTCGAAACGGCTATGCGCGCCGCGGCTTTCGGTACGGTAGTTCGCAGACATTGCAGTGGCGTAAGCGGTTTCCATCAGGTTATCCAGCTCCAGACACTCAACGCGCTGGGTGTTGAACTCGCTGGAAGTATCATCCAGGCGGGCGTTTTTCAGACGCTCGCGGATGGCTTTCAGCTGCTCAAGGCCCTTCGCCATTGCATCCCCTTCGCGGAAGACTGAGAAGTTATGCTGCATACACTCTTGCAGCGCTTTGCGGATTTCGACCGGGTCTTCACCATTCCGGTTGCCGTTCCAGCGGTTCAGACGTTCCAGAGAAGCGTCGATCTCGTCATCCGTCGCATCGCGCAGTACGCCCTGCTCGGCGATAGACTCTTGCAGGTGCAGACCCACCGCGCGGCCAAAGACCACCAGGTCAAGCAGCGAGTTGCCGCCCAGACGGTTCGCGCCGTGTACCGATACGCAGGCGATTTCGCCTACCGCGAACAGCCCCGGAATCACCACGTCTTCGCCCTGCTCGTTGACGGTCAGCGCCTGTCCGCTCACTTTGGTCGGAATACCGCCCATCATATAGTGGCAGGTTGGGATAACCGGAATCGGCTCTTTTACCGGGTCGACGTGGGCAAAGGTGCGGGAGAGCTCCAGGATACCCGGCAGGCGGGATTCCAGCACTTCTTTACCGAGGTGATCGAGCTTCAGCTTGGCGTGCGGGCCCCACGGACCATCGCAGCCGCGACCTTCACGGATTTCGATCATGATGGAACGCGCCACCACGTCGCGACCCGCCAGGTCTTTTGCATTCGGGGCATAACGTTCCATGAAACGTTCGCCGTGTTTGTTCAGCAGGTAGCCGCCTTCACCGCGGCAGCCCTCTGTCACCAGAACGCCCGCCCCGGCGATACCGGTCGGGTGGAACTGCCACATTTCCATATCCTGCACCGGCACGCCGGCGCGGATCGCCATACCCACGCCGTCGCCGGTATTGATATGGGCATTGGTGGTGGACTGGTAGATACGACCGGCGCCGCCGGTAGCCAGCACGGTAGCGCGAGCCTTGAAGTAAACCACTTCACCGGTTTCGATACACAGGGCGGTACAACCGACCACCGCGCCATCGGCGTTTTTCACCAGATCCAGCGCGTACCACTCGGAGAAAATCGTGGTGTGATTTTTCAGGTTCTGCTGATAAAGGGTGTGCAGCAGGGCGTGGCCGGTACGGTCAGCCGCCGCAGCGGTACGTGCCGCCTGCTCGCCGCCGAAGTTTTTCGACTGGCCGCCGAACGGACGCTGATAAATCGTGCCATTTTCGAGGCGCGAGAATGGCAGACCCATATGATCCAGCTCCAGAATTGCTTCCGGGCCGGTTTTACACATGTATTCGATGGCGTCCTGATCGCCAATGTAGTCCGACCCCTTAACGGTGTCGTACATATGCCATTCCCAGTTATCTTCATGGGTATTACCGAGCGCGACGGTGATACCACCCTGCGCGGAAACGGTATGGGAACGGGTCGGAAAAACTTTAGAGAGCAGCGCACAGGTCTGGCCGCTCTGGGAAATCTGCAGCGCCGCGCGCATACCTGCGCCGCCGGCACCAATGACAACAGCATCAAATTCTCTGACAGGCAATTTCATTACACACCCCACACCACAACAAATCCATAAAGAACGTAAGCCACCAGCGCAACAACGATCAGCAGTTGCAGAATTAAGCGCACGGCCAGTGGTTTAACGTAGTCCGTTAATACCTGCCACATCCCGATCCAGGCGTGGATCAGAATGGAAACGAGAGCCAGCAGGGTGAAGACTTTAGTGAACGCGGAGGAGAAAAAGCCCGTCCAGACTTCCCATGAAATTTCACCGGTGGTGGCAAAAAAGCCAACCATATAGATGATGTAGAGGGTCAGAACGATAGCGGTAGCACGGACCAGAATAAAGTCATGTACGCCGTTGCGTCCTAGTGCTGAGGCGTTGCTTACCATACGAGGACTCCTGCGAGAAGTGAAAGCACGACAGTAATAACAAAAGAAATTTTGGCGGAGCGTGTCCCTGATTCAAGGGTTTCTTCAAGGTAGCCAAAATCCATCAGCAGGTGGCGAATACCGACCACCGCGTGATACGCCAGTGCGGTCAGGATGCCCCACATGATGAACTTCACAAAGAAGCTATCCATAATGGATGCCGCAGTGAGAAAACCTTCGGGAGAGGAAAGGCTGGTGCCCAGCAGCCAAAGCAGAATCCCGATCGCCACGAAGGTGATCACTCCGGATACGCGATGGAGAATGGACGCTATCGCCGTGATTGGGAACCGGATCGTTTGCAGATCCAGATTGACAGGTCTTTGTTTTTTCACATTTCTTACCATGAATAACGCCCACATGCTGTTCTTATTGTTTCCTTCCTCCGGTCTGCTTGCGGGTCAGACAGCGTCCTTATCTATAACTAAAAGTCATGTTAAAACGCCTTTCCAGGAGTTAAAGCGTGACAAAATAACGCTGGGTGGCTCGGGATTGCAGGGTGTTCCGGAGACCTGGCGGCAGTATAGGCCGTTCACAAAATCATTACAATTAACCTACATATAGTTTGTCGGGTTTTCTCCCGAACAGTGATCCATGTCACGATAACAACATATTTTTAATTTTTAATCATCTGATTTGACAAATATTAAACATTATTGTTACAACCATTACCAGATAAATGCAATAATACGCAAAAGTTATGGGGTCACTCTTTTACCTGAGAATAAGTTATGCAACAGTGAGAGAGTATTGACCGATGTAATCAGGACAGTTATTAGTGGTATATAGTTTTATAATATTCGGGCTGCTAAAACGCTGATTTGCTGTTGTTTCGTCGTAGGCTGAAGACGTACCATCAAGCGCCCTTGCTCTGTACCCTGCCCTTTTCGCGACGCAGAGCGATGTGCAACATAACAAACTGGTAATGTCATCTGCTACGGGCTGAATGCAAATCCACCACCCGGCAGCCTTAAGCAATAAAGGCGCTAAGGAGACCATAAATGTCTGATGCTAAAGCAAAAATCACCCTGGGTGGTGATACTGCTATCGAACTGGATGTGCTAAAGGGCACGCTCGGTCAGGATGTTATTGATATTCGTAGTCTTGGTTCAAAAGGCGTGTTTACTTTTGACCCTGGTTTTACCTCCACCGCATCCTGCGAATCTAAAATCACCTTTATCGACGGTGATGAAGGTATCCTGCTGCACCGCGGTTTCCCGATCGATCAGTTAGCAACCGACTCCAACTATCTGGAAGTATGCTACATCCTGCTGAACGGTGAGAAGCCGACCCAGGCCCAGTACGACGAATTCAAAACCATCGTTACCCGCCACACCATGATTCACGAACAGATTACCCGTCTGTTCCACGCGTTCCGCCGCGATTCTCACCCTATGGCCGTCATGTGCGGTATCACCGGTGCGCTGGCCGCGTTCTATCACGATTCGCTGGATGTGAATAACCCACGCCACCGCGATATCGCCGCATTCCGCCTGCTCTCCAAAATGCCGACGATGGCGGCAATGTGTTACAAATACTCTATCGGCCAGCCTTTCGTTTATCCGCGCAACGACCTCTCCTACGCGGGTAACTTCCTGAATATGATGTTCTCCACTCCGTGTGAAAAATATGAAGTGAATCCAATTCTGGAACGCGCCATGGACCGTATCCTGATCCTGCACGCCGACCACGAACAGAACGCTTCAACGTCCACCGTACGTACCGCCGGCTCTTCCGGCGCGAACCCGTTTGCCTGCATCGCTGCGGGTATTGCCTCCCTGTGGGGACCGGCACACGGCGGCGCCAACGAAGCGGCTCTGAAGATGCTCGAAGAGATCAGCTCCGTTGAACACATTCCGGAATTCGTCCGTCGCGCGAAAGACAAAAACGATTCTTTCCGCCTGATGGGCTTTGGCCACCGCGTGTACAAAAATTACGACCCGCGCGCCACCGTTATGCGTGAGACCTGCCACGAAGTGCTGAAAGAACTCGGTACCAAAGACGATCTGCTGGAAGTGGCCATGGAGCTTGAGCACATCGCGCTCAACGACCCGTACTTCATCGAGAAGAAACTCTACCCGAACGTCGATTTCTACTCCGGTATCATCCTCAAAGCGATGGGCATTCCGTCTTCTATGTTTACCGTTATCTTCGCGATGGCGCGTACCGTGGGCTGGATTGCGCACTGGAACGAAATGCACAGCGACGGCATGAAAATCGCCCGTCCGCGTCAGCTCTATACTGGCTACGAAAAACGCGACTTCAAGAACGATATCGCCCGCTGAGTCAGCTTTCGCAGCGACAAAAAACGCGCCTGAAGGCGCGTTTTTTTATTGCTGACATCCCGGGCACCAGTAAAACGGCCGCGACGATAGCATCGTTCTCTCGATTATTCCGCCGCAGCGCTCGCAGGCCTCACCCTGGCGATGAAAAACCTTAAAGCGAAACAGCGCACCGTGGTGCTTATTCTCGTCCACCAGACCGCGGGTGTTGTAGGACAAGCGCGGGATCTCCAGCAGCGCATGCGCCAGCGCATCGAGCTGATTTACATCCAGTTCAGCGGCTTTATGCCGCCCGGTCAGCCCCACCTGCCAGAGGATCTCGACGCGCAGATAGTTGCCTAATCCGGCAAGAAACGCCTGATCCAGCAGCAGACCGGAGAACTGGCGGTTGCGGAATTTCGCCGACAGCAGCCGCGCTTTGACCTGTTCAACGCTAAGGCGCAGATCGAGCACATCCGGCCCGACCCGCAGCAAAAACGGATGGCGGGCGAGCTGCTCGGGCGTCAGCATCTCAATATCAGAAGCGCTGTAGAGCAAAATCGCCCTGCGCGCGGTCTGCAGCCGAACGCGCAGAACGCGCGTGGTTTCTGGCTGCGCCCCCGCGTCCACCACTCGCCAGACGCCATACAGCTGATTGTGGCTATACAGCGTTAGTCCGCCGGAGAAATGGGTCAGCAGCGCCTTACCGCGAGTTTCAATGTGCGTCACTCGCTGGCCGACCAGCTGAGATTGGTAATGTTGTAACTGCGGGAAGGCGAACCACGCCCCGGTCAGGGGTTCGCCTTTAATCGCCGCTTCCAGGCTATCCGCCGCGCGGCGAATTTCCGGACCTTCCGGCATAATCTTGTCCTTGTGTTAATGCGTTGCCCCACCGCCGACTTTCACATCGCCATCCTGCTGCAGGGCAACGGCGATGGCCGTTTCCAGCGCGGCCTGCACCGTCTCTACCGCCATACTGGCGGCACCGGGGTGAGCCGCGGCCTGCTCCGGCAAATACGGAATATGGATAAACCCGCCCTTCGCGCCGCTGCGATGACGCAGGCTGTGCAGCAGGCCGTACATCACGTGATTACAGACAAACGTCCCCGCCGTCTGCGACACCGACGCCGGGATCCCCCGGCTGCGCAGGGCGGTTACGATCGCTTTTATCGGCAGCGTGCTGAAGTACGCCGCCGGCCCGCCGGCAGCGATCGGTACGTCTATCGGCTGCAGGCCTTTATTGTCCGGGATCCGCGCATCATCGACGTTGATCGCCACCCGTTCAACGGTGATATCGACGCGACCGCCCGCCTGGCCAATCGCCAGGGTCAGGACGGGATCCAGCTCATCCAGCGCGGCGTTCAGCGCCGTCAGGGCGTCGCCAAAGACGCACGGCAGCTGCCGCGCCGCCACCGACTGTCCGCAGATATTAGCGCCATCCAGCCGCTTTACCACTTCCCACGAAGGGTTAACCGCTTCGCCGCCGAACGGCTCAAAACCGGTAATCAATACGCCAGCCATGATCCCTCCTTACAGGAACATCAGGAAATAGAGCAAAAATACGTTCACGATAAGCAGCATAACGCCGGTCGGCACCTGGGCTTTGATGACCGCGTTTTTATCCGGCAGCTCCAACAGCGCGGCGGGGACGATATTGAAGTTCGCCGCCATTGGGGTCATCAGGGTACCGCAGTAGCCGGAGAACATGCCAATGGCCGCCATCACCGCCGGGTTCCCCCCGTGCTGCAGCACCAGAATCGGGATCCCGACACCCGCCGTCACGATGGGAAACGCGGCGAAAGCGTTGCCCATCACCATCGTCAGCAGCGCCATACCCAGGGTATAGACGGCCACGGCGATAAATCGGCTGTCTACCGCCAGATAGTGCTGGGTCAGCCAGGAGATGCTATTGCCGACGCCCGCGGCGGTAAACAGCAGCCCGAGCACCGCGAGGATCTGCGGTAAAATAAACGCCCAGCCCACTGAATCCAGCAGGCGACGAGCTTCCTGCAACGGCTGCGCCGCGGTTTCATGGGTCATGCGGATAGCCATCACCAGGCCGAGCAGCGTACCTGCGGTCATTGAAAACAGCGTGATCAGCGTGGCGTGATTGCCCGGACCAAAGATAGCGACCTGCAGCGAGGGGAGATTATTAAACAGCAGCACGCCGATCACCGTCACCACCGGTATCGCCAGCGCCGGGAGAAACAGCCGGTTGCCAAGACGCGCGGCGCTGGCGGTACGTTCTTCCTGCGAGCGCTGATGATAGCGGCCGAGGCGCACGCCGCCAAAACCGGCGATCAGCGCCAGTACCACCACCACCACGCCAACGCCGATATTGACGGTGCGCTTGTCGCCAACCAGCTCATAGGTCCAGTCGCCAAACAGAAACACCAGACCATACAGTCCCCAGAACAGGCCGGTTGTCAGCCTGCGCGGATTGGCTTTATCGCGCCATGACATCACTGCTACCAACAGCAGAACAACGCCCGCCAGCCAGTACAGCCAGGTTTGCTGAAAATTCATGCGGCACCGCCTTTCGCCTGACCGGCGTTAACCTTGTCCAGCTCGCGCTGGAGATGACGGTCGAGGCGCCACAGGCGGGCGGAGTGGATCAGGAAGGCGCAGACCGCCGTGGGTATCCCCCACAGGGCAATATGCAGCGGCTCGGTCTGAATGCCCCCCGACTCCAGCATAAAGTTATGCATAAAGATAATCGCGCCGAAGGCGACGAAAATATCTTCCCCGAAGAACAGGCCCACGTTGTCGGTCGCCGCCGACATCGCGCGCAGACGATAGCGCACCTCGCCGGGCAAGGCACCGAAGTTTTTCTCCGCCGCCCCTTCCGCCATCGGCGCCAGTAGCGGGCGCACCATTTGCGGATGTCCGCCCAGGCTGGTGAGGCCCATCGCCGCGGTTACTTCACGCACGAACAGATAGACGATAAGCAAACGACCGGCGGTGGCGCTGCGGATCTTCGCGATCCACGTCTGCGCGCGCTCTTTCAGGCCGTGCCGCTCCAGCAGGCCAATCACCGCCAGCGGCAGCAGCAGAATAAACGGCAGGTTGCGGGTATTGAGAAATCCTTCGCCCAGCTTCTCCAGAATGGTCGCGATCGGCATATGCGCCGTCAGACCCGTGATGATCCCGGAGACAATAACCACCAGCACCGGGTTGAAACGCAGAACAAATCCGACCACGATCGCGGCAATGCCGATCAGTGGCCAGAGAGATAATGACTCTCCCATAGTTACATCCTGTATGTTGTTGTGAGTTGTTGTCTAATTTTAATTGCTTGATAATATTGCTTTTATTCTTCTATTTCCGCACTGACCTGTATATTGCGCCCGGCAAACGCCGCGCGCAAGCGGCGCGCAAAATCCAGCGCGTGCTCGCCGTCGCCGTGCAGGCAGACGGTTTCCGCCACCACGTGCGCCCATTCGCCGGTGATGCTACGCACCCGGCTGTGCTGCACCATTTCCAGAGTTTGCGCCAGCGACTGCTCTTCGCTCTCGATCAGCGCGCCGGGCTGGGTGCGCGGCACCAGGCTGCCGTCCGCCAGATAGCCGCGGTCGGCGAAGACCTCCTGGCGGGTGGTCAGCTGATAACGCTGCCCGGCGCGAATCAGCTCGCTGCCCGCCAGGCCTACCAGCACCAGACCCGCGTCAACGTCATATACCGCTTTGGCGATAGCGTCAGCAAGCTGCGGATCTTTTGCCGCCTGGTTATAGAGCATGCCGTGCGGCTTGACGTGCTGCAGCTCGCCGCCCTGCGCGCGCACCAGTGCCGCCAGCGCGCCGACCTGATACAGCGTTTGCGCATAAACCGTTTCCGGCGGCAGCTGCATCGCCGTACGGCCAAAATTTTCCCGGTCAGGAAAGCTGGGATGCGCGCCCACCGCGACGCCATATTTCAGCGCTTCGCGGACGCACTGCAGCATCATCACCGCATCGCCCGCATGGAAACCACAGGCGATATTGGCGGAAGAGACCAGCTGCAGCAGCGCGCTATCGTTGGCGCAGCCTTCGCCCAGGTCGGCGTTTAAATCAATCTTCATCGTTCAGTCTCCATGCCAGCTGTTCAAAATAACGTTGTCTGTCGGCGCGCGCCTTCAGCGCCTCCTCCAGGGAGCAGGGAACAAAGTGGATCGGCTGTCCCAGCGGGATCTGCGCCAGCTGGTACATGTCGGCTTCGATAATGGTCGCAATCCGCGGATAGCCGCCGGTGGTCTGCGCGTCGTTCATCAGTACGATGGGCTGGCCATTATGCGGAACCTGTACCACGCCGGGCAGCAGGCCGTGCGAAAGCATCTCGCGGTCGGTCGTCCGCTTCAGCGGTTGCCCCTGCAGGCGATAGCCCATGCGATTGCTCTGCGGGCTAAGCTGCCACGGCGAGCGCCAGAACGTGTCCTGCGACACGCTATCAAACTCCTGGTACTCGGGCCCGGGCAGCGCGCGGATGCGGTTGCCGATGGGGAGCTGCTTCACGCCGCGCGGCCCGCGGAACTGCTTATCCGATTTCCCCAGCTTCAGCCGGTCTCCGTCCTGCAAACGTCGACCTTCCAGACCGCCAATCCCTACTTTCAGATCGGTGCTGCGCGAACCCAGCACCTTCGGCACCGCAATCCCTCCCGCCACCGCCAGGTAGCTGCGCACGCCGTGCTGCGGGTTCTTGAGCACCAGATGCTGCCCGGCCTTGACCGCCGTTCGCCAGCCCACCCATACCGGCTCGCCATCGAGCTTCGCCTCGCAGGCGGCGCCGGTCAGCGCAAACCAGCCGCTGCGTTCAAACTGAATATCCACCTGACCCAGCGTTATCTCCAGCGCCGCGGCGTTAGCGCCGTTACCCACCAGCAGATTAGCGGTGACCAGCGCCGGCTTATCCATAGCGCCACAGCGGCTGATGCCCAGCTGACGCAACCCTTCACGCCCGCCGTCCTGCACCGAGGTATACATACCGGCGCGGATAATTTTTAACATACGCCCTCCTTTTGCGGCACGAAACGCACTCTGTCGCCGGAACGCAGCAGCACCGGCTCCTTGCGCTTCGGATCAAACAGCGCCAGCGGCGTACGCCCCAGCAGCTGCCACCCCCCCGGCGTCGCCAGCGGATAGATCCCGGTTTGCGCCCCGCCAATACCGACGGACCCGGCGGGCACCAGCAGGCGCGGCTCCGCCCGTCGCGGCATCGCCAGCTGCTCCGGCAGGCCGCCGAAGTACGGGAACCCCGGCTGGAAGCCGAGGAACCACACCACGTACTCCACCGACGAATGCAGCTCAACCACCTGCTTTTCGCTCAGGCCGCTGTGGCGGGCAATTTCTCCCAGATCCGGTCCGTATTCGCCGCCATAAACTACCGGGACCGAGACCTCCCGCGATTCCGGTTCGAGCGTATCGCACTCCTCCCACCAGAGCTGCAGGCGCTCAATCGCGTCCCACGCCGTCTGCTGCGGGTTGCGCAATATCACGGTAATGTTGTTCATGCCCGGGATGGCTTCCACCACCTCGGTATGGCCTACCAGCCGCTGGGCTAACCGCCAGATCCGCTTCTGGCTTTCCAGCGTCACCGGAGGCTCAAGCTCCAGTACGACTGCCGTTTCACCTAATAAATAACAACGCGCTCGCTGCACTTTTGCCTCCGTTCATCAGGCCGGGTTCGGGATATCAATAAACGTGACGTCCAGTTCGGTATTTTCCGTCAGCCATTCGCTTAACGCGCGAATGCCGCCGCGCTCGGTGGCATGGTGCCCGGCGGCGTAGAAATGCAGCCCCTGCTCGCGCGCCGAGTGTATGGTTTGCTCTGAAACTTCACCGGTAATAAACGCATCGACGCCAAAGCGGGCCGCGCTGTCGATAAAGCTTTGCCCACCGCCGGTGCACCAGGCCACGCGGGCGACTTTATCCGGCCCGGTGTCGCCGCACCACAGCGGTTTGCGACCCAGGCGCGCTTTAATCCATGAAGCCAGCTCCAGGCCCGATACCGCCATCGACAGTTCGCCCCACGGTACCAGCGGTTCAATTTCCCCTATCACATTGATGCCGAGCAGCGACGCCAGCTGAGCGTTATTGCCCAGTTCCGGGTGAGCATCGAGCGGCAGGTGCCAGCCATAGAGGTTAATGTCGTTAGCCAGCAGCGTTTTGAGGCGATTGCGCTTCATGCCGCGAATGACCGGCGATTCGCCTTTCCAGAAGTAGCCGTGATGGACGATCACCGCATCGGCCTCGAGGCGGACGGCTTCATCCAGCAGCGCCTGGCTGGCGGTCACGCCGGTGACGACTTTTTGTATCGTTTCGCGCCCTTCCACCTGGAGCCCGTTGGGGGCGTAATCACTGATGGCCGCGCTATTGAGTTTTTCATTAATCAGTTGTTCCAGTTCACTATTTTTCATTGCCGTTCCACCAGGTCATCGTTCTGTACAGAGGAATAACATAACGGTATCCGTCCGGTCAGTCGATAGTTCTGCCGCTTCGCCGTCCATTTTGACTTTTCGCGAAATCCCGCAATTTGTCTACTCCCTCCTTCGCGCATTCGTGTATATTTATGCACTATTACAGCATATTAAATAACCAGAAAACCCATAAGGCCATGAATATCGCTAGTTAATAGCTATTCATGCAGAAAGATCGACTTTCTTTTTTACGGCAGGACAAGGCATTACATGAACACACAATCCTCACAGCCGCGGGCGATTTATTACGTCGTCGCGCTGCAAATCTGGGAATATTTCAGTTTTTACGGCATGCGCGCGCTGCTGATTCTTTATCTCACCAATCAGCTCAAGTATGACGATAATCATGCTTATGCGCTGTTCAGCGCCTACTGCTCTTTAGTCTACGTCACGCCGATTCTCGGCGGCTTCCTGGCCGATAAGCTGCTGGGCAACCGCATGGCGGTAATGCTCGGCGCGCTGCTGATGGCCATCGGCCATCTGGTGCTCGGCGCCAGCGAAATCGCCCCCACCTTCCTCTATCTGTCGCTGGCGATTATTGTCTGCGGCTACGGGCTGTTTAAATCCAACGTCAGCTGCCTGCTCGGGGAGCTGTATGAACCCACCGACCCGCGCCGCGACGGCGGTTTTTCGCTGATGTATGCGGCGGGCAACGTCGGGTCTATCATTGCGCCAATCGCCTGCGGCTACGTGCAGGAAGAGTACAGCTGGGCGATGGGCTTCGCGCTGGCGGCCGTCGGCATGATCGCCGGGCTGGTGATTTTCCTCAGCGGCAATCACCATTTCCGCCACACCCGGGGCGTCAATCGCGAAGCGCTGCGGGCGCGGACTTTCGTCTTACCAAACTGGGGCTGGCTACTGGTGCTGCTGATCGCCGCGCCGCTGCTGATCACCGTGCTGTTCTGGCAGGAGTGGTCGGTTTACGCGCTGATTGTGGCGACGGTTATCGGCCTGGCGGTACTGACGCGGATCTACCTGCGGGCGGAGACCGCCAGGCAGCGTAAAGAGCTGCGTCTGATCATGGTGCTCACCTGCTTCAGCCTGCTGTTCTGGGCCTTTGCGCAGCAGGGCGGCAGCTCCATCAGCCTCTATATCGACCGTTTTGTTAATCGTCATTTTATGGGCTATGAGATACCGACCGCGATGTTCCAGTCGGTCAACGCCTTTGCGGTGATGCTCTGTGGGGTGGTGCTGGCGTGGCTGGTGAAGGAGAATATTAACGGCAACCGTACCGTGCGCATCTGGGGCAAATTCGCGCTGGGCCTCGGCCTGATGAGCGCCGGTTTCTGTATCCTGACCCTCAGCGCACGCTGGTCGGCGGCTTACGGACAATCTTCAATGCCGCTGATGGTGCTGGGCCTGGCGGTGATGGGCTTCGCCGAGCTGTTTATCGACCCGGTGGCGATGTCGCAGATTACCCGTATTGAGATCCCCGGCGTGACCGGGGTGCTGACCGGTATATATATGCTGCTCTCCGGCGCTATCGCCAACTATCTGGCAGGCGTGATTGCCGATCAAACCTCGCAGGGGTCGTTCGACGCCGCCGGGGCCGTCAACTACTCCATCAACGCCTACATTGAGGTGTTCAGCCAGATAACCTGGGGCGCGCTGGCCTGCGTCGGCCTGGTGCTGGCTATCTGGCTGTATCACGCCGTTAAGATCCGGACTCGTCGCCTGGCGATGGAGTCTTAAGCTCTCTGGCGGCTTCCCAGGCCGCCAGCGTCGCCAGCCGCGCCTGCTTGTGGTCAACAATCGGGCGCGGATAATCCAGCGTTACGCCCTGTTTCTCCGCCCACAGCCACGGTTGATGTACCGCTTTTTCAGGTACCCCGGCCAGCTCCGGCAGCCATTGACGAATAAACTGCCCCGCTTTGTCGAAGCGCTCTCCCTGGGTCGTCGGGTTAAAAATACGAAAATAGGGCGCGGCATCGGTACCCGTTGAAGCCGCCCACTGCCAGCCGCCGTTATTCGCCGCCAGATCGCCATCAATAAGCTGTTCGATAAAGTAGCGCTCGCCCAGCCGCCAGTCGATGCGCAGGTCTTTCACCAGAAAACTGGCGACAATCATCCGCAGGCGGTTATGCATCCAGCCGGTCGCATTAAGCTGACGCATCGCGGCGTCGACAATCGGGAAGCCGGTTTGCCCGCGCTGCCAGGCCTGAAGCGCGGATTTATCATCCAGCCACGCCACGTTATCGGTCCAGTCGATAAAAGGCCGCCCCTTACATAAGTTTGGGTAGTAAACCATCAGGTGACGATAAAACTCGCGCCAGATAAGCTCGTTGAGCCATACCGATCCGGCTTCGCCATCCAGCGCCCGCGGCTGCTCGACCTGTAAACGGTGCAGGCACTGGCGCGGTGAGAGCGCGCCCACCGCCAGACACGGCGACAGTCGGCTGGTCCCCTCGATGGCGGGAAGATCGCGCTGCTGCTCATAGTCGGCGGCCTTTTGCTGGCAGAAGCCGCGAAGCCGGGCGATGGCGCTTTTTTCATCCGCGGCGAACAGCTCGCTATCAAATGGCGTCTGCGGATAATCTATTTTCACTTCAGACGCCGCAGCGATGGGCCCGCCCGCGCGGACTTTCGGCGCGGCGACGCACTCCGGCAGCGCTTCCTGCAAACGGCGAATAAAGGCATTTTTAAACGGCGTAAAGACCTTATACATTTCACGACTGCCGGTCAGTACGCTGCCCGGCGGCAGCAGAACGCTGTCATCAAAGCCCTGACAGGTCACCTCCGCTAAGGTTTTCTCCACCACCGCATCGCGCTGACGTTCATTGATTTCGTACTGGTAGTTGTAAAACAGATGGGTCACCTGCCGCTGCCGGCAAATGCTGGCGAGCAGCGCCACGCTGGCGGTGAAATCTGCGGCATGTTCGATCTGCAGCGGGATCCCCTTTTCGGCCAGCGCCGCTTGCAGGCTGTGAAGGTGGCTGACCATAAACGCCGCCTGGCGCGGTGCCATACCGTGCTGGCGCCATTGCCCTGGCGTGGCGATAAATAATCCCAGCACCTCGGCATGGGGATCGCGGCAGGCGGCGGCGAGCGCCAGATTATCGTGGATGCGCAAATCCGCGCGAAACCAGACCAGATGGGTGGCCATAGCATTCCTTTCATCATGAAAATTGATAAGTTCGACTTATATTTAACCCTCCCGCAGGATTAACCTTTGGGGAGTGAATAAGTGTAAGCCACTCATGGCAAAAAAAAACCGCCGGGTAAACCGGCGGCATGATGATAAGGCAATCTGTTGGCACGCTGTGTCGGGGAAAACAGGGTAAATAAACCAGGATATCAAGCCATTAGCTCGTTTCCGCAGCGCGCGCCCGCTGAACCATAAACCATTATTAATAAAAATCTGCGGAGACTTTTTCAGCCTGCGCCAGCCATACCGGCTGTTCGCTGGTTTTCGCCCACACGCGGTGCAGCCAGCTGTAAAAACGGGCGCGATCTTTCCAGAACAGCATTACCGGCAGCGCCAGCACGCCAGCCGCCACGGCGAAAGCGCGACGCGCAAAGATGATATGAGCAGGATAAGTTTTGTACAACGCCATAATTTCTCTCCCCTTTGTCAGGCCGGCAGGCAAAGCCGGTAAAGCCGGTAAAGTTAATCTGTTTCTCTGCTTAAAATAGTACCGCTTTGGCTGTAATTTTACTACTCATCCGACCACTAAAAAGCACGTATTTAGCCTTTATTTACATTCACCCGGTAACTTAGTTACAAAAAGGTTAAATTAATACTAACCATTAGTTAAATTGTGGTCTTGGCGATTTTTATATTTTTTTTACACCCCCGCCGCTGATTTTTGCGAAATCTTTGCGCCCGACTGCCTATTCTCCTCGTAAATCAAAAAGACACCCGGAGGTGGATTGTGAGTGCAGGCGTAATCGCTGGCGTAGCGCTGGTGTTCCTGTTGCTGGTTTATCTGGTTTATGCCCTGATACACGCGGAGGCATTCTGATGGCCGCTCAAGGATTTTTACTCATCGCGAGCTTTATTCTGCTGCTGATGATCCTGGCTCGTCCGCTGGGCACGGCGCTGGCGACGATGATCAATGATGCCCCGCTACCGGGCCTGGCCAGCATCGAACGCGGTTTATGGCGGGCGGCGGGCATTCGTTCTCAGGAGATGAACTGGTATCAATATTTATTCGCTATTCTGCTGTTTAACGCGCTGGGTCTGCTGGTCCTGTTCACGCTGCTGATGTTCCAGGGCTCGCTGCCGCTCAATCCGCAGCACCTGCCCGGCCTGTCGTGGGACCTGGCGCTGAATACGGCGGTGAGCTTTGTCAGCAACACCAACTGGCAGGCCTATGCCGGTGAAACCACCATGAGTAGCCTTAGCCAGATGGCCGGGCTGGCGGTGCAAAACTTCTTCTCCGCCGCCACCGGCATCGCGGTGATCTTTGCCCTTACCCGCGCTTACGCCCGGCAGAAAGTCAGCACCCTGGGCAACGCCTGGGTCGATCTGACCCGCATCACCCTCTGGCTGCTGCTGCCCATTTCGCTGCTCATCGCGCTGTTCTTTATTCAGCAGGGCGTGCCGCAGAGTTTTTCCCCGAATCAAGGCTTTACCTCGCTTGAAGGGGTACGCCAGATGCTGCCGATGGGGCCGGTGGCTTCACAGGAAGCGATCAAAATGCTGGGTACTAACGGCGGCGGCTTCTTTAACGCCAACTCAGCGCATCCGTTTGAAAACCCGACCGCGCTGACCAACCTGGTGCAGATGCTGGCGATCTTTCTCATCCCGGCGGCGCTGTGCTTCGCTTTCGGCGAGGTGGTGGGCGATCGCCGTCAGGGACGGGCCATTCTATGGGCGATGACGCTCATCTTCATCGTCTGCGTGGCGGTAGTGATGTGGGCGGAAACCCGCGGTAACCCGCATCTGCTGAGCCTTGGCGCCGACAGCAGTATCAATATGGAAGGCAAAGAGAGCCGGTTCGGTATTCTCGCCAGCAGCCTGTTTGCCGTGGTCACCACCGCCGCGTCCTGCGGGGCGGTCAACGCCATGCACGACTCCTTTACCGCGCTGGGCGGAATGGTCCCTATGTGGCTGATGCAGATAGGCGAAGTGGTCTTCGGCGGCGTCGGCTCGGGTCTGTACGGCATGCTGCTGTTCGTGATGCTGGCGGTATTTATCGCCGGGCTGATGATTGGCCGCACCCCGGAGTACCTCGGGAAGAAAATTGACGTCCGCGAAATGAAAATGATTGCGCTGGCGATCCTCGTGACCCCGACGCTGGTGCTCCTCGGCACGGCGCTGGCGATGATGAGCGAAGCCGGTCGCGCGGGCATGTTCAACCCCGGGCCGCACGGCTTCAGCGAAGTGCTGTACGCCGTCACCTCGGCCGCCAACAACAACGGCAGCGCCTTTGGCGGCCTCAGCGCGGCGACGCCGTTCTGGAACCTGCTGCTGGCGTTCTGCATGCTGGTTGGCCGCTTCGCGGTCATTATCCCGGTGATGGCGATTGCCGGTTCGCTGGTAACGAAGAAAATTCAGCCCGCCGGCAGCGGCACGCTCGCCACTCATGACGCGCTGTTTATCGGCCTGCTGATCGGCACCGTGCTGTTGGTTGGCGCCCTGACCTTTATTCCCGCGCTGGCGCTCGGCCCGCTGGCGGAACACTTTTCCTTACTTTAAGCGATTGCGGAGCAACCTGTTATGAGTCGCAAATCATTAGCCCTGCTGGAGCCGACGCTGGTGCGTCAGGCCCTGCTGGACGCCGTGAAAAAACTGAGCCCTGCCGTACAGTGGCGTAACCCGGTGATGTTTATCGTCTGGATTGGCAGTCTGCTCACCACCCTGCTGGCTCTTGCCATGGCAAGCGGGCAGATCGCCGGCAGCGCCGGATTTACCGCCGCCGTGAGTCTCTGGCTGTGGTTCACCGTCCTGTTCGCCAACTTCGCCGAAGCGATGGCGGAAGGCCGCAGTAAAGCGCAGGCTAACAGCCTCAAAGGGGTCAAAAAGACCGCCTTTGCCCGTAAGCTGCGCGCGCCGCAGCACGATGCGCAAATTGACCACGTCCCCGCCGAAGAGCTGCGTAAAGGCGACGTGGTGCTGGTCGAAGCGGGGGATATTATTCCCTGCGATGGCGAAGTTATCGAAGGCGGCGCGTCGGTGGATGAGAGCGCCATTACCGGTGAATCCGCCCCGGTTATCCGCGAGTCCGGCGGCGACTTCGCCTCGGTGACCGGCGGGACGCGTATTCTCTCCGACTGGCTGGTGATCCGCTGCAGCGTCAACCCCGGCGAAACCTTCCTTGACCGGATGATCGCCATGGTTGAAGGCGCCCAGCGCCGCAAGACGCCGAACGAAATCGCGCTGACTATCCTGCTTATCGCCCTGACTCTGGTGTTCCTGCTGGCCACCGCCACCATCTGGCCCTTCTCCGCC
Source organism: Klebsiella sp. OBRC7 (assembly GCF_000293135.1). Taxonomy (NCBI): domain Bacteria; kingdom Pseudomonadati; phylum Pseudomonadota; class Gammaproteobacteria; order Enterobacterales; family Enterobacteriaceae; genus Klebsiella; species Klebsiella sp. OBRC7. Next base: position 85,309 of record NZ_ALNJ01000004.1, on the reverse strand, counting down.
TGGAGCGGTAACGCGGTCAGCGTCACGGTGCTGGTGGCGCTGCTGGTGTGCCTGATCCCCACCACTATCGGCGGCCTGCTGTCGGCCATCGGCGTCGCCGGGATGAGCCGCATGCTCGGCGCGAACGTGATCGCCACCAGCGGCCGCGCGGTTGAAGCGGCGGGCGATGTCGACGTCCTGCTGCTGGACAAAACCGGCACCATTACCCTCGGCAACCGCCAGGCTTCGGCATTCCTGCCTGCGCAGGGCGTGGAAGAGAAAACCCTTGCCGATGCCGCCCAGCTGTCGTCGCTGGCCGACGAAACGCCGGAAGGCCGCAGCATCGTGGTGCTGGCAAAACAGCGCTTTAATCTGCGCGAGCGCGATCTGCAATCGCTGCATGCCACCTTCGTGCCGTTTACCGCCCAGACCCGGATGAGCGGCATCAACATCGACCAGCGGATGATCCGCAAAGGTTCCGTGGATGCCATTCGCCGCCACGTAGAGGCCAACGGCGGCCACTTCCCGGCCGACGTCGATAAACAGGTTGAAGACGTGGCGCGTCTTGGCGCCACGCCGCTGGTGGTCGCCGAAGGCGAACGCGTGTTGGGGATTATCTCGCTGAAAGATATCGTCAAAGGCGGCATCAAAGAGCGTTTTGCCCAACTGCGTAAAATGGGAATTAAGACGGTGATGATCACCGGCGATAACCGCCTGACCGCCGCCGCTATCGCCGCGGAAGCGGGCGTGGACGACTTTCTCGCCGAAGCGACGCCGGAGGCCAAGCTGGCGTTGATCCGCCAGTATCAAGCGGAAGGACGGCTGGTGGCGATGACCGGCGACGGTACCAACGACGCCCCAGCGCTGGCGCAGGCCGACGTGGCGGTCGCGATGAACTCCGGTACCCAGGCGGCGAAAGAGGCGGGTAACATGGTGGATCTGGACTCCAACCCCACCAAACTGATCGAGGTCGTACATATCGGTAAACAGATGCTGATGACCCGCGGTTCGTTAACCACCTTCAGTATCGCCAACGACGTGGCGAAGTATTTCGCCATCATTCCGGCCGCCTTTGCCGCGGTCTATCCGCCGCTGGCGATGCTTAACGTGATGCATCTGCACTCGCCTTCTTCGGCGATCCTGAGCGCGGTGATTTTTAATGCGCTGATTATCATCTTCCTGATCCCGCTGGCGCTGAAGGGCGTGAGCTATAAGCCGCTGACGGCCTCGGCGATGCTGCGCCGCAACCTGTGGGTCTACGGCCTGGGCGGACTGCTGGTGCCCTTTATCGGTATCAAAGCGATCGACCTGTTATTGACCCTGACCGGGCTGCTGTGAGGAAAAAACCATGTCATTCATTCGTCCTGCTGTTGTGCTGTTTATTCTGTTAACGCTGCTCACCGGCGGCGTCTATCCGCTGTTAACCACCGCGCTGGGACAGTGGTGGTTCCCGCAGCAGGCCAACGGCTCGCTGGTGCGGATTGACGGCGAAGTGCGCGGTTCCCGCCTTATCGGGCAGAACTTTACCGCGCCGGGCTACTTCCAGGGCCGCCCTTCCGCGACGGCGGAGATGCCGGATAACCCGCTGGCGTCCGGCGGCAGCAACCTCGCCGCCAGCAATCCGGCGCTGGACAAAGCCATCAGCGAACGGGTGCAGGCCCTGCGCGCCGCCAATCCGGACGCCAGCGCAACGGTTCCGGTGGAGCTGGTGACCGCCTCGGCGAGCGGACTGGATTACAGTCTGACGCCTGCCGCCGCTCTGTGGCAGGCGCCGCGCGTCGCCAAAGCGCGCCAGCTTAGCGTGGAGCAGGTCACGCAACTGGTGAACGAGGCAACGCAAAAACCGTTGCTCAGTTTTCTCGGCCAACCTGTGGTAAATATACTGCAGCTGAATATGTCGCTGGATGCCCTGAAGGATAAGTAAAATGAGTGACGAGCCGCTGCGTCCGGACCCTGACCGCCTGCTGCAACACGCCGCCGCCCCGCATCGCGGTAAGCTAAAGATATTTTTTGGCGCCTGCGCCGGGGTCGGTAAAACCTGGGCGATGCTGGCGGAAGCGCAGCGGTTACGCGCCCAGGGGCTGGATATTCTGATTGGCGTGGCGGAAACCCACGGACGCAAAGAGACGGCGGCGATGCTTGAGGGACTCAGTACCCTGCCCCAGCGCCGCCTTTCCCACCGCGGGCGCTACGTAAAGGAGTTTGACCTTGACGGCGCGCTGGCCCGTCGCCCGGCGCTGATTCTGGTCGATGAGCTGGCGCACAGCAACGCGCCCGGCTCGCGTCATCCTAAACGCTGGCAGGACGTCGAAGAGCTGCTGGAGGCCGGCATTGACGTATTTACCACCGTTAACGTCCAGCACCTCGAGAGCCTGAACGATGTCGTCAGCGGCATCACCGGCGTGCAGGTTCGCGAAACCGTCCCGGATCCGTTTTTCGACGCCGCCGACGATGTGGTGCTGGTGGACCTGCCCCCCGACGATCTGCGTCAGCGGCTCAATGAGGGAAAAGTCTATATCGGCGGCCAGGCCGAGCGGGCCATCGAGAACTTCTTTCGCAAGGGCAACCTCATCGCCCTGCGCGAGCTGGCGCTGCGCCGTACCGCCGATCGGGTCGATGAGCAGATGCGCGCCTGGCGCGACCGTCAGGGCCAGGAAAAAGTCTGGCATACCCGCGACGCCATTTTGCTGTGCATCGGCCATAACACCGGCAGCGAAAAGCTGGTCCGCGCCGCCGCCCGGCTGGCGGCCCGGCTGGGGAGCGTCTGGCATGCGGTGTATGTTGAAACCCCCTCTCTGCACCGCCTGCCGGAGGCGAAACGGCGGGCGATTCTCGCCGCGCTCAGGCTGGCGCAGGAGCTGGGCGCGGAAACCGCCACCCTCGCCGATCCTTCTGAAGAGAAGGCCGTTCTCCACTACGCCCGCGAACATAATCTCGGCAAGATAGTGATTGGCCGCCAGCAGAAAAGGCGCTGGTGGGATCGCAGCGGCTTCGCCGATCGCCTGGCTCGTCACGCGCCGGATCTCGACCTGGTGGTGATCGCGCTGGATGAAAAGGCCGCCTCCCTGCCGGCGCGCGCCAGCGATAGCCGGACGGCGATGGAAAAATGGCGTTTGCAGCTTCAGGGGTGCGTCGTCGCCATCGCCCTGTGCGCGGTTATTACCGTCGTCGCCATGCAGTGGCTGATGGCCTTTGAGGCCGCCAACCTGGTGATGCTGTACCTGCTCGGCGTGGTGATTATCGCCCTTCTGTATGGCCGCTGGCCGTCGGTACTGGCGACGGTGATTAACGTGGTCAGCTTCGATCTGTTTTTTGTCGCGCCGCGCGGCACGCTGGCGGTTTCTGACGTGCAGTATCTGCTGACCTTTGGCGTGATGCTGACCGTCGGGCTGCTTATCGGCAACCTCACCGCCGGCGTACGCTACCAGGCGCGGGTAGCGCGCTATCGCGAGCAGCGCACCCGGCATCTGTACGAAATGTCAAAAGCGCTGGCGGTGGGCCGCAGTCGCGAAGATATCGCCGCCACCAGCGAGCGGTTTATCGCCTCAACGTTTCAGGCGCGCAGCCAGCTGCTGCTGCCCGATGAAACATTAAGACTCACGCCGCTGACGAAGCCCGCGGCGGCAATCACCTGGGATGACGCGATTGCCCGCTGGAGCTTTGATAAAGGACAACCCGCCGGTGCGGGCACCGATACGCTTCCCGGAGTGCCCTACCAGATCCTGCCGCTGAAAAGCGCCACCCGCACCTGGGGACTGCTGGTCGTGGAGCCGGCCAACCTGCGCCAGCTGATGATCCCCGAACAACAGCGCCTGCTGGAAACCTTCACCCTGCTGGTCGCCAGCGCGCTGGAACGGCTGGCGCTCACCGCCAGCGAAGAGCAGGCCCGGCTGAACAGCGAACGGGAAAGCCTGCGCAACTCGCTGCTGGCGGCGCTGTCCCACGATCTACGGACTCCGCTTACGGTGCTATTTGGCCAGGCGGAGATCCTGACGCTCGATCTCGCCAGCGAAGGATCGAAGCACGCGCCGCAGGCCAACGAGATACGCCAGCACGTGCTCAATACCACCCGCCTGGTGAATAATCTGCTGGATATGGCGCGGATCCAGTCCGGCGGCTTTAATTTGCATAAAGAGTGGCTAACCCTGGAAGAGGTCGTCGGCAGCGCGCTGCGTATGCTGGAGCCGGGGCTCGGCGGGCGGCATATTCAGCTTGCGCTGCCGGACCCGCTGCTGCTGGTTCACGTCGACGGTCCGCTTTTTGAGCGGGTACTGATTAATCTTCTGGAAAATGCGGTGAAATACGCGGGAGCACAGGCGCAAATCGGCATTACCGCGGACGTCGATCCGCACACTTTAGTGCTTGAGGTATGGGATAACGGACCGGGTATTCCCGCCGGGCAAGAACAGGCTATCTTTGATAAATTCGCTCGCGGCAATAAAGAGTCGGCGATCCCCGGCGTCGGGCTGGGGCTGGCCATTTGCCAGGCGATCGTTGAGGTGCACGGCGGGACCATTAGCGCCGCGACGCGCCCGCAGGGCGGCGCCTGCTTCCGTGTTACACTGCCGAGGGAAACGCCCCCTGAACTGGAAGAGTTAGCCGAGGAAATGTGATTAACGTTCTGATCGTTGAAGACGAAAATGCAATCCGCCGCTTTCTGCGCACCGCGCTGGAAGCCGACGGCATGCGCGTATTTGAAGCGGAGACCCTGCAGCGCGGGCTGATCGAAGCCGCGACCCGCAAGCCGGATTTAACCATTCTCGATCTTGGCCTGCCCGATGGTGACGGCAACGCGTTTATTCGCGAGGTTCGCCAGTGGAGCCAAATGCCGATTATCGTGCTGTCGGCGCGCACCGAGGAGCAGGACAAAATCGCCGCGCTTGACGCCGGTGCCGATGACTATCTCAGTAAACCCTTTGGTATTGGCGAGCTGCAGGCGCGGCTGAGGGTGGCGATGCGCCGCCATGCCGGCGCCCAGGCCGACGAACCGCGGGTGCGTTTTGCCGATATTGACGTTGATATCCCCGCCCGCCGCATCGTACGCGGCGAGCAGGAGATCCACCTGACGCCGATTGAATTTCGCCTGCTGGCGGTACTGCTCAATAATCCCGGCAAGGTGCTGACCCAGCGGCAGTTGCTCAATCAGGTCTGGGGGCCGAATGCGGTGGAGCACAGCCACTATCTGCGCATTTATATGGGGCACCTGCGGCAAAAGCTGGAGGCCGATCCGGCGCGTCCGCAGCATTTGCTGACCGAAACGGGGATCGGCTATCGATTTATGCCCTAGCCGTTGTCCCCGGCTCGCGCTTCGCTTAGCCGGGCTACCGCCATCGTCTGCCAGGCGCTAGCCCGGACAGGCGCGTCAAGCGCCGCCTCCGGGAAATGTGCCAGGCTTCATAAATCAACGCTGTTTCATCCCGGTGGCGCTGCGCTGACCGGGCTACGGGTTCACCGTCGACTGCGAGCCGGTAGCCCGGATAAGGCGTTTACGCCGCAATCCGAGGAAGGCAGGCGATTATTGTCCGTAGTAGGCCCCTGCCCCGTGTTTACGCAAATAGTGTTTATCCAGCAGCGTCGCAGAGACCGGCTGTTCGTCAATGCTCAACTGGCGGGTCCACATATTCATATAGGCAATCTCCTCCAGCACCACCGCATTATGCACCGCGTTCGCCGGATCTTTTCCCCATGCAAACGGGCCGTGGCCGTGGACCAGCGCGGCGGGTACGCTGAGCGGATCGGTATGCTGCGCGCCCAGCGTTTCAATAATCACGTGACCGGTATTGGTTTCATAATCACCGCGGATTTCATCATCGCTGAGCGGGCGGGTACAGGGGATCGGCCCATAAAAATAGTCGGCGTGGGTGGTGCCCATCGCCAGCAGCGGCCTGCCCGACTGCGCCCAAATTGTCGCGTGGCGCGAATGAGTATGCACAATTCCGCCCACGCCGCTAAACGCCTTATACAGCTCCAGATGGGTCGGCGTATCCGACGAGGGCTTATAGCGCCCCTCCACCACCCTGCCGGTCGCCAGCTCCACCACCACCATATCCTCGGCCGTCATCACGGCGTATTCCACGCCGGAGGGTTTGATTACCACCAGCCCGGCCTCGCGATCGACACCGCTGACGTTGCCCCAGGTAAAGGTCACAAGATGAAATTTCGGCAGCGCCAGATTGGCGTCAAGAACCGCCTGCTTGAGGTTATCCAACATACTTCTCTCCTGAATTCACAATGCCTTCATACTGAGGCGGGCGAAACGCCTGCTGGTATTTATCCGTTAGCCACGCTTTAGCGTCGGCGATTCTCTCGCTGTCCCGCCCGTCATTTTTGGCCCACATCTCAATCAGCCAGGCGCCGCGATAGTTCAGCGCCGAGAGCGTACGAAATATCTCGGTAAAATCGACGCAGCCGGTACCGAATGGCACATCGCGAAACTGCCCCAGCGAAGCGTGGGAAACGGGCTGGGTATCCTTCAAATGAATGGCGGTGATTTTATGAATGCCCTTCCTCAACTCTTCGGGAACGTCGTTTTGCCAGGCGCTTAAGTTGCCAACGTCCGGGTAGACGCAAAACCACGGGCTGCAAACCTTCCGTTCAAGATCCAGCCAGCGGGAGATATTGCTCATAAAGGCGGTATCCATAATCTCCATCGACAGCATCACCTGCGCTTTCGCCGCTTCAGCCACCGCCCAGTTGATGCCCTCAATAAAGTATTCCCGGGTCTGCGCCGAAGAGGATTCGTAATAGACGTCATAGCCTGCCAGCTGGATGTTGCGAATGCCGACGTGGCTGGCAAAATCCAGCGCATCAAGCATCAGTTCCCGCGCCTTGAGCCGGGTATCACGATTGACGCTACCAAAGGGATGGCTGCGGTGCGCGGAGAGGCACATGCTCGGCACATCAATGCCGCTGTTAATTTTGTCGGCCACGAACGCCAGCCTCTGCCCCCGGTTCCAGCGCAGCCTGGCCTGGCGCTCGGGGCTTTCGTCAACGGAGATTTCAATAAAATCAAAAGCCAGGCCCGCCGCCATTTCGAAGCGTTGCGGCCAGTCCAGCGCCGCGGGGAGCGCTTTTTCGTAGATGCCAAGTCTGGGTTTCATTGCGCCGCTCCCGTCGCCCTGGAGAGGCTTTGCGCGACCGCTAAGTAACGGGCATAGCCTTCACGCAGCTGCTGATGCCGATTGCTGTCGGGTTGGTAGCAGACCACCTCGGGCTGCGTGGCGGCAATCGCTTCGCTGAAGTTAGCGTAGGCGCCGCTGCCGGCCGCGGCGCACAGCGCGGCGGCTCGACAGCCGGCCTGTTCGATATCCACCACTTCCAGCGGAAGATTGGCCGCATCGGCGTACATCTGCGTCCAGCCTCTCGACTGGCTCGGCCCGCCGGTAAAGCGAATTTTTTGAATATCCCGATTGAGTTCAATAATGCGGTCCTGATGCACCAGGTGAGAAAAAACGATGCCGCGATAGATGGCCGCAATAATATCCTTTTTCGTATGATGCCCCGCGAGGCCCACCAGCGCGCCGGGCAGATCCATCGCCAGATTAGAACCGAACAAATAGGGTAAAAAAATGAGGTTGCTGTCGGTATCTTGCGCGATCCAGCTTTCGAAATGGTCGTAGCAGCGGTCATCGTCAGGGAAAAACTGCTTCACAAACCAGGAGAGATTGCTCGCCGAAGTGGGGCTGCCCTCGTGAACGAAGTATTTGCCCGGAATGCAGTATTTCCCCCAGATGTAGGGAAAGTCGCTGGCAATAATGCTATCCGTCACCGAGGTGGCGATGCTCCAGGTGCCGGCCACCGCGCTCAGGGTATCGGCCCGGTCAATGCCCGAGGAGACGGCGGAGGCCACCACGTCGAAAAAGCCACCGAAAACCGGCGTCCCCGGGCATAAACCACAATCCAGTGAGGCCTGCAGGGTAATGTGGCCTACACAGTCCGTCGAGTTCACCACCGGCGCGGTTTTATCCGCCACTTCCTCAATGCCAAACAGCGCCATCATGTCGCGGTCATAGCGGGAGGTAAACTGGTTATAAAAATTGCTGCCGGAAATATTGGTGATCTCCGCCGTCGCCTCGCCGGTCAGGCGGAAACGAACGTAGTCGTGCACCATTAAAACGGCGTCGATCCTGTCGTAATTAGCCGGTTCATGCGCTTTCAGCCACGCCAGTAGCGACACCGGATGTCCGGTCCACAGCTGCTGCAATCCTTTTGGGTATGCCAGCTTGTCTATACCTTCGCGATACCATTTTTTAACAAACGCCAGCGCCCGGGTATCGGATGAGATAATCCCGTTGCGCACCGGCTCGCCTTTTTTGTCAATCGCGTAGAGCCCTTTGCCGTGTGAGGAGAAACCAATCCCGCCGATGCTTAGCGGCGGTACCTGGCTTTCATACAGCGCTTTTTTTATCACGCTGCAAACGGTATCCCATAGCTCATGCATGTTCCGCTCGGTAAAGCCCGGCTGTTCGGATAATACCTGCGCATATTGCGACGCCACGTGAATCTCTTGCCCTAATTCATTATATATACCGGCTTTGGTGACCGTACCACCGATATCAACCCCGATAAAATTCATATCCCTTCGCCTCATATTTAAAATAAATTAACGTCTGGCTGAGCTAATAAAGGTGGCGCCCCAAATAATAAGCCCTTTCACCACGTACTGAACGTAAGGTGAGATCCCCAGAAGGTTTAAACCATTATTCAGTACGCCGAGCATCATGGCGCCAATCAGCGTGCCGATAATCATTCCGCGACCGCCGGCAATGGATGCCCCGCCGAGCACCACGGCGGCAATGGCATCCAGTTCAAATCCGACGCCGGCATTCGGCTGGCCGCTCATCACCCGCGAGGTGAAAATAAGACCGGCAAAACTGGCGGTAAAACCGCTGATCACGTAAACCAGCAATTTATAATATTTCACCCGCAGGCCGCTGAGGCGCGCCGCTTCTTCATTGCCGCCGAGGGAATAAACATAGCGACCAAACGGCATATGATTCAGGACGATATAAAAGATGAGATATAAAACCACCATCAGAATAATAGGCACCTGAATACCGAACAGATATTCACGGCCCCAAAAAGCGAATGAATCCGGTAAGCCGGAGATGGGATAGCCGCCGGTATAGATCAGCGCCAGTCCCTTCGCAATAATCATTGCCCCGAGGGTCACGATAATCGGCGGCATTTTACCGTAGGCGGTTAAAAAGCCGTTCAGCGCGCCAAAGGCGACGCCGGAGCACAGGCCGATAAGAATGGCTAACCACGGATCTAAACCATAGTACTTCATTAATCCCGCCATCAGGGTACCGGCCAGGGCCATGACCGCGCCGACGGAGAGGTCGATCCCGCCGGTCAGAATGGCAAAGGTCATCCCGATGGCAATGATGGCATTAATCGATACCTGACGGGCGACGGTCGATAAGTTATCGACCGTTAAAAAGTAGTCATTAAAAATAGCCATGCAGGAGAACAGGAGTACCAGACCAACAAACGGCAGGAACGCGGGCATTTTTAATAAACCATGGAGCATCTTTTTATTTTTATCAGGAGATGCGGCGGGCGCTAATGACACGTTTTCATTACTCATTTAATACTCCCTAAATAATATTACCGGCAGCGTGCAGCATAATCACAGTGGAATTAATTTGGTCGTTCTCGAGTTCGGCAACGATATTACCGTCGCGAAAAACCATTACCCGGTCGCTAACGCCAATCACCTCTGGTAGCTCAGATGAAATCATAATTATTGAAATACCCTGGGCGGTGAGGTCGCGCATAATCTGATAGATTTCTGATTTCGCTCCGACATCAATACCGCGAGTCGGTTCGTCAAAAATAAGAATATTGACATCATGATTTAACCAACGGGAAATAACGACTTTCTGCTGGTTACCGCCGCTCAACGTCCCCACCGCGGTCCCGGCATCCGGCGTTTTCACACCAACGTGATTAATTAAACGCTCGGCGGTCAGGCGCTCTTCGTTATCGCGGATAAGCGAGAACTGGCAGGCGTGTTTGTTAAGCCAGATATTATCTTTAACCGAAAAAGGCAGCACCAGCCCCTGCGTTTTGCGGCTTTCCGGCAACAGACCAATGCCCAGACGCAGAGCCCGGTCGGTGGATTTTATCGTCACCTCTTTTCCGGCCAGGCGGACACGCTTTTTGAAGCATTTATCCGCGCCGGTGAGGGCCAGGATCGCTTCGGAACGCCCCGACCCCACCAGCCCGGCGAGGCCTAAGATCTCCCCTTTGCGCAGCGTCAGCCGATTGAGCTGGCTACTTTCGGTAAGCTGAATTTCGGCCTCCAGCAGTATCTCATCATGCGCCAGCGTCCGCCGCTCGGGATAGATATTCTCCACCTCACGGCCGACCATCATCTGGATCATCTCGGCGATATCGATATTGTCGACCTTTGCCGACCCGATATATTTGCCGTCGCGGAGAATGCTCAGGCTGTCGCAGATCTCATATATCTCCTCAAGATGGTGTGAGATAAAGAACATCCCGACGCCTTTAGCCTTTAAATCGCGCATCACGCGGAAAAGATGCTCCGCCTCGCTCGGGGTTAAGGTCGCGGTGGGTTCATCCAGAATGAGAATTCGCGCATCCAGCGACAGCGCTTTGGCAATTTCCACGAACTGCTGTTCGGCGACGCTGAGATGGCAAATTTGCTCATCGGGATCGAGGGTCACGCCAAGATCTTTAAAAATGCGTAACGCCTCGCGGCGCATCGCTTTACGATCCAGCAGGCCAAAACGATTTACCTTTTCGCGATTAAGGAAAATATTCTCATAAGCATTCAGATAGGGAATAAGAGAAAACTCCTGAAAGATAATCCCTACGCCGCAGGCAATCGCGTCACGATAGTTATGAAAATGCTGCTGCTTACCGTCAATAAAAATATTACCGGCGTCAGGTTGATATATCCCGCAAAGGATTTTCATTAACGTCGATTTACCCGCGCCGTTTTCACCTAATAAAGCATGTACCTCCCCTCTGCCAAGGGTGATATTGACATTATCCAGCGCCTTGACCCCGGGGAAGCTTTTACTGACGTTTTTGACTTCCAGTAAGCTGGGCATAAACATCGCTCCATAATGGCTCGATAAAATAGCGAGCCATACTTTAATAAGAATCCGGCACGGCTCACCTGAATAAGCGAGAGCCGCTGTGGCGTAATAATGCGATTACCAGTGGAAATCTTTGGCGTTGGTTTTATCGATAAGCTTCACATCAACAGGGATCTCTTTAGGAATATTCGCCCCCCAATGTTTGGCCAGGGCAATACCTAAACCAATACGCAGCTGATCGCGCGGGAACTGAGCGGCGGTGGCAATAAACGGCGTATTACCTTTAGCAATTTCAGCGACCGCTTCCGGAGAACCATCAACGCTCACCAGCTTCACATCGCGCCCTGATGCCTGAATCGCCGCCAGAGCGCCGAGTGAGCCAACATCATTCACGCTAAAAATACCGTTGAGCGTCGGGTTGGATTGCAGCATATTTTCCGTCACGCTCATGGAGGTATCGCGCTCTTGTTTACCATTCAGTTTGGTAATCACTTTAATATTGGGATGCTTTTTCATGGCATCTTCAAAGCCGCGCACGCGCTCCAGAATAGGTACCACCGGAATCCCGTCGAGAATCGCTACGTTGCCTTTATCACCCAGCGCTTTGGCTAAGTGTTCTCCGGCAATAAAGCCCGCATCATAGTTTTTTGAGCCGACAAAAGAATCTATCGGGCCATTAGCCTGAGCATCTATCGCCACCACCACCACGCCGGCTTTTTTAGCGGCCAGCACGGCGGTTTCCGCACCGACGCTATCAGCCGGGTTAATCAGCAAAATATCTATTTTCTTTTGCAGCATATCCTCAACGTCGCTAATCTGCTTGGAGACATCATGCGCCGCATCCGCTGTATAGACGGTGGCGTTAATATCTTTTGCCGACTGCTCAAGCGACTCTTTCATGGTGACGAAATATTCGTTATTCAATTCCTGGAACGACATACCGATAGTCAAAGGTTTGGCATTAACGCAGGCAACCATGCTCATCGCAAGAAGTCCTGAGAGTATTGCTTTAGTCTTAATTTTTACAGGCATTCACTATCTCCTTATTGAGTAATGCGCTGAGAAATAAAATTTATTTATCAGCGTTTTCATGGTACGGATGCTGCCTGATATACTGAGCAATAAATACACCGCTGGCAGATAGCCAGAAGCCACTGATATTGATCTCAGTTATCCCCATGATTGAAATCCAGTATTTAATGAACAGCCATCAGCGGTCATTGCGTAATAATTAAAAATGGCGAACTTAACTAATTAAAAAATTTATGGCTTAATGACGACCTTAATCGAATCGAGCGATTTAGCCATCTCAAAAGCGGCTTTCCACTCATCAATAGAATAGAAATGCGTCACCACGCCTTTGGCGGTCAGCAGACCGCGCGCAAAGAGATCGATGGCGATTTCATAGCTGTAAGGCCCCAGATGCGCGCCGCGGATATCCAGCTCTTTACGGTCGCCAATGATGGACCAGTCGGCGGTCGTTTCTTTACCAAACACGCTGAACTCAACGAAGCGTCCCAGCTTACGAATCATCTCCAGCCCCTGGGTCACGCCGATAGGGGCGCCCGTCGCTTCGATATACACATCGCAGCCGTAGCCATCGGTCATGGATTTTACGATAGCGATGGCGTCCTCTTGCGCCGCATTGATGACCACGTCGGCACCAAACGCTTTCGCCAGCGCCAGGCGGTCGTCCATCGTATCGATGACCACCAGTTTCTTCGGCGTTTTAAGATGAGCGACCTGCACCATACACAGCCCCAGCGGCCCGGCGCCGGCGATAACAACCACATCATCCAGTTCGATATCACCGCGGCGTACCGTGTGGATTGCGCAGGCCATAGGTTCGATCAGCGCGGCATCTTCTTCACTTAATGATTCAGGAATTTTGTGAATAATCGCCCGTTCGGAAAAACGCATATATTCAGCCATACCGCCATCAGCGACATCCTTCTGGAAACCGTAAATATCATGGGTTTCGCACATCCAGTATTTGCCGGTTTTACAGAAGCGGCACTCGTGGCAGGGGACAATCTGTTCAGCCAGGATGCGATCGCCAATTTTTAATTGATATTTTTCAGCGGAGCCCGGGCCTAACTCGGCAACCCGACCGTAAAACTCATGGCCGGGCACTACCGGCGTTTTTACCCACGGATTATCGCCCCAGAACATCGGCGCGCCGTCCTGGGCCTTGCAGTCGCCGGCGCAGATTCCACACCCGTCAACCTTAATGACCACTTCCTTTTCTTTGGCGACCGGACGGGGAATTTTCTCAAAGCGATAATCCTGGGGACCATGGCAGACAACCGCTTTCATATCTTCAGGTAATTGTTCCATCGTAAACCTCTTTTTCGGATAAATAATGAAGAGGGATGGTATTGCTGGCGCAATACCCCTCCATCGGGCACAAAGGCTATTAAATAATAATGCCGGTAGAATATCTGGCAGAGCGGCTATTTAGTCTCGACAATATGTACCTGGTGCTGGCGATAGGTATCAGCTGGTAATTCGTTAGTGATCAACACATCAATATCCGCCAGATCGCATATTTTATAGAGTGAATAGCGTTCAAACTTACTGCTATCGACCATCAGGATTTTTTGATCGGCAACTTTCAGCATCTCCTGCTTCAGCCGGACGTTGACTTCATTGCTGTCTTTTATTTCCAGCCCGGCGTCGAGACCCTGGCAAGAAAAAAATAGCTTATTGACCTTAAAGTTGTTGATAATGAACTCGGCGACCGGACCGTGAAAATCACCGTGGCGCTCAGAATATTCCCCCCCAACGCTGACGATTCTTATTTTCTTACGACAGGCTAAGGTTTGAATAATATTCAAAGAATTGGTAATCACGGTCAGCTCGATGTCAGGCAGCTGGCGCGCTAAAAACCAGCAGGAGCTGCTATTATCCATGATAATGCACTCGTGCTCATGAATAAACTGCAGCGCGCCTTTAGCAATACGCATCTTACGTTCCGGCTGCTCTTTGGTGCGCTTAATAAAGGCCTCGGCTTTATCGACAAAGTTCCCGTGATTTGTCGGCGTATCGGCAGCCAGAAATGATGCATTATTTTCAGAAATCATTGCACCGCCAAAGCTACGAACTATTTTTTTATTTCTCGCCAGCGCGGTTAAATCCCGGCGAATGGTTTCTGGAGATACGCCGAATATCTGTGAGAGCTCATTAACTCTGGCGCATCCTTTTTCTACGACATATTCCACAATTAATGAATGACGTTTAACTTGTAACATAGACGTTCTCAAGAAAGCATTCAGGATTTAATGACATAAATATAACAAAATCGTCCATATCAGTAAGTGACATAAATCATACAAAATCAAAACAAGTTTTTAGCTTTTTTTAGTTTGAAGTTGATCATATATATCAGGCAACTTTCATTTTGGATGGAATAAATTTGTGATTAAAATCGCAGAATTAGCCGTGATTGTTCGTTTGCTTCAGCCGTATATTCGCTAAAACGGGCAAACCCGGTCAAAGCAATAATACCCGTTTATGCCCGATTCAGTCAGCGTAATATCCGCCAAGCCTGTGCCGTCTGGATAACACATAACGTCAAACCTTGCGGCATCGCCATAATGTCACGACTTTTGCCGCTTCTGAAACCAGCAGCAGAGCAATAAAGAAGGCCGCACTTTTCAACGCCACAGCCTGCGCCAGCCAGACCACCAGCGAAAGCGACGGGAGCATAAAGGCCAGACGCAGCGGCGTCTGCGCATAGGCCAGCCACGGCGCATAGCGGCTCTGGCGCCAGAAGAGAACCATCGACGCGGGAATGCTGATAGTCAGAATAAAATGAAGGGTAAACAGCCAGGCGGCCGCGGAGCCCCAGGTTTGCAGCAGCGGTAAAAAGGAGAGGATATCATCGTAAAGCGGCACTCGCTGGTGGTAGATGTTCCAGCCAATAAACTGCAAGAGATAAAAGAGATCCATCCCGCCCCAAAACCAAAAAACGTTTTTTTGTTCCAGTTTCATCGCTATCCCTGCGAAAAAAATCAGGCCCTGAAAAGGGCCTGATTATCATGATGTCACTTACGCGTTTTTCAGCACTTCGCTGACAATCTCTACCGCTTCTTTCTCAATCTGCTGACGGTGTTCAGCGCCGAGGAAGCTTTCGCAGTAGATTTTATAGGCATCTTCGGTACCTGACGGACGCGCGGCAAACCAGCCGTTGTCGGTCATCACCTTCAGACCGCCAATCGCCGCCCCGTTGCCCGGCGCCGCGGTCAGACGCGCGGTAATCGGATCGCCTGCCAGGGTGCTGGCACTCACCATTTCCGGGGAGAGCTTAGACAGCGCCGCTTTCTGGGCAGACGTCGCGGAAGCCTGCAGACGGTTGTAGCTTGGCGCACCAAAGCGCTCTGCCAGCTCGTCGTAGTGCTGCTGCGGGTTTTTGCCGGTGACCGCGGTGATTTCCGCCGCCAGCAGGCACATGATGATGCCGTCTTTGTCGGTAGACCACGGCGTGCCGTCAAAGCGCAGGAACGACGCCCCCGCGCTCTCTTCGCCGCCGAAGCCGAAGCTGCCGTCAAACAGGCCGTCAACGAACCACTTAAAGCCAACCGGTACTTCCACCAGTTTGCGCCCCAGATCGTTGACTACGCGGTCAATCATCGCCGAGGAGACCAGGGTTTTACCGACAGCCACATCTTTGCCCCACTGCGGGCGATGCTGGAACAGGTAGTTAATCGCCACCGCCAGGTAGTGGTTCGGGTTCATTAACCCGGCCGGCGTGACGATACCGTGACGATCGTAATCCGGGTCATTGGCGAAGGCCAGGTCAAACTTGTCGCGCAGCGCCAGCAGGCCCGCCATCGCGCACTCGGAGGAGCAGTCCATGCGGATTGCGCCGTCTTTATCGAGGTGCATAAAGCGGAAGGTCTGATCGACATGGTCGTTAACGATGGTCAGGTTGAGATTGTAATGCTCAGCGATACGCTTCCAGTATTCGATACCGGAGCCGCCCAGCGGATCGACGCCCAGCGTCAGTCCGGCTTTCTGGATCGCCGCCATATCGACGATATCCGCCAGCCCTTCAATAAACGGCTGCACCAGATCCTGCTCTGTGACGTGGCCGGAGGCCAGCGCCGCATCAAGAGAAATACGCTTCACGCCCTGCAGACCGGCAGCCAGCAGTTCGTTGGCGCGATTCTCTACCACCTTAGTCACGTTGGTATCCGCCGGGCCGCCGTTAGGCGGGTTGTACTTGATACCACCGTCTTCCGGCGGGTTGTGGGACGGCGTGATAACAATACCGTCAGCCAGCGGGCCGCCCTTCTTGTTGTGCACCAGAATCGCATTGGAAATCGCCGGCGTCGGGGTGAAGCCGTTGTTTTCCTGAACGATGACGTCAACGCCGTTCGCCGCCAGCACTTCCAGTACGGAAATGAAAGCCGGTTCGGAGAGTGCGTGAGTGTCCTTACCGACATAGCATGGGCCGGCGATCCCGTTCTTCGCGCGATCTTCAGCAATTGCCTGAGCAATCGCCAGAATATGCTGCTCGTTGAAGTTGTGGCGTGCCGCGCTGCCGCGGTGACCGGAGGTGCCAAACTTCACTGCATGTTCCGCGTTGCCAACTTCCGGCTTCAGCACATAGTACTGGGCAGTCAGCTGGGCGACGTTAATCAAATCACTCTGTTGCGCAGGTTGACCCGCGCGCTTATCGATTGCCATTGCCTGATCCTTCTGGTGCAAAGTTAACTAACTAGATCGTACCGCAAACCTTTTCGATCAATTCCGCAGGGAACTGCATTGACTGCATGATATGTTCGATCATGCTGCATTTGCGACCGGTATTGGTATTTGTAATGACCCACCACGGCGTCCCCGGTACCTGCTTAGGTTTCGTCTGATTACCGTTTTTCTGCAGCGTGCGTTCATCCTCCGCGAAATAAACGCGAGTGCGCCCGTGCAGGGACTCGGTCGCCTCGGCAAACGCTTTGCTGTCTAAGGCGTAGAGGGTGGTCAGAACCAGCATGAAACGGTTTACCGCGCGCTTTTGTTCGGCGTACTCATCAGATAACAGCAGCTCACGCATCGCGCGAACTTTATCTTTCAGAGGATTGGCGGGTTTCACTTCAACGACAGGCGTTGCCGCAGGGGCCGGAGCGGCTTTCGCTACCGGTGCGACAGGCTGGGAAACGGCGGAAAACTTCAACATGCGCCGTAAAATGTCGGATGCGCTCTCGCCAATATGCTTGGTGTGGCTGGCAATATAGCTATAGAGTTCATCATCAACTTCAATTGTTTTCATCTTAATCCAGTGCGATATCTTTTTCTGAATACAAGTTGTCGGGATTATAGGGACAAATCCCAACCGCGGATAGCGTCAAACCAGGATGGCGGTAAAACTCGGATATCTTCCGGGTCTTGCAGCCGGATGGCAGAATGTCCAACATAATACCCTAACCCGACGGAGCGAAAAAAAGAACTTTGCCATGAAATTAAATAGCCGAGCGCAATCTGCACAGAATCCGCACAATAATCCCCCTATCGTCCTGGTCCACGGCCTTTTTGGCAGCCTGGATAATCTTGGGATCCTCGCCCGCGATCTGGTTCACGATCGCGATATTTTACAGGTCGACATGCGAAACCACGGTCTTTCGCCGCGCTCGCCGGAAATGACCTATTCCGCGATGGCCCAGGATCTGCTTGATACTCTCAATGAATCACAGATTGAGAAAGCTACCTTTATTGGTCACTCCATGGGCGGTAAAGCGGTGATGGCGCTGAGCGCGCTGGCGCCGGAGCGCATCGCGGGCCTGGTCGCTATTGATATCGCCCCGGTGGATTATCAGGTTCGCCGTCATGATGAAATCTTCGCCGCCATCAACGCCGTCACCGACGCGGGGGCCGCAACGCGTCAACAGGCGGCGGCAGTCATGCGTCAGCACCTTAACGAAGAGGGCGTAATTCAGTTTCTGCTGAAGTCCTTCGTAGACGGCCAGTGGCGGTTTAACGTACCGGTGCTGTGGGAGCAGTACGATAATATCGTCGGCTGGCAAACCGTTCCGCCCTGGCCGCATCCGGCGCTGTTTATCCCGGGCGGCAACTCCCCCTACGTCACCGATGCCTACCGCGAAACTTTATTAGATCAGTTTCCCCAGGCGCGCGCGCACGTTATCGCCGGCGCCGGGCACTGGGTGCATGCAGAAAAACCGGAGGCCGTTATCCGCGCGATCCGTCGTTATTTGACCTCTACCGCCGCGTAACTGCCTAAAATATACGCGACCGCGCGGCTTAATGCCCGCGGCCGTTGGCGCAGCCCGTCGCCTGATGTATTATGGCGCGCTGTCTGCGTCGGCTATGCCCGATAGCTTGTTTCCCCCGAAGTCACTCTGAATCATGGCAAAAGAACAAACGGACCGTACGACATTAGATTTGTTCGCAACTGAGCGTCGGCCGGGTAGACCGAAAACGAATCCGCTTTCGCGCGATGAACAGCTGCGCATCAACAAACGCAATCAGCTTAAACGCGATAAGAGTCGCGGTCTGAAGCGCGTGGAGCTAAAGCTCAATGCCGATGCTGTCGATGCGCTTAATGAGCTGGCCGAAGCCCGTAACATGAACCGCAGCGATCTCATCGAAGAGATGCTGATGAACCAGCTGGCAGCCCTGCGCGGCCAGGATAAAGCCTAAAACCCTCAAAAAATAAGCTTTCGTGTAGCAGAGTGTGCAGTTGGGCGTGATTGCTGTTTCCGCGCCCTTCTCAGTTCTGCTATCATTGCCCCTATCTGCGGGCATTACGCCACTACCACATCATTAAGTTTCAAGAGGTTATTTTACTCATGGCAATCATCGGCATCTTTTTTGGCAGCGACACCGGCAACACCGAAAATATTGCAAAAATGATCCAAAAGCAGCTTGGTAAAGACGTTGCTGATGTTCACGACATTGCCAAAAGCAGCAAAGAGGATCTGGAAGCTCACGATATCCTGCTGCTCGGCATTCCCACCTGGTACTATGGCGAAGCCCAGTGCGACTGGGACGATTTCTTCCCGACGCTGGAAGAGATCGATTTTAATGGCAAACTGGTGGCTCTGTTTGGCTGTGGCGATCAGGAAGACTATGCTGAATACTTCTGTGATGCGCTGGGGACCATCCGCGACATCATCGAACCGCGCGGCGCAACTATCGTTGGCCATTGGCCGACCGCCAGCTACCATTTTGAAGCCTCTAAAGGCCTGGCCGATGACGATCACTTTGTTGGCCTGGCCATTGACGAAGACCGCCAGCCTGAGCTAACTAACGAACGCGTGGAAAAATGGGTAAAACAGATTTCTGAAGAGCTGCACCTCGAAGAAATCAAGAATGCCTGAGCCTGAACGGCGTAATCATCAGTTTTCGCCGAATTAATAGATAAAAGCAATCAAAGTTATAGCTACAAGTTTTTAACTTTTAATCACATATCTGTACAATGTCCTCTGATTTAACGGGGTCGCGTGAAGCACTTTGTAGCGAGTGCCTCGTTTTTGACAGCATACAAGGCCCGATGCTTGCAGTTTTCATTTCACCATGGCAGTTCTATAATGAGACGCATTACATCGGGTGATTCTCTGTATTACTTCCGCTGATGGAAGTAGATCGTTTAGCAACAGGACAGATTCCGCATGACTGACAACAATACCGCATTAAAGAAAGCTGGCCTGAAAGTGACGCTTCCGAGATTAAAAATCCTGGAAGTGCTACAAGGACCGGATAACCATCATGTCAGTGCGGAAGACTTATACAAACGCCTGATTGATATGGGTGAAGAGATTGGCCTGGCCACCGTCTACCGCGTACTGAACCAGTTCGACGACGCCGGCATCGTCACCCGTCATAATTTCGAAGGCGGTAAATCCGTTTTTGAACTGACGCAGCAGCATCATCACGATCACCTGATTTGCCTCGACTGCGGCAAAGTGATCGAATTTAGCGATGATTCCATCGAAGCGCGCCAGCGTGAAATTGCCGCAAGGCACGGTATTCGCCTGACTAACCACAGCCTGTACCTTTACGGCCACTGCGCAGAAGGCGACTGCCGCGAAGATGAACATGCCCACGACGCGGCAGAGAAATAATCACCGCATCGTATACCGCCAAAAGCCAACCTGAAGGTTGGCTTTTTTTGCCCGGAATCTGCCGCCTCTTTCTCTCGCGCTGCAATACGTTTACTGTCAGTGCATCCTGACGTGTACGGAGAGTCGACATGGAGCTTCGCCAGCTACGCTATTTTGTGCGCATTATTGAAACCGGCAGTATGGGCCGCGCCGCGCTTGACCTGGATATCGGCGTCTCCGCGCTTAGCCAACAGATGGCGCGCCTGGAGAACGAACTCGCCATTCGCCTGCTGCAGCGGACGTCTCGCGGCGTAATGCCGACCAGCGCCGGTCTCGCCTTCTACTCCCAGGCGCAGCTCGCGCTGCGTCACGCCGATGATGCGGTTCTCGCCGCGCGCGAGGCGCGCCTTTCCGGCCACGTCAGCGTCGGTATGGCCCCCAGCACCGCCTCCGTTCTCGGGGTGCCTTTTATTCACGCGATGCGCGAAAGCTATGCCGACGTCCGCCTGCATTTGGTCGAGAGCCTCTCCGGTAACCTTGAACGCATGATCAACACCCGCCAGCTTGACTTAGCTATCGTGTTCCAGAAGGAGAAGCTTGTGCGCTGGAGCGCGAGGCCGATTCTTGAAGAGCGTCTGTTTCTGATTGGCACCCATAAGGTACTGGCTCCCCTTCCCGACGATAGCATCTCGCCGGACCAGCTCTCCGCTGTCCCGCTGATTATGCCAAGCCTGGGGCATGGGCTGCGCGGCAGGCTGGAGGCGATCTGCCAGGAGCATGCACTTAATGTCGATGTGGTCGCTGAAATCGACGGTCTGGCCCTGCTGATGCGCGCCGTCCGCGACGGCCTCGGCGCCACTTTGCAGCCGGGAGCGGCGATTTCTCATCTCGACGGCGAGCCCCTGAGAGTGATCGGCGTCAACAATCCGATACTCAGTCGGCCTAATTTTCTCGTCAGTCTTTCCGATGATGAACTGACCCCATCGGGTCTCGCCGCGCGAGTCATACTGGCAAAAGTCATGCGTCAGCTGGTCGAATCTGGCCGCTGGCCCGGCGCCAGCCTTTACGCACACTAAACCCCTATTTAGCAATACGCCATAGCGTCCTGCCGCCCTGGGCGCATACATTTCCATTACAAATTTAACAATCAAGCAAACCGTAATGGAGCCAAAAATGGTGGATGTACTGGTGATTGGCGGCGGCAACGCTGCGCTATGCGCCGCCTTGACCGCCCGGGAATCCGGCGCGTCCGTGCTGCTGCTGGAGGCCGCGCCGCGCGAATGGCGAGGCGGCAACTCTCAGCACACGCGGAATCTTCGCTGTATGCACGATGCTCCGCAGGATGTTTTGGTCGATAGCTATCCGGAAGAAGAGTACTGGCAGGACCTGCTGCGCGTCACCGAGGGCAACACCAACGAAGCGCTGGCGCGCCTGGTGATCCGCACCTCATCGCAGTGCCGGGACTGGATGCGCCAGCACGGGGTTAACTTTCAGCCACCGCTCTCCGGCGCCCTGCACGTGGCCCGCACCAACGCCTTTTTTATGGGCGGCGGCAAAGCTCTTATAAATGCCTATTACCGCAGCGCGGAGCAGATGGGCGTAAAGATCCGCTACAACACGCCGGTACAGGCGCTCGAATTAGATAACGGCGAATTCGTCGCCGCGCTGGCGGGTGAAGAAAGGATCGTCGCCAAATCCTGCGTCCTCGCCGCCGGCGGATTTGAATCTAACCGCGAGTGGCTGCGTGAAGCATGGGGACAGAACGAGCGCGGTGAATGGCCAGCCGATAACTTTCTCATCCGCGGCACCCGCTTCAACCAGGGCGTGCTGCTCAAATTTATGATTGACGCCGGGGCTGACATCATCGGCGATCCTTCGCAATCCCACTGCGTCGCCATTGACGCCAGGGCGCCACTCTACGATGGCGGGATCTGTACGCGCGTGGATTGCGTGTCGCTGGGGGTGGTCGTCAACCGTGACGCCGGGCGCTTTTATGACGAAGGGGAAGATTTCTGGCCCAAACGTTATGCCATCTGGGGCAGGCTGGTCGCCCACCAGCCCGGCCAAATCGGCTACTCGATCATCGACAGCAAAGCGATCGGCCACTTTATGCCGCCCGTTTTCCCCGGCGCCCAGGCCAATACCATTGAAGCGCTGGCTCGCCAGCTGGGGCTGGACGCGGAACGCCTGGCGCAAACCATCGCCCGCTACAATGCCGCCTGTACGCCGGGCCAGTTCGATCATACCCGCCTTGATAACTGCGCGACATCCGGCCTGACGCCGCCGAAAACCCACTGGGCGCGGCCCATCGACACCCCGCCCTACTATGGCTATGCCCTACGGCCGGGGATCACCTTTACCTACCTTGGACTGCACGTTAATGAACACGCCGCCGTTCATTTTGCGGGCAAGCCGAGCCGCAATCTGTTCGTCGCCGGCGAAATGATGGCCGGCAACGTGCTGGGCAAGGGATATACCGCCGGCGTGGGCATGTCCATCGGTACTACGTTCGGCCGCATTGCCGGCCAGCAGGCCGCCCGTGCGGCGCAGCAGGAGACACACCATGAAATCGCTTGAAAAGCTGATCATTGACGCGCAAATCATCACCGAGTCGGAAGCGGAAGTCGAACGGGTGATGCAGGTCTGTAACGCCTGCCGCTATTGCGAAGGGTTTTGCGCCGTTTTTCCGGCCATGACCCAGCGCCTGGCTTTTGGTAAAGCGGATATAAACTATCTGGCCAACCTGTGCCATAACTGCGGCGCCTGCCTGCATGCCTGCCAGTACGCGCCGCCGCACGAGTTTGCCATTAATGTCCCGAAGGCGATGGCGGAAGTGCGCCTGGAAACCTATCAACACTATGCTCAGCCCTCGGCTTTCGGCAGCCTGTATCGTCGGGCCGGCGTAACCACGGTACTGGCGCTGGTCGGCGGGCTGATCCTCTTTCTGCTGCTGGCGATGGGGCTCAAAGGCTCCCTGCTTCATCCGCCGCTGGCCGGCGATTTCTACCAGATTTTTCCCCATAACCTGCTGGCGTGGATGTTTGGCACAGTCTTCATACTGGCCGTGGGGTTACTGATGGCCGGGGTGATCCGCTTCTGGCGCGAGATCTCGCCGGGTCAGCCTCAGGCCATCGACATCGCTAAAGCCTCGCATAATGCGCTCACGCTGAAGTATCTCGACGGCGGGCACGGTAAAGGCTGCAACGAGGCCGATGACGCGTTTACCCTGCTGCGCCGCCGTTTCCATCACTTTACCTTCTACGGGTTTCTGCTCTGTTTCGCCGCCACCGTGGTGGCCACGGGTTATCACTATATCGCCGGCTGGGAGGCCCCCTACCCGTTCTTCAGCGTACCGGTTGTGCTGGGCACGCTCGGCGGCATCGGCCTGCTGGTGGGCCCGGCGGGTTTGCTATGGCTGAACCTGCGCCGCTCGCCGCTGCACGGCGACCCGCGGCAAAAACCGATGGATCGCGGCTTTATTCTGCTGCTGCTGCTGACCAGCTTCACCGGCCTCGCCCTGCTGGCGGGACGAGACACCTCGTGGATGGGCATTCTGCTTGCCATTCACCTCGGCGTGGTCATGGCGCTGTTTTTGACCCTGCCATACGGAAAATTCGCCCACGGATTTTATCGCTGTGCGGCGTTACTCAAGTGGGCGATTGAGAAACGGCGCGGAAAACAGGCGGCAGTCGCAGGCGACTAGTCCGCTCATCTTACCTCTATAAAAACAAGATAAAGACAATGGAGAGCAACCCCTATGACGCAACCCTCATCGCGCGCCGGTACCTTTGGCGCCATTCTCCGCGTGACCAGCGGTAATTTTCTCGAACAATTCGACTTTTTTCTGTTTGGCTTTTACGCCACCTATATCGCCAGAACGTTCTTTCCGGCGGAGAGCGAGTTTGCGGCGTTAATGCTGACCTTCGCCGTGTTTGGTTCGGGCTTTCTGATGCGCCCCATCGGCGCGATAGTGCTGGGGGCCTATATTGACAGGATCGGACGGCGTAAAGGGCTGATGGTGACGCTGGCGATTATGGGCTGCGGGACGCTGCTGATAGCGCTGGTTCCCGGCTATCAAACCATCGGCATTCTCGCCCCCGTTCTGGTATTAGTGGGTCGCCTGCTGCAGGGATTCTCGGCGGGCGTCGAGCTCGGCGGCGTGTCGGTCTATCTGTCGGAAATCGCCACGCCGGGGAAAAAAGGGTTCTATACCAGCTGGCAATCCGCCAGCCAGCAGGTGGCTATCGTCTTCGCGGCGCTGATTGGCTATGCGCTGAATGAAACGCTCGGCCACGATGAGATAGCCGAATGGGGCTGGCGTATTCCCTTCTTTATTGGCTGTATGATTATTCCGCTGATTTTTGTGCTGCGGCGTTCGTTGCAGGAAACCGAAGCCTTTCTGCAGCGCAAGCATCGCCCTGACACGCGGGAGATCCTGGGCACGATTGCCAAAAACAGGCGCATCATCACGGCGGGGACCTTGCTGGTGGCGATGACCACCACCACCTTTTATTTTATTACCGTCTATACGCCGACCTACGGTAGAGCCGTTCTGCATCTGAGCGCCCGCGACAGTCTGCTGGTGACCATGCTGGTCGGCATCTCTAACTTTATCTGGTTACCGATTGGCGGCGCAATTTCTGACAGAATAGGCCGTCGGCCGGTGCTGATGGGCATTACCCTGCTGGCGCTGCTCACTACCTGGCCGGTTATGCACTGGCTCACCGCCGCGCCGGATTTCACCCGCATGACGCTGGTCCTGCTCTGGTTCTCGTTCTTCTTTGGTATGTATAACGGCGCGATGGTGGCCGCGCTGACGGAAGTGATGCCGGTCTACGTCCGCACCGTGGGCTTTTCACTGGCCTTTAGCCTCGCCACCGCGATCTTCGGCGGCCTGACGCCGGCCATTTCCACCGCGCTGGTCGAGATAACGGGCGATAAAAGCTCGCCGGGCTGGTGGCTGATGTGCGCCGCGCTATGCGGCCTGGCCGCTACCGCGATGCTCTTCGTACGCCTGGGCCGCGGCTACCAGCCGGCAGAAATACCCCGCTAAAATAGCAACGGGCGGAGTTGACGCTCCGCCCGTTTGCTTGCCGCCGTCTGGCTTAACGCGGCGTATTGTTGCTGTGGATCTCTTTCCAGATCTGATCGCAGCGCGCCTCTACAGCCTGATCGTTCCCGGTTTTGCGCGCCTGGATACACTGCTGGTAATCCAGCACCCGCACGCTTTCCTGGGTCGCGAACTGCTGATGCTGTTTCTCCTGCTTCAGCACGTTCAGTACGCTCTGACAGGCTTCCACTTTATCCGGATTGCCCTCTGCGGTATTAATGCAGGCGCTGTAGGCATCTTTTAACTTTGAGTCTTCCTTAGGCGCTGGCGACTGGGTACAGGCAACCAGACCTGCTGCCATAATGGCGACAAGTATTAACTTTTTCATCATGAACCTCGGGAAATTGCGGCGGGTTTCCCCCGCCGCAGTGGCATCAGAAAATGGTGAACGGAGCGATAACCATGAACTTCACGTCGCGTTCATCCTGGAAGATGTTGCCGTAACCGCCGCTCCAGCTTGGGATATCGGAGTGGTTGTCGTATTGCGTAAAGTGGAGTTTGAACAGCGTGCCCTTAGCGCGTCCTTCCTGAACGGTGTACATGGCATCCAGGCTATAGGCGGACTCTTCCAGGCGTTTATCCGGGTTGTAGTACGCATCAGGCGAGGACATTCTCCCCGGCTTCGCATCCCAGGCATAAACGTAGGAGGCGCCGAAGGCCCAGCCCGGCATGTTCCAGTTCTTCATGTCATACATCGCGCCGAAGAACACCGCTTTTTCACCGTTGGCGTTGAAGTCCGAACGGTTATCCCACCAGATATCCAGTCGCCCGTTAGACGATGCGTAAGTTGGCGTCATACGCTGCAGGAAGTAGCCCTGCTGACCATCAGCTTTAACCCAGGTTCCTTCCAGACGCAGGTCCAGAACGTCGGCAACCTTATAGCCAAAGGTCAGTGCCTGCAGCCACGCGGTGCCGTCATAGATATCGTTAACCCCGCCGTTGCTGACCTTATCGCGGGTGCCGTAGAACTGATAGCTGGTGGTTAACGGCGTGCCTGCAACATCAAACTTATAGCTGGCCTTGGCAAAATACTGGTCGATGTAACCCTGTGCCTGACCAAACGCCGCTTCCAGCACAAGGTCGTTTTTAAAATCATATTTGGCGCCGAGAGAGTGAAGGTAATCCACCTTGGTTTTCTTGTCGTTCTGGTAGAACTCATCCATCTCAATATGCCACGGCGCTTTATATTCGTTCGTCCACATATAGGAGAAACTCAGCGCGCCCGCATCGCCATAGTCAAAGTTCGCACCGGCTTCAGCCCCCTGATAGGTCCCCGGCATAAAGCTCCAGTGCGGCGCCAGCAGCGTCTGGCCGGTTGGCTGAATATAACCCGCGCGCGCCCAGGTCGGGCCAAATTTAAATTTTGCGGCTGCTTTATACAGGCTGATCCCGCTCTTATCGCCGGAATAGTCTTCATCGTAGGTTTTATTGCGCGAGGAGAAAGCGATTTCGTTCGGGTGACCGCTCTCGCTGCTTTCGCCCATTTCGATGGCGGTAAAGGCAGCAACGTCAATACCGAACATATCGGCGGCATAGCCGGACTGGAAGTCGAGGTTGGCGTTCCAGGTGGAGTGCGACAGGTTAGTTTTATATTTATCGCCGTCGGTCACATCTTTACGGTCGCGCTCACGCTGCCAGTAATAGATGCCGCCGGTTAACGTTGAATCATCAATGAACCCTTCTGCTTTTGCATCCGGCACCATTGCAAATCCTGACAGGGCTGTGACACCGGCAATAGCCAGCGCCAGCGTACTACGTTTGCCACTAAACGTACGCATATGCATATCCTCTTTGACGTTTTAAAGTGCGGTTACCAAAGGCAACGCGCAAAAAAATAAAATAAGACTGCTTAAAAAAAGTGGTGCGGTAAAAATTCGCATAACCACTGGGTATAGACTATTTTTCGTGACGCGAATTATCAATCTCTTTCGCCGACCAAAGATGAAGATTATGACAAAGCGCACATAATTTATGTCTTTTTGTTTCAGTCGTAGATGTCACACGTTTGTCGGGTGAAGTGCTTGCAAAAAAAGAGAAAATTAGGGGAAATGAAAGCGATTACATATTTATATGCAATGGATGGAAAGGGTTAAAAAAAGCGGTTATTACAATCTGTAAACAAGATTAATTCGCATCGCAAAAATATGAGGATTTAATTCTCTGATTCTGAATAAAAAAAACGCCGCAGTAAGCGGCGTTCTCAATAACGGCGGGTAGCTACGCGCCGACTTTCGCCCATGTGTCGCGCAGACCGACGGTGCGGTTAAACACCAGTTGGGTTGCGGTTGCATAGCGGCTATCCAGGCAGAAATAACCTTCGCGCTCGAACTGATATGCTTTTTCCGGCTGCGCCTGCGCCAGGCTCGGCTCGGCAAAACCCTGTTTGATCACCAGCGATTCCGGATTCATCACCGAGAGGAAGTCCTCCGCCGCGCCCGGGTTCGGTACGCTGAACAGGCGATCGTACAGGCGGATTTCCACCGGCAGCGCGTGCGCCGCGCTCACCCAGTGAATCACGCCCTTCACCTTGCGGCCGTCGGCCGGATCTTTGCTCAGGGTATCGGCATCGTAGGTGCAGAAGATAGTGGTGATGTTGCCTTCCGCATCTTTCTCCACGCGCTCCGCTTTGATCACGTAAGCGTTACGCAGGCGAACTTCTTTACCCAGCACCAGACGCTTGTACTGCTTGTTCGCTTCCTCGCGGAAGTCGGCGCGATCGATCCAGATTTCACCACTGAAAGGCACCTCGCGGCTGCCCATTTCCGGTTTATTCGGATGATTCGGCATGGTCACGATTTCGCTGCCGCCCTGCGGATAGTTTTCGATAACCAGCTTAACCGGGTCGATAACGGCCATCGCGCGCGGGGCGTTCTCGTTCAGATCTTCACGGATGCAGGATTCCAGCGAAGCGATTTCGATAGTGTTGTCCTGCTTGGTCACGCCGATGCGTTTGCAGAACTCGCGGATGGATTCGGCGGTATAGCCGCGACGGCGCAGACCGGAAATGGTCGGCATACGCGGGTCATCCCAGCCCTCAACGTGCTTCTCGGTCACCAGCTGATTCAGCTTACGCTTGGACATCACGGTGTATTCGAGGTTGAGGCGCGAGAATTCATACTGACGCGGATGCACGGGGATGCTGATGTTATCCAGCACCCAATCGTACAGGCGGCGGTTATCCTGGAACTCGAGAGTACACAACGAGTGGGTAATCCCTTCCAGCGCATCGCTGATGCAGTGGGTAAAGTCGTACATCGGGTAGATGCACCACTTGCTTCCGGTCTGGTGATGGTCGGCAAACTTAATGCGGTACAGCACCGGATCGCGCATCACGATAAACGGAGAGGCCATGTCGATTTTCGCGCGCAGGCAGGCTTTACCTTCGGCAAATCCACCGCTGCGCATTTTTTCAAACAGCGCCAGGTTCTCTTCCACGCTGCGATCGCGGTACGGGCTATTTTTACCCGGCTCTTTCAGCGTGCCGCGGTACTCGCGGATCTCTTCCGCTGACAGTTCGTCAACATAGGCCAGACCTTTATTGATCAGTTCAACCGCATACTGGTGCAGCTGATCGAAATAATCAGACGAGTAGCAAACATCCCCGGACCAGTGGAAACCTAACCACTGCACGTCGTTTTTAATCGACTCAACGTATTCGATATCTTCCTTCACCGGGTTGGTGTCATCGAAACGCAGGTTGCATTGGCCCTGGTAATCCTGAGCGATACCAAAGTTCAGGCAAATAGACTTTGCGTGGCCAATGTGCAGATAGCCGTTCGGTTCCGGTGGAAAACGGGTATGAACGGTGGTGTGCTTACCAGTAGCCAGATCTTCATCAATGATCTGACGAATAAAGTTAGTCGGGCGGGCTTCTGCCTCACTCATCGTGGGTTCCTCAAAGCGTAAACAACGTATAACGGCACATGATCTTACAAGCAGGGCGTAGAGACAACTATTAGTTACGCAAAATAGCGATCAGAAGGAGATTATGGGGGTGTTTGCGGTAAAAAAAAGCGGCGCAGGTTTCGCTGCGCCGCTGAGGCATAAACGCCACTCAGGAGTCTTATTTGCCTTTAATTTCGTACAGCGGCGTCTGGCCAGCAACCACTTTACCGGTTGCCTGAATAACCAGCGCGCTGTAGTCGTCGCTATTGCTGCATACGACCGGGCTAATCATCGAGCGCGCGTTAGCGTTCAGGAACTCAAGATCCAGCTCCAGAATCGGCTGACCCGCTTTCACTTCCGCGCCCTCTTCCACCAGACGTTTAAAGCCCTGGCCGTTAAGCGCGACGGTATCGATACCCATATGGACGACGATTTCCGCACCGTTTTCAGTTTCCAGACAGAAAGCATGGTTGGTGTTGAAAATCTTCACCACGGTGCCTGCCGCCGGCGCAACAACAATCTTATCGGTCGGTTTCACCGCCACGCCGTCGCCGACGGCTTTGCTGGCGAACGCTTCATCCGGTACCTGCTCCAGCGCTACAATGTCGCCGGTAATCGGCGAAACCAGCGCTTCGACGGTTTTCGCGTTAGCGACAGCCTGCGGTTTAGCAGCCTGAGCGGCTACGGGGGCGCTGTGAGACGCTGCAGCCGCCGCGGCAACCGGGCCACGGGCAACCACTTTCTTCATTTCATCGCCGACGGATTCGGCTTTCGCACCCACGATAACCTGGATGGTCTGCTTGTTCAGTTTAACCACACCGGAAGCACCGAGGCGCTTACAGGCCGCGTCGTTAACCAGCGCAGAGTCCGCCACGGTCAGACGCAGACGGGTAATACAGGCATCAATCGCTTTCAGGTTATCCGTACCGCCGACCGCCGCGATGTAGTTGGTCGCCAGCTGGGTTAAACCTTCTTCGGTATTGCTGTTGGCCTCTTCAGTGACCACGTCATCCACTTTATCTTCACGACCCGGCGTTTTCAGATTGAACATGCGGATTACCGCGCTGAACAACAGGAAGTAGATAACGAAGAACACAACGCCCATTACAATCAGCATCCAGACGTTTTTACTGGCTGCCGGCAGGCTGTACATCAGCACATAGTCGATGGCGCCTGCGGAGAAAGAGAAGCCCGCGTGGATACCCAGCGCCGTCGCAACGAACAGACTGATACCGGTCAGGATGGCGTGCAGGAGATACAGCAGCGGCGCCAGGAACATGAACAGGAATTCCAGCGGCTCAGTCACACCGGTCAGGAATGCGGTGATGGCAACCGACAGCAGCATACCGCCGACCATCGGACGACGCTCTTTCGGGGCCGCGAAATACATCGCCAGCGCCGCACCCGGCAGACCGAACATCATGATCGGGAAGAAGCCGGACATGAACATCCCCGCGGTGCCGTCACCCGCATAGAAGCGGTTGATATCACCGTGGAACACGGCGCCAGCAGCGTTGGTGAATTCACCAATCTGGAACCAGGCGATGGTGTTCAGTACCTGATGCAGACCCGTCGGGATCAGCAGACGGTTGATGAAACCGAAGATACCGGAGCCGAGCGCGCCCGCGCCCACAATCCATTCACCACCTGCATGGATGGCGTTCTGCACCGGCGGCCAGACGTAGCCGAAGATGGCTGCCAGCACCAGGCAGAAGAAGCCGGTTGCGATAGGTACAAAGCGTTTGCCGCCGAAGAAGCTCAGGAAGTCAGGCAGTTTGATACCCGACCAGCGGTTATACACGGCACCGCCAACCAGACCGGTAATGATACCCGCCAGGACACCCATATTGATGGCCGGGTTGATAGTGACCATCGCTTTGGTCAAAACGAAGTAACCTACCGCCCCCGCCAGCGCTGCGGCGCCGGCGCTGTCTTTCGACCAGCTGGATGCGACGCCGATAGCGAAAATCAGCGCCAGGTTGTCAAAAATTGCCCCGCCCGCCTGGGCGATAAACGAAATGTTAAGCAGATCCGGTTGACCGAATCGCAGCAGCAGCGCCGCGACCGGCAGCACTGCGATAGGGAGCTGTAACGCCCTACCGAGTCGCTGAAAAAAACCTAAAATATTCATCTTATTCCCCCTATGAGACCCCGATAAGGCTCATTAAAGCCACTTTATTATTGTGTAACCTGGTTAAATTTTTAACTTACCTGCAAAGTGTCTGAAAAATTAATTCGTCTCGCAAATTAAATGGGTATTTTTTGTGACAATAGTCACCAAATATCGTATTCACCTCCGCCTTTGACTGGCTAACAACGAAAACTTATTTTATCATTCAAAAAATCAACACGGATTGACCCCGCTCGGCGCAGTTGCTGCGATACTCTTAATAGTATGCTGGCGCCAATCCGCCAGGTTCTAATTTAACTATAGAGGTGAACAATGAGACTGATCCCCCTGGTAACAGCTGAACAAGTCGGTAAATGGGCTGCCCGGCATATCGTTAACCGCATCAATGCGTTCAAACCGACTGCGGACCGTCCGTTTGTCCTCGGTCTGCCTACCGGCGGTACGCCTCTGACCGCTTATAAAGCCCTGGTTGAGATGCACAAAGCAGGCCAGGTTAGCTTTAAGCATGTTGTCACCTTCAACATGGATGAGTACGTTGGCCTGCCGAAAGAGCATCCGGAAAGCTATCATAGCTTTATGCATCGCAACTTCTTTGATCACGTTGATATCCCGGCGGAAAACATTAACCTGCTGAATGGTAACGCACCGGATATTGATGCAGAATGCCGTCGCTATGAAGAAAAAATTCGTTCTTACGGTAAAATCCACCTGTTTATGGGCGGCGTGGGTAACGATGGCCACATCGCTTTTAACGAACCAGCCTCTTCTTTGGCTTCACGCACACGCATCAAAACCCTGACCCATGATACTCGCGTAGCGAATTCCCGTTTCTTCGACGGTGACGTTGACCAGGTGCCTAAATACGCGCTGACCGTTGGCGTGGGTACTCTGCTCGACGCGGAAGAAGTGATGATTCTGGTGCTGGGTCATCAGAAAGCGCTGGCGCTGCAGGCGGCGGTGGAAGGCAACGTAAACCATATGTGGACCATTACCTGTCTGCAGTTGCACCCGAAAGCGGTTGTCGTCTGCGATGAGCCGTCCACCATGGAACTGAAAGTTAAGACACTGAAATATTTCAACGAATTAGAAGCCGAAAATATCAAAGGTCTGTAATGTAGTCTCGTCCCGCGGCTGCCCCCGCGGGACAACCATTTTTGACAACCGGGGGTCGTAATGTATGCATTAACCCAAGGCCGGATTTATACCGGTCATGAAATTCTGGATGACCATGCGATTGTTATCGCCAATGGCCTTATCGAACGTATCTGTCTTCAGACTGAACTGCCCACCGGGATCGAACAGCGCTCGGTTGATGGCGCGATCCTTGCCCCCGGTTTTATCGACGTCCAGCTTAACGGCTGCGGCGGCGTGCAGTTCAACGACACGGCGGACGCGGTCACCGTTGAAACGCTGGAGATTATGCAGAAGGCCAATGAACGCTCCGGCTGCACCAGCTATCTGCCCACGCTGATCACCTCCAGCGACGACCTGATGAAACAGGGCGTACGCGTGATGCGCGAATACCTGCAAAAACATCCTAACCAGGCGCTGGGTCTGCATCTTGAAGGCCCGTGGCTGAATATTGTTAAAAAAGGCACCCACAACCCGGACTACGTACGCAAACCGGATGCCGCGCTGGTGGATTTCCTGTGCGAAAACGCGGACGTGATAACCAAAATCACGCTTGCGCCGGAACGGGTGGAACCGGAGGTTATCCGCAAACTGGTGGCCGCCGGCATCATTGTCTCCGCCGGTCACTCCAACGCGACGCTTAAAGAAGCGAAAATCGGTTTCCGCGCCGGGATTACCTTTGCTACCCATCTGTTTAACGCCATGCCGTATATTACCGGTCGTGAGCCGGGCCTGGCTGGCGCGATTTTCGACGAGCCGGATGTCTACTGCGGCATCATCGTCGATGGTATGCACGTCGATTTCGCTAACGTGCGCCTCGCTAAACGTTTGAAAGGCGACAAGCTGTGTCTTGTTACCGACGCGACGGCGCCGGCGGGTGCCAATATTGAGCAGTTCATTTTTGCCGGTAAAACAATATACTACCGGAACGGCCTGTGCGTAGATGAGAACGGTACCCTCAGCGGCTCTTCATTGACCATGATTGAAGGGGTGCGTAACCTCGTTGAGCACTGCGGCATCGCGCTGGATGAAGTGTTGCGTATGGCGACGCTCTACCCTTCCCGCGCCATTGGCGTAGACAAACAGTTAGGCAGCATTGCCCCGGGGATGGTCGCTAACCTGACCGCATTCACCCGTGATTATAAAATCACCAAGACCATCGTTAATGGTAACGAGGTCGTCACTGAGTAAGTAAAAGTATGACAGCAGGCGGACAGGCTCAAATTGGTAACGTCGATCTCGTAAAACAGCTGAACAGCGCGGCCGTCTATCGGCTCATCGATCAGCACGGCCCCATCTCGCGTATCCAGATTGCGGAACAAAGCCAGCTTGCCCCTGCCAGCGTAACCAAAATTACGCGTCAGCTTATTGAACGCGGACTGATCAAAGAAGTCGATCAGCAGGCCTCCACCGGGGGCCGCCGCGCCATCTCCATTGTTGCCGAAACCCGCGGCTTCCACGCCATCGGCGTACGCCTTGGCCGCTACGACGCCACCCTGACCCTCTATGATTTAAGCAGCAAGACTCTTGAAGAAGAGCACTACCCGCTGCCGGAAAGAACTCAGGAAACGCTGGAGCACGCCCTGCTTAACATCATTGCCGCCTTTATGGAGAGCTGTCAGCGTAAAATCCGCGAGCTGATCGCCATTTCAGTGATCCTGCCGGGGCTGGTCGATCCGGAAAGCGGCGTCATTCGCTATATGCCGCATATTCAGGTGGAAAACTGGGGGCTGGTTGAAGCGCTGGAAAAACGTTTTAAAGTTACCTGTTACGTCGGCCACGATATTCGTAGCCTCGCGCTGGCGGAGCACTACTTTGGTGCGAGCCACGACTGTGAAGACTCCATTCTGGTGCGCGTACACCGCGGGACCGGCGCAGGGATCATCTCCAACGGGCGGATTTTTATTGGCCGTAACGGTAACGTCGGGGAAATCGGCCATATCCAGGTCGACCCGTTAGGCGAGCGCTGCCACTGCGGTAACTTCGGCTGTCTGGAAACCATTGCCGCCAATGCCGCTATTGAACATCGCGTTCGTCATCTGCTGGAACAGGGGTATCAGAGCAAAATCTCCCTCGATGACTGTTCGATCAAAACGATCTGCAAAGCCGCGAATAAAGGCGATGCGCTGGCCTGCGAGGTAATCGAGCACGTTGGCCGCCATCTGGGTAAAACCATCGCTATCGCCATTAACCTGTTTAATCCGCAAAAAGTGGTGATTGCCGGAGAGATCGTGGAAGCGGAAAAAGTCCTTCTGCCGGCAATCGAAGGCTGTATTAATACCCAGGCGCTGAAGGCGTTTCGCAAAAACCTGCCGGTAGTGCGATCCACGCTCGATCATCGCTCTGCCATTGGCGCTTTTGCCCTGGTAAAGCGTGCGATGCTCAACGGGACTCTGCTCCAGCGTTTGCTGGAAAGCTAAAGCCGCTTTATAGTTTCGCCTTTCTCCAATGATGTCGGACAGTTCATGACCATTCAAAACGTAATTTGTGATATTGACGGCGTGCTGATGCACGACAATGTGGCCGTGCCGGGCGCCGCTGAATTCATCAAACGCATACTCGAGAAAGAGATGCCGCTGGTGATGCTGACTAACTACCCTTCTCAAACCGGGCAGGATCTGGCAAACCGCTTTGCGACGGCGGGAATCGATGTTCCTGATACCGCCTTTTATACCTCAGCAATGGCCACGGCGGATTTTCTGCGTCGCCAGGAAGGCAAAAAAGCCTATGTGGTCGGGGAAGGCGCGCTGATTCACGAACTGTACAAAGCAGGCTTTACCATCACCGACGTCAATCCTGATTTCGTTATCGTCGGTGAGACGCGCTCCTTTAACTGGGAGATGATGCATAAGGCCGCTTTTTTTGTCGCCAACGGCGCGCGCTTTATCGCCACTAACCCGGATACCCACGGTCGCGGCTACTACCCGGCCTGCGGGGCGCTGTGCGCCGGTATAGAAAAAATCTCAGGTCGTAAGCCGTTCTACGTGGGGAAACCGAGCCCGTGGATTATCCGCTCCGCGCTCAATAAAATGCAGGCGCATTCGGAACAGACGGTGATCGTCGGCGATAACCTGCGAACGGATATTCTGGCAGGCTTCCAGGCCGGTCTGGAAACCATTCTGGTGCTTTCCGGGGTTGCCACGCTCGATGATATCGACAGCATGCCGTTCCGCCCTTCCTGGATTTATCCCTCCGTTGCGGAAATCGATATCTTCTAAATAAAACCACGTCCTGCGACGTGGTTTCTTATTTCTAAGCCTCTCCTGAACGCTTTTATCTAAAAAAAAAGCGTCATCACTAAATATTCAGCAACAAAAGTGCTCAAAACGTACTCTTTTTTCACTATTCGACAATCACAATTGCATTATTTCCTTTTCCTGCCGTAAACCCCTTGCGCCCTCCGCGCCTTTGCGGCATTTTCTAAAGCATGCACTGAGGCTTCGCAATAAGACGAAGTCTGCACAACATCAAACAAGACAGGGTAACGGAGAAGGCTATGTGTTCGATTTTTGGCGTACTGGATATTAAAACTGACGCGGGTGAGCTGCGTAAAAAGGCACTGGAGCTTTCCCGACTGATGCGCCACCGTGGTCCGGACTGGTCCGGCGTCTATGCTTGTGATAAAGCCATCCTGGCGCATGAACGCCTGTCGATCGTCGACGTCAATGCCGGCGCGCAGCCGCTGTATAACGCCGCTAAAACTCACGCTCTCGCCGTCAACGGTGAAATCTACAACCACCAGGCGCTGCGCGCGGAATACGGCGACCGCTATGCGTTCCAGACCGGTTCCGACTGCGAAGTTATCCTCGCGCTGTATCAGGAAAAAGGCCCGGACTTCCTCGACGATTTGCAGGGGATGTTTGCTTTCGCTCTCTACGACAGCGAAAAAGACGCGTATCTGATTGGTCGCGACCACATCGGCATCATCCCGCTGTATATGGGTCACGACGAACATGGTAACTTCTACGTTGCCTCTGAAATGAAAGCGCTGGTTCCCGTTTGCCGCACGATTAAAGAGTTCCCGGCAGGCAGCTACCTGTGGAGCAAAGATGGCGAAATCCGCGAGTACTACCAGCGCGACTGGTTCGACTACGACGCGGTCAAAGACAATGTCACGGACAAAAACGAACTGCGTCAGGCGCTGGAAGAGTCGGTGAAAAGCCACCTGATGTCCGATGTTCCGTACGGCGTACTGCTCTCCGGCGGCCTGGATTCATCGGTGATTTCCGCCATCACCAAAAAATATGCCGCGCGCCGCGTCGAAGATCAGGAAAAATCAGAAGCCTGGTGGCCGCAGCTGCACTCCTTCGCCGTCGGCCTGGAGGGCGCCCCCGATCTGAAAGCCGCGCAGGAAGTGGCTAACCATCTGGGTACCGTGCACCACGAGATCCACTTTACGGTGCAGGAAGGCCTGGACGCGATTCGCGATGTTATCTATCACATTGAAACCTACGACGTGACGACGATTCGCGCGTCAACGCCAATGTATCTGATGTCGCGTAAAATCAAAGCCATGGGCATCAAAATGGTGCTGTCCGGCGAAGGTTCTGACGAAGTATTTGGCGGCTACCTCTATTTCCATAAAGCGCCCAACGCCAAAGAGCTGCACGAAGAGACCGTGCGCAAACTGCAGGCGCTGCATATGTTTGACTGCGCTCGCGCCAACAAAGCGATGTCCGCCTGGGGCGTTGAAGCGCGCGTCCCGTTCCTGGATAAAAAATTCCTCGACGTGGCAATGCGTATTAACCCGCAGGATAAAATGTGCGGCAACGGTAAAATGGAAAAACATGTCCTGCGTGAATGTTTTGAATCTTACCTGCCGGCGAGCGTCGCCTGGCGCCAGAAAGAACAGTTCTCTGACGGCGTTGGTTACAGCTGGATCGATACCTTAAAAGAAGTGGCCGCTGAACAGATTTCCGATCAGCAGTTGGAAACCGCCAGCTTCCGCTTCCCGTACAACACGCCTTCCTCGAAAGAAGCGTATCTGTACCGTGAGATTTTCGAAGAGCTGTTCCCGGTACCGAGCGCGGCCGAATGCGTTCCTGGCGGCCCTTCCGTCGCATGCTCTTCAGCAAAAGCGATTGAGTGGGACGAATCTTTCAAAAAAATGAACGATCCGTCGGGACGCGCGGTTGGCGTACACCAGTCGGCCTACTAACCGACGCTGTTTTCAAAACGGACTCTTCGGGGTCCGTTTTTGTTTTGTGCCTTATTTAAGCCGTTAAAAACGATAAATAA
The DNA here is from genome assembly GCF_000293135.1 of Klebsiella sp. OBRC7. Classification (NCBI taxonomy): domain Bacteria; kingdom Pseudomonadati; phylum Pseudomonadota; class Gammaproteobacteria; order Enterobacterales; family Enterobacteriaceae; genus Klebsiella; species Klebsiella sp. OBRC7. The sequence goes on along the minus strand of NZ_ALNJ01000004.1, from coordinate 47,704 downwards.
CCAATAATTGCCGATTATTGCACCACGCTGTTCGCAACCTAACCAAACAGTTACGTTCAGTCCATTTTCGATGAAAAAGGGGTTGACGCTTCAAGGCTCAATACGCATAATGCGCCCCGCAACGCCGATAAGGTAACGCGCAAAAAGATGGCTACGTAGCTCAGCTGGTTAGAGCACATCACTCATAATGATGGGGTCACAGGTTCAAATCCCGTCGTAGCCACCATCTTTTTTGCGGGAGTGGCGAAATTGGTAGACGCACCAGATTTAGGTTCTGGCGCCGCAAGGTGTGCGAGTTCAAGTCTCGCCTCCCGCACCATTTACTCGTTCGCGTTGCGGTAAAAGATTTTTGTTGGGGTATCGCCAAGCGGTAAGGCACCGGTTTTTGATACCGGCATTCCCTGGTTCGAATCCAGGTACCCCAGCCATATTTTCGATGTTTGCGGTTCACCGCGACGGTATTGGGGTATCGCCAAGCGGTAAGGCACCGGTTTTTGATACCGGCATTCCCTGGTTCGAATCCAGGTACCCCAGCCATCGAAAATAGAGTAAGATTTTGGCTACGTAGCTCAGCTGGTTAGAGCACATCACTCATAATGATGGGGTCACAGGTTCGAATCCCGTCGTAGCCACCATACAAGGGAATTATTGATTCAGTTCGATAAATCCAAAAGAATTGTTGGGGTATCGCCAAGCGGTAAGGCTCTGGTTTCTGATACCAGCATTCCGAGGTTCGAATCCTCGTACCCCAGCCAATTTTAAAAGTCGCCCACGCTGTGCGCGCACCCGTTGGAGTATATCCAGGCGCTAAGCCACCGGTTTGACCCCGGTACGAAATGGTCAACGTAAAATTGGGGTATCGCCAAGCGGTAAGGCACCGGATTCTGATTCCGGCATTCCGAGGTTCGAATCCTCGTACCCCAGCCAACAAAAAGCAAAAAGCTCGCTTCGGCGGGCTTTTTGCTTTATGGATTTTAGCTACGCCTGTTAGCATACCTACCCGGCCGCGCCTTCGCCAGCCGGGTCGTCCAGCGTTACAATCCCAACGCGTATTTCAACGCCTGACGCTTCAGTCCGCCGGCGCGCTCGGCCGCCATCAGCCCAATGTTTCTCAGCATACGCACCGGGGGCAGATCGTTGCTAAACCCGGCATAAAACAGATCCATCCCAGACTGCATAATAAAGTTGTCCGCCTGACGTCGCGTCTGGTAGCGCTTAAGTACCGGCAGGCTGGCCCACTCTTCGCCGTGGGCTTTTGCTCTGCCAAGAATATCGAGCAGCGCATCGACATCGCGATAGCCGAGGTTAACCCCCTGCCCCGCCAGCGGATGAATGGTGTGCGCAGCATCGCCCACCAGCGCCAGCCCCGGCTTAACATACTGCAATGCGTGGCGGCGGGTGAGCGGGAAGGCGCCCGCGCTCAGCGGCGTAATCTCTCCCAGCCGCGACGGGAAGTGGCGAGTAATTTCCTGCTGTAGCTGAGCCATACTCATGCCCTGCAGCTGGCGGATCCGCGCTGGCGCGTCGTACCACACCAGCGAGGCCCAATGATCGAACAGCGGTAAAAACGCGCGCGGCCCCGCCGGAGTGAACTGCTGCCAGGTGCTGTCGCCGGGATCGTCCGCACACTGTACGCTGATCAACATACAGGATTGCTGATACTGCCACGCGTGGATGCCGATTCCGGCCAGCTGACGCACCTGCGAACTGGCGCCGTCCGCGCCCACCACCAGCCGCGCATCAAGCTGGCTGCCGTCGGTCAGCGTTAAGGTGGTGTACGTTTCTCCCCGCCGCATCTCCTGGAGCGATGTCCCCACCTGCAGCAATATGCGCTCATGGGCTTCCAGCGCCTGCCACAGGGCTCGCTGCAGGACGTTATTCTCCACCATATAGCCCAGTTCCGGCAGCTTCAGCTCCGCGGCGTTGAAGACAACATGAGCGCTTTCCCACTCCCAGGTTTCTAGCTGGCGGTAGGCATGGGCGCGCATGGACCGCACGCTGTCCCAGACGCCGAGGCCTCTCAGCAGCCCTACCGATGATGCGCTGATTGCCGAAATGCGCACGTCAGGCGGTGAAGACGCATCAAAAACCGGTGGCGCGTTTTTTTCAATGACCGTCACCGTAAAGCCCTGCTGCGCCAGGCCAAGCGCGAGGGCGCCGCCAACCATCCCGCCGCCGACGATAACGACATCTGTTGCATGAATTGTCATGGCTATTATCCTTAAACCCGAATCCCCTCAGTTTACCGGATTTTTATTCGGCTTGTGGTGATTACGGTCGTACTGGTCAGGGCGCGGTCAAAGCATTACAATACGCGCCCTGCAATCCTGGCTTTATATCCGTCACCCTTCACATTGCAGAGCAACATCCGGTGAAGACGCTGACTTTGGGTATACCTAATTAAGCATGAGCAAGTCGATGACAAAAAAACTCCATATTAAAACCTGGGGCTGTCAGATGAACGAATACGATTCATCAAAGATGGCCGATCTGCTGGATGCCACCCACGGGTATCAACTCACTGAAGTGGCGGAAGAAGCGGATGTGCTGCTGCTCAATACCTGCTCAATCCGTGAGAAGGCTCAGGAAAAAGTATTCCATCAGCTAGGACGCTGGAAGCTGCTGAAAGAGAAGAATCCCAACCTGATCATTGGCGTCGGGGGCTGCGTGGCCTCTCAGGAAGGCGACCATATTCGCCAGCGCGCCCACTACGTCGATATTATTTTTGGGCCGCAGACCCTGCACCGTCTGCCGGAAATGATCAACTCGGTACGAGGCAACCGCAGCCCGGTCGTCGATATCAGCTTCCCGGAAATCGAAAAATTCGACCGCCTGCCGGAACCGCGCGCCGAAGGTCCAAGCGCCTTTGTTTCCATCATGGAAGGCTGCAACAAGTATTGCACCTACTGCGTGGTGCCTTATACCCGCGGTGAGGAAGTGAGCCGTCCAAGCGACGATATCCTGTTTGAAATCGCCCAGCTTGCGGCTCAGGGCGTGCGTGAAGTCAACCTGCTCGGGCAGAACGTAAACGCCTGGCGCGGGGAAAACTATGACGGCACCACCGGTAGCTTTGCCGATCTCCTGCGTCTGGTTGCGGCGATCGACGGTATCGACCGGATCCGCTTTACCACTAGCCATCCCATCGAGTTCACCGACGATATCATCGAGGTTTACCGCGATACGCCTGAGCTGGTCAGCTTCCTGCACCTGCCGGTACAGAGCGGCTCCGACCGCGTGCTGAACCTGATGGGCCGAACCCACACGGCGCTGGAATATAAAGCGATTATCCGCAAACTGCGCGCGGCGCGTCCGGATATTCAGATCAGCTCCGACTTCATCGTCGGCTTCCCTGGCGAAACCACCCAGGATTTCGAGCAGACCATGAAGCTGATTGCCGATGTGAATTTCGATATGAGCTACAGCTTCATCTTCTCCGCGCGCCCGGGAACGCCGGCGGCCGATATGGTCGATGACGTACCGGAAGAGGACAAAAAGCAGCGTCTGTATATTCTCCAGGAGCGCATCAACCAGCAGGCGATGGCCTGGAGCCGCCGTATGCTCGGCACCGTGCAGCGCATTCTGGTGGAAGGCACCTCACGTAAGAGCATCATGGAGCTGTCTGGCCGCACCGAAAATAACCGCGTGGTGAACTTCGAAGGCTCGCCTGAGATGATCGGCAAGTTTGTTGATGTCGAGATCACCGATGTCTGGACAAACTCCCTGCGCGGTAAAGTGGTGCGCACCGAGGACGAAATGGGTCTGCGCATCGCGGAAACCCCGGAGTCGGTGATTGCCCGCACCCGTAAAGAAAACGATCTTGGCGTCGGTACCTACCAGCCATAATCCGTTCAGGCCTGCCGGCTCCGGCAGGCCTTGTATTTCCTCTCCTGAGCCCAATATCTATAGCGATGCTTGCGCCATATTCCGATGACGTGAATAATTTCCTGACCGGCTACCTTCCGGCTATCTATGTATAAGAGGAACAGTTTGAATACAGACACTCGCGAAATCACCCTTGAGCCCGCGGACAACGCCCGTCTGCTGAGCCTGTGCGGCCCGTTTGATGACAACATTAAACAGCTGGAACGCCGTCTCGGTATCGAGATTAACCGTCGTGACAACCACTTTAAACTGACCGGTCGGCCGATTTGCGTCACCGCTGCGGCGGATATCCTGCGCAGTCTGTACGTCGATACCGCGCCGATGCGCGGCGAAATCCAGGATATTGAACCGGAACAAATTCATCTGGCGATCAAAGAAGCCCGCGTGCTGGAGCAGAGCGCCGAAAGCGTGCCGGACTACGGTAAGGCCATCAATATCAAAACCAAGCGCGGCGTGATTAAGCCGCGTACGCCGAATCAGGCGCAGTACATCGCCAATATTCTCGACCACGACATTACCTTCGGCGTCGGACCTGCCGGGACCGGGAAAACCTACCTGGCGGTCGCCGCCGCGGTAGACGCGCTGGAGCGCCAGGAGATCCGCCGTATTCTTCTGACCCGTCCGGCGGTTGAGGCCGGCGAAAAACTGGGCTTCCTGCCCGGCGACTTGAGCCAGAAAGTCGATCCGTATCTGCGTCCCCTTTACGACGCGCTGTTCGAGATGCTCGGCTTCGAGAAAGTGGAAAAGTTGATTGAGCGCAACGTGATTGAAGTCGCGCCGCTGGCCTATATGCGCGGCCGTACGCTGAACGATGCGTTTATCATTCTCGACGAAAGCCAGAACACGACCATTGAACAGATGAAAATGTTCCTGACCCGTATCGGCTTCAACTCTAAGGCGGTCATTACCGGCGACGTCACGCAGATTGACCTGCCACGCAGCACCAAATCGGGCCTGCGCCACGCGATTGAAGTGCTGGCGGAAGTCGATGAGATCAGCTTCAACTTCTTCCATAGCGAAGACGTCGTGCGCCACCCGGTGGTGGCTCGCATCGTTAACGCCTATGAAGCCTGGGAAGAAGCAGACCAGAAACGTAAAGCAGAACTGGCCGCCGAGCGCAAACGCGAAGCCCAGGAACAGGAGCATAAATGAGTCAGGTCATTCTCGATTTACAGCTGGCTTGCGAAGATAACAGCGGAATGCCGGATGAAGCCCTGTTTCAGCGCTGGGTCGATAGCGTTATTCCGCCGTTTCAGGAAGAGTCGGAGCTGACGATCCGCCTGGTTGATGAAGCGGAAAGCCACGAGCTGAACCTGACCTATCGCGGGAAGGACAAACCGACTAACGTGCTCTCTTTCCCGTTCGAAGCCCCGCCGGGTATCGAAATGCCGCTGCTTGGCGACCTGGTCATCTGCCGTCAGGTGGTTGAACAGGAAGCGAAAGAGCAAGGTAAACCGCTGGAAGCGCACTGGGCGCATATGGTGGTCCACGGTAGCCTGCATCTTTTGGGCTATGACCACATCATTGATGAAGAAGCGGAAGAGATGGAATCCCTCGAAACAGAGATAATGCTTGCTCTGGGCTATGAGGATCCGTACATTGCCGAGAAGGAATAACCCGTTGCCGGCTTTGCCGGCGACTGGCCGCTATGCCGGGCGCTGAGTATACGCGTGACGAGCGACTATTTAACTAACATGAGAACCCATACGACGCCATGAGCGACGACAATTCACACAGTAGCGACACAGTAAACAGCAAAAAGGGATTCTTCTCCCTGTTACTCAGCCAGCTCTTTCACGGTGAACCCAAGAATCGTGACGAACTGCTGGCGCTGATCCGTGATTCCGGGCAAAACGACCTTATCGACGAAGATACGCGCGATATGCTCGAAGGGGTAATGGATATCGCCGACCAGCGCGTTCGCGACATCATGATCCCCCGCTCGCAGATGATTACCCTGAAACGCAACCAGACGCTGGACGAGTGCCTCGATGTGATCATCGAATCGGCCCACTCGCGTTTCCCGGTGATCAGCGAAGATAAAGATCACATCGAAGGGATTCTGATGGCCAAAGATTTGCTGCCGTTTATGCGCAGCGATGCCGAAGCCTTCAGCATGGAAAAAGTGTTGCGTCCGGCGGTTGTCGTGCCCGAGAGCAAGCGGGTTGATCGCATGCTGAAGGAGTTTCGCTCCCAACGTTATCATATGGCTATCGTTATCGATGAGTTTGGCGGCGTCTCAGGCCTGGTGACCATTGAAGACATCCTTGAGCTCATCGTCGGTGAAATAGAAGACGAATACGACGAAGAAGAAGATATCGATTTCCGTCAGCTGAGCCGCCACACGTGGACGGTGCGCGCGCTGGCCTCAATCGAAGATTTCAACGAAGCGTACGGCACCCACTTCAGCGATGAAGAGGTCGACACCATCGGCGGTCTGGTCATGCAGGCGTTTGGTCATCTGCCTGCCCGCGGCGAGTCTATCGACATTGATGGTTACCAATTCAAGGTCGCAATGGCTGACAGTCGACGTATTATTCAGGTACATGTAAAGCTTCCTGATGATGCCCCGCAGCCAAAGCTGGAAGACTAATCCAACGGGACGATTAACCTAAATGGTATTTGCCTCTCTTATTGAACGCCAGCGCGTACGTTTGCTGCTGGCGCTGTTATTCGGAGCCAGCGGAACGCTGGCTTTTTCACCTTATGACTTCTGGCCCGCAGCGATTATTTCGTTAATTGGCCTGCAAGGTTTAACCCTCAACCGACGTCCCCTGCAAAGCGCCGCGATTGGCTATTTCTGGGGATTAGGGCTATTCGGCTCCGGTATTAACTGGGTCTACGTGAGCATCGCGCAGTTCGGCGGTATGCCCGGTCCGGTCAACGTTTTCCTGGTGGTTCTGCTGGCGGCCTATCTGTCGCTCTATACCGGATTATTTGCCGGCATTCTTTCGCGCCTGTGGCCGAAAACCAGCTGGATACGCGTGGCTATCGCCGCGCCGGTGGTGTGGCAAATCAGCGAATTTCTGCGCGGCTGGGTGCTCACCGGCTTCCCGTGGCTACAGTTCGGCTACAGTCAGATTGACGGCCCGCTAAAAGGCCTGGCGCCCGTGATGGGCGTTGAGGCGATTAACTTCCTGCTGATGCTCGTTAGCGGCCTGCTGGTATTGGCTATCGCGCAGCGTAACTGGAAGCCGCTGATCGCCGCCTTCGTCCTGTTCGCCCTGCCCTTCCCGCTTCGCTACATTCAGTGGTATCAACCGCTGCCGGCGCGCGCGACCACGGTTTCGCTGGTACAGGGCAATATCCCCCAGGCGATGAAATGGGATCAGAATCAGCTACTCAACACCCTGAAAACCTATCTGGATCTCACCCAGCCGCATATGGGTAAATCGCAGCTGATCGTCTGGCCGGAGTCCGCGATTCCGGATCTGGAAATTAACCAGCAGCGCTTCCTCAGCATGATGGACGACCTGATGCGGTCGAAAAATAGCTCGCTGATCACCGGCATCGTCGATGCGCGTCTGAACGCGCGGAATCGCTACGATACGTACAACACCATTATTACGCTGGGCAAAGATAACCCGTACAGCTACGACTCAAAGAATCGCTACAACAAGAATCATCTGGTGCCGTTTGGTGAGTTTGTGCCGCTGGAATCGATTCTGCGTCCGCTGGCGCCGTTCTTCGACCTGCCAATGTCCTCTTTCAGCCGCGGGCCGTACGTGCAGCCGCAACTGGTGGCGCATAATATGCGTCTGACGGCGGCCATCTGCTACGAAATCATTCTTGGCGAGCAGGTTCGGGATAACTTCCGCCCGGATACGGATTTCCTGTTAACCATTTCGAATGACGCATGGTTCGGCAAATCTATCGGCCCGTGGCAGCACTTCCAGATGGCGCGAATGCGCGCGCTGGAGCTGGCCCGTCCGCTGCTGCGCAGCACCAATAACGGCATTACCGCGGTCATCGGCCCACGCGGTGAAATACAGGAGATGATCCCGCAGTTCACCCGCGCCGTATTAACCACCAAAGTGACCCCAACGGCAGGACTGACGCCGTACGCGCGTACGGGGAACTGGCCGCTGTGGGCGTTAACCGCCTTGTTTGGCTTTGCTGCGCTGCTGATGAGCCTGCGCCAGCGTCGTCAATAATTACTTCTCCCGCGGCGGCATTCGTCGCCGCGGTCATCTCCCCTTCTTATCCATTCTGGCACGACCATTGCTTAATAAATTCATGTCGCAACGCGATCCTCGGGGGTACAACCCGGTTGCACCACCATCGATCGTCAGGCGGCGCCATTTTGGTGCAATGGGGGATTTTTGCCTTTAAATGGTGCGGTGCGCTTCGCAAAAATCAACAATATAAGAGCAAAATCTTTACATTAAGCCAAACTAAATGCTAACAAACACATACAAATGCTGCGCGCAAAGACGGCAGCGATAAAAAAGCACATACATTCACAATGGGTATCAATAGCGTCTGACGGCGCTGAGGATAAGGAGTCGGATATGCAATTACGTAAACTGGCCGCAGCAATGCTGGTCATGGGCCTCACCGCTGGGGTGGCGCATGCAGAAGATGCGGCATCCACCGCAGGTCAGAGCACTCTGGATAAAATTGCCAAAAACGGCGTTATCGTCGTCGGTCACCGTGAATCATCCGTTCCGTTCTCTTACTATGACAACAAGCAGCAGGTCGTTGGCTACTCTCAGGACTATTCGAATGCGATCGTTGATGCCATCAAGAAGAAGCTGAACAAACCGGATCTGCAGGTCAAACTGATCCCGGTCACCTCACAAAACCGTATTCCGCTGCTGCAAAACGGCACGTATGATTTCGAATGCGGCTCCACCACCAACAACCTTGAACGCCAGAAACAGGCGGCCTTCTCCGATACAATCTTCGTCGTCGGTACTCGTCTGCTGGTGAAAAAAGGTGGCGCGATTAAAGATTTCCCGGATCTGAAGGATAAAGCCGTCGTCGTCACCTCCGGCACCACCTCCGAAATTCTGCTGCACAAGCTGAACGACGAGAAAAAAATGAATATGCGTATTATCAGCGCAAAAGATCACGGTGACTCTTTCCGTACTCTGGAGAGCGGTCGCGCGGTGGCCTTTATGATGGATGACGCGCTGCTGGCGGGCGAACGTGCGAAAGCGAAGAAACCGGATAACTGGGAGATTGTCGGTACCGCTCAGTCTCAGGAAGCCTACGGCTGCATGCTGCGCAAAGATGACCCGCAGTTCAAAACGCTGGTCGATGAGACGGTCGCCCAGGTTCAGACCTCCGGTGAAGCCGAAAAATGGTTCGATAAGTGGTTTAAAAATCCTATTCCGCCAAAGAACCTGAATATGAACTTTGAACTCTCTGACGAGATGAAAGCGCTGTTCAAATCACCTAACGACAAAGCTCTTAACTAATTAAAAAAACAAAGGGCGGGGAATCCTGCCCTCCCGATTGTTGCCACGGCGCGGACAGACTATACGGCGGCTGGTCGTTCCCCAGCGGCCGCGAATACCGAAACAGGCTGAGCAATAATCTTCGAGGGTAGCGCTGCTACCCTTTTTTTTCCAGGAGTCATTTATGTCAATAGACTGGAACTGGGGGATATTCCTGCAACAGGCCCCGTTCGGCAACACCACCTATTTAGGCTGGCTGTGGAGTGGTTTTCAGATAACCGTCACCCTGTCGGTAACGGCCTGGATTATCGCGTTCTTTGTGGGTTCGCTCTTCGGTATTCTCCGTACGGTCCCGAACCGTCTGCTGTCGACTATCGGCACCTGCTACGTTGAACTTTTTCGTAACGTTCCGCTTATCGTTCAGTTTTTCACCTGGTATCTGGTGGTGCCTGAACTGCTGCCGGAAAACCTCGGCATGTGGTTTAAGTCCGAGCTGGATCCGAATATTCAGTTTTTCGTTTCTTCGATGCTGTGTCTGGGATTGTTTACCGCCGCGCGCGTCTGCGAGCAGGTTCGTTCCGGTATTCAATCCCTGCCGCGCGGCCAGAAAAACGCCGGGCTGGCGATGGGGCTAACGCTCCCGCAAACCTACCGTTACGTTCTGCTGCCTAATGCCTATCGCGTTATCGTGCCGCCAATGACCTCTGAAATGATGAACCTGGTGAAAAACTCGGCCATCGCTTCCACCATTGGTCTTGCCGATATGGCCGCGCAGGCGGGCAAGCTGCTGGACTACTCGGCCCATGCCTGGGAGTCGTTTACCGCTATCACCCTCGCCTACGTGTTTATCAACGCCGTTATTATGCTGATCATGTACGTGGTCGAACGTAAAGTCCGCCTGCCGGGCAATATGGGGGGTAAATAATGTACGATTTTGACTGGAGCTCCATTATTCCTTCCATGCCGTACCTGCTGGCAGGGCTGGTGATTACCTTAAAAATTACCGTGACCGCGATTGTTGTCGGGATTGTCTGGGGGACGATTCTGGCCGTCATGCGCCTGTCGAGCTTCCTGCCGCTGGCGTGGTTTGCCAAAACCTACGTTAACGTCTTCCGCTCCATTCCGCTGGTGATGGTACTGCTGTGGTTTTATCTGATTGTTCCGGGGTTTCTGCAGAACGTGCTTGGCCTGTCGCCGAAAACCGATATCCGCCTGATTTCAGCGATGATCGCCTTCTCCATGTTTGAAGCGGCCTATTACTCGGAAATTATCCGTGCCGGCATTCAGAGTATCTCGCGCGGCCAGTCCAGCGCCGCGCTGGCGCTGGGCATGACCCACTGGCAATCCATGAAGCTGGTGATTCTGCCGCAGGCCTTCCGCGCCATGGTACCGCTGCTGCTCACGCAGGGCATCGTCCTGTTCCAGGATACCTCGCTGGTTTATGTTCTGAGCCTGGCCGACTTTTTCCGCACCGCCTCAACTATCGGCGAGCGTGATGGAACCCAGGTAGAAATGATCCTGTTCGCAGGCGCCGTATATTTTGTGTTTAGTCTCAGCGCATCGCTGTTGGTCAGCTGGTTGAAGAAAAGGACTGTGTAATGATTACCCTGAAAAATGTTTCAAAATGGTATGGTCACTTTCAGGTGCTGACCGATTGCTCCACGGAAGTGAAAAAAGGCGAAGTGGTGGTGGTCTGCGGGCCTTCGGGTTCGGGTAAATCAACGCTGATTAAAACCGTAAACGGCCTGGAGCCCATTCAGCAAGGTCAAATCATCGTCGACGGCACCACCGTCAACGATAAAAAGACCAACCTGGCCAAACTGCGTTCGCGCGTCGGGATGGTATTCCAGCACTTTGAGCTGTTCCCGCATTTATCGATTATCGAGAACCTCACCCTGGCGCAGGTCAAGGTGCTCAATCGCGACAAAGCCGCCTCCCGGGCGAAAGGGCTTAAGCTGCTGGAACGCGTGGGGCTTTCCGCTCATGCCGAAAAATTCCCCGCCCAGCTCTCGGGCGGCCAACAGCAGCGCGTGGCCATCGCCCGCGCGCTGTGTATGGATCCTATCGCCATGCTGTTTGATGAACCCACTTCCGCGCTGGATCCGGAGATGATTAACGAAGTGCTGGACGTTATGGTTGAACTGGCAAATGAAGGGATGACCATGATGGTGGTCACCCATGAAATGGGCTTTGCGCGTAAGGTAGCCAACCGGGTTATCTTTATGGATGAAGGAAAAATTGTCGAAGACGCCGATAAAGAAGCGTTTTTTGCTAACCCGCAATCTGAACGCGCCAAAGACTTCCTCGCCAAAATTCTGCACTAATCTTCCGGCGTGTACGGTACCGTACACGCCTTTTATCTCTTCCCGCTCCTGTCTCTCTCCATAGTTATGGCAATAGCTTTGCCGCTCTCAAATACGCGTCATAAATATATCCAGCCTCACGCCAAATAATTCACGACCTGAAACGCTCAATTCAACAAAAATTCACTCTTTACATCGTGGATTACATAATCTGTCATAGATAACATGGCGCGAATTTGACAACAACGCTGAGCGCCGGCAGCGGCTTTTTTTTGATTTTAGAAAATTAAGATTCTTAAGATTGAGAACCCGGCTTCGTTAACCCGACTCAGTTAACGCTAAACATTCTTGACAAGGCTATAACGGACGAGTGAAACAAATGGATATTGCTTCGTGAATAATAAAAGTCTCATAACCGCCCTTTATCTTTATATTCTGTTAACCGCATCGACATTGGCGAATGTATCGATTAGCAATACCCATCAGGTGGAACAGGATAAGGCGCGGCAAAGCGCATTGGCACCAGCACAGCAGGAATATTCGGCATCAGGTACAGGATCGCAAAAATATAAACTCGCCTTTCCACTTGAAGCAACCTGCCGATATATCAACCATGTTGAAATTATTTCTGCTGACCACAAGTTGACCCGCGGTCTGCTAGGTAATATCGCTCGCCAGGCAGAAAAAAAGTGCCTGGGTATTGAAGGCATACGTCTACTCACCACAACCTTGCAAAATGAACTCATTGCCCGGGGATATATCACTTCGCTTATTGATGTACCTTCACAATCCCTGAATGATGGCATTCTGAGCATCACGTTGAGCTATGGCTATATCGGTAATATCAGCTGGGCTTCGGGCAATAGCGCGACAACCAGCCTGTGGAATGCCATACCGGCTAAAACAGGGGATATTCTGAAGCTAACCGAACTGGAACAGGGGATGGCTAACTTGCAACGTCTACCCGGCTCATCGGCGCAGATGAAAATCATGCCGGGTAAGAACCATGCGGAAAGCGATATCCAAATCTCCCGGCATCTGGCACGAAACTGGCAAGTAGGCGCATGGCTGGATGATGCAGGAAGCCGTAGCAGCGGGCGTTACCAGGCCGGTGGCGCGCTTTATCTTTATGACCTGACGACGCTAAATGACATTTTCTATTTATCCATGGGGGGCGATGTCGAGTTTAATCAACATAACGATGGCAACCAGAATAAAAGCCTCTATTATTCTATTCCCTTTGGATTTTGGTCACTCAATCTTTACGGTTCACAAAGTGAATATCGTCAGCAGTTCAATGGTAGATACTCCACCATTGAATATAAAAGCAAAAATGATTATGCCAGCGCAACCTTAACGCGTCTAATTTCGCACACCCGCCAGCAAAAAACAACCATAGATGCGCGAATAGCAAAAAGTACCTCACATTATTATTTTGGTGGCAGCGAACTGAACGTTATGCGCAAACAGAATCCTGCCTGGGATATTACGGCACATCATCAGCGATATTTTGCCCATACAATCGTAGATGCCAGCCTGGGCGTACAGCGTAGCCTTCCCTGGCTCAGTTCAATGCCAACTCCGGAGGAAAAAGCCGGTCTGTACAGTAAGCTTTCGCGCATTATTCATGCCGACCTTCAAGCCTTAATGAAGTTTGAATCAACGGGGGATAAATTCAGCTATGCTCCGCATATTAATATACAAATTAGCCCCGATATCTTATCCGCAGATAATAAATTTAATATAGGCAATCGTTGGACGGTACGAGGTTTTGACGGTGAAAGAACCCTTTCAGGAAATCAAGGCTGGTACTGGCGCAATGATTTCATCTGGGATATGCCCGCCCCGGAACGACAGCTGTACTTAGGCATAGACGTTGGACGCATTACAGGAACCGAGCAGTACGGAAATGGCAAAGTCATCTCTGGCGCCACTGCCGGAGTGCGCGGAAGCATCATTGCCACTCAGTATGATTTATTCATAGGAACGCCGCTGGCAAAACCAAACGGTTTTCATACCGATCCTGTCAGCATGGGATTTTCTTTACAATGGAGGTATTAAAGTCATTTTTTCAAATAACCGGTTAATTTTTTTATTTTTAAAGGAATCAGTTAAATGTTTAAATTCAAATTATCCTATGTTGCACTAGCAGCAGCTTTAAGCTCAAGCTTTGTTTATGCCGACCCGAATAGTTATACCCATCTATCAGGCGCCAAGGTTATTGATATTGAAAAACCCAATGCCGCCGGTGTCTCACATAATATGTATCGTGAGTTTAATGTTAATAGTAATGGCGTCGTTCTTAACAATAGCGCCAGCGATCTCACCCACGCGACGTTGGGCAATATTGCGAAAAATAACAATCTTACTAACGGTAGCGCTTCTGTTATTCTTAATGAAGTCACCTCAAACCGTGCAAGCTCGCTGAACGGTTTTATTGAAGTGGCGGGTCAAAGAGCTGATGTTGTTATTGCTAACCCCAATGGTATTTCCTGCTCAGGTTGTAGCTTCATCAACACCAATAAGGCGGTTTTAACGACAGGGAAAGTGACACTTTCCGATACTGGCGCTATCGCCAGCTATAACGTTACCGGTGGTAAACTGTCCATCGAAAAAAACGGAATGAATGCCAGCAATAGCTACGCTGTTCTCCTCGCCGATGCAATAGCCATTAACGGTGCGGTTAATGCGAAGAACGCGATAGTAGGCGCTGGAAACTTTACCTTTGATAACGGCTCAGGTGCAATGACCCCGGCTGGTAAATCTGCGACGGCGCTGCAGACCTTATTCCCTGAATACAGTATCGACATTAGTAATCTGGGCGGCATCAAAGCCAATAGCATTACCATGGTTGGCAATAATTTAGGTTTTGGCGTACGAAATAAAGGCGCGATTGTTGCTAACTCTGGCCTCTCCTTGACTAGCTTAGGTTCACTCACCAACGAAGGCTCTATCGCCAGTAATGGTATGATGACTCAGGTATTCTCTGCAGGCAATTTTAAAAATACGGGAAATATATCCTCGAATAATATCGCCTTACTGAACAGCCTCAGTTCGATAAGCAATAGTGGAACCATTTCCAGCACAGGAAATTTATTAGTCAACGCATCCGGAAATATCGAAAACACGGGTAAATTCAAAGCGGCCTCCACATTGAGCGTAATGACTAACGGTAACCTGAAAACGACATATGGTTCCAATTTACTATCAGATAATCAGTTGACAGTCACTGCCGCCGGTAACATTGAAAACGGAGGCTCGACCAGAGGTAAAAACACAACGGTCACCTTCGGAGGAGACACGCTTAAAGTCACTGGCAATATTTTTGGCTACGATACTCTGCTGGTTCAGGCGAAAATAAATGACCAGATAACATCCGGGGAAATTACCAACGCGGGTACCACCTCCGGCGGCAACGTGACCGTAAAAACCAATGGTACTCTGGCGTTAACCAAAGGTAGCTTTATGGAAGCGACTGATACGCTGACGACAAAAAGCTACTGGCTTAAAAATGAAGGTTATATGGGGGCCGATACGATAGCTATTGATAACTATGTCACCCACAACTATGGGGCTATTGTTGGTAAGGATAATGTTGGCATTAAAACCTATCATGAGTTTTATAATGAAGGCGAAATTTTAAGCTCATCAAATATGACGCTGGATACACAAAATCACGGTAATATTACTAACCGTTCTCACATAGGAGCTGGCGGCACTTTAACCATGTCAGTTAATAAAGTGGTTAACGGAGGATACCGCTGCGGTTTCCTGGGGTGGGCAACCTGTGGCAAAGGCACGATTACCACGACCAATCTGGTTTTAAATTCCTCACATAAATACGCCAGTGAAATGGGCGGCACTCAGCAGTTTAAGAGCGCGACCATTAACACCATCAAATAACATGAAGTTATCATTGAAAATGCGCGTCTTTTTTTAAAAGAAAGTTAATGCTGGTGCTTCGGCACCAGCATTTTTACGCATACAGATGAAAGGGTTAGCCTGCCCTTTAAAAGGAAGGCCAATATATTAACGCGCTTTATATTGGCCCTCGGGCTGGCTTAACGCCAGTGTAAAGGCTCCGCAAATATCTCTCATGTATTTACGGCTCGAATGGCCGGCGCTGGAACTGATCGTGCCCGCATTTTGGACAACGCGGTAGCACATCCGGCGTATAAACCGGCAGATGGTAATGGCACTTCTCACACACCAGATTGCCGAGCCCCACGACTTCGCCGCTGTGATAGACGCCGTGGTGGCTGAGATCCTGGAACACCTCGCGCCACTCAAGCTGAGTTTTATCGGTAATATCCGCCAGCTCCTGCCACAGGCTCTCTTTGATCACCCGCATAAAGACGCTATCAGTCAGCTCATCCTGACTCTCTTCATAACTGAGCGCGAACTCTTCCAGATCGCGTCTGACAGCGCGGATCACATTCTCGATTTCGCTCTGCGTTAACTCGCCGGACTGGCTAATCCTGACCCTGGCCTGCTCCACCAGCGCATCAATATCGCGTTCTCCATTGCGTAACCGCTCGCTGAGCGTCGACACCAGCTCTCGGTAGAATTGAGCAACCTTGTTCATCTTTTCGCCTCCGGTGTGGTTAACTTCTTCTTATGGTAGACGTTATCTGCGGATTGCTCTGCCAGCCAACCCACAGAGTCGCGAAATATTCTCCACCGCTTTCATCTCTGTAAGTGTGTGAAAGGCTGTTTTGACGTTGGCGTTTGGGCTATGCTATGCCGATCTGAAATAACACATCCATTGGCTACATTTTGTAGCTGTATTGAAAACAGGACCACTGGCTGCCATGCAAGAGCAATACCGCCCGGAAGAGATAGAATCAAAAGTCCAGCAACACTGGGACGAGAAGCGTACCTTTGAAGTTACCGAAGACGAGAGCAAAGAGAAGTATTACTGCCTGTCGATGCTTCCCTATCCTTCTGGTCGACTACACATGGGCCACGTGCGCAACTACACCATCGGCGACGTGATTTCCCGTTACCAGCGTATGTTGGGCAAAAATGTCCTGCAGCCTATCGGCTGGGATGCGTTTGGTCTGCCTGCGGAAGGTGCCGCGGTGAAAAACAATACCGCGCCGGCCCCGTGGACCTACGACAATATCGCCTACATGAAAAACCAGCTGAAAAAGCTGGGTTTCGGCTATGACTGGAGCCGTGAAGTGGCAACCTGCACCCCGGAATACTACCGCTGGGAGCAGAAGTTCTTCACCGAGCTGTATAAAAAGGGGCTGGTCTATAAAAAAACCTCCGCGGTAAACTGGTGCCCGAACGATCAGACCGTTCTGGCGAATGAACAGGTTATCGACGGCTGCTGCTGGCGCTGCGACACGAAAGTTGAGCGTAAAGAGATCCCGCAGTGGTTTATCAAAATCACCGCCTACGCTGACGAGCTGCTGAACGATCTGGATAACCTGGATCACTGGCCTGATACCGTTAAAACCATGCAGCGCAACTGGATTGGCCGCTCCGAAGGCGTCGAAATCTCCTTCGACGTTAACGACTACGCCGACAAGCTGACCGTCTACACCACCCGCCCGGACACCTTTATGGGCTGTACCTACCTGGCCGTCGCTGCGGGTCACCCGCTGGCGCAGCAGGCAGCAGCCAATAACCCCGCGCTGGCGACGTTTATCGACGAATGCCGTAATACCAAAGTTGCCGAAGCCGAAATGGCAACCATGGAGAAAAAAGGCGTCGATACCGGCTACAAAGCGATTCACCCGCTGACCGGCGAAGCGATCCCGGTATGGGCGGCAAACTTTGTGCTGATGGAGTACGGCACCGGCGCGGTGATGGCCGTTCCGGGTCACGATCAGCGCGACTACGAGTTTGCCAGCAAGTACGGTCTCAACATCAAGCCGGTCATCCTGGCCGCTGATGGCTCCGAACCCGATCTCTCCGAACAGGCGCTGACCGAAAAAGGCGTGCTGTTCAACTCCGGCGAATTCGACGGTCTGGATCACGAAGCTGGCTTTAATGCCATCGCTGATAAGCTCGCGTCTCTTGGCGTCGGCGAACGTAAAGTGAACTACCGTCTGCGCGACTGGGGCGTTTCCCGTCAGCGCTACTGGGGTGCGCCGATCCCAATGGTGACCCTTGAAGACGGTACCGTGATGCCGACGCCGGAAGATCAGCTGCCGGTTATTCTGCCGGAAGACGTCGTGATGGACGGCATCACCAGCCCAATCAAAGCCGATCCTGAGTGGGCGAAAACCACCGTTAACGGCCAGCCGGCGCTGCGCGAAACCGATACGTTTGACACCTTTATGGAGTCTTCCTGGTACTACGCGCGCTACACCTGCCCGCAGTACGATCAGGGTATGCTCGACCCCGAAGCGGCCAACTACTGGCTGCCGGTCGATATCTATATCGGCGGTATCGAACACGCCATTATGCACCTGCTCTATTTCCGCTTCTTCCACAAGCTGATGCGCGACGCGGGCATGGTGAACTCTGACGAACCGGCTAAACAGCTGCTCTGCCAGGGCATGGTGCTGGCAGATGCCTTCTACTATGTTGGCGAAAACGGCGAGCGTAACTGGGTCTCTCCGAAAGAGGCGACCACCGAGCGCGACGAGAAAGGGCGTATCGTTAAAGCCTTCGATCCGCAGGGTCGCGAGCTGGTCTATACCGGCATGAGCAAGATGTCCAAGTCGAAAAACAACGGCATCGACCCGCAGGAGATGGTGGAACGCTACGGCGCGGACACCGTGCGCCTGTTTATGATGTTCGCTTCTCCGGCCGACATGACGCTGGAGTGGCAGGAATCCGGCGTGGAAGGTGCAAACCGCTTCCTGAAACGCGTCTGGAAACTGGTTTACGAACACACAACCCTGGGTGAAGCCCCTGCGCTGGACGTTACCAGCCTCAGCGAAGATCAAAAAGCGCTGCGTCGCGACGTGCACAAAACCATCGCGAAAGTGACCGATGATATCGGCCGTCGTCAGACCTTCAACACCGCGATTGCGGCGATTATGGAGCTGATGAACAAGCTGGCGAAAGCGCCGCAGGAAAACGATCAGGATCGCGCGCTGATGCGTGAGGCCCTGCTGGCCGTGGTTCGCATGCTCAACCCGTTCACCCCGCACGCCAGCTTTACCCTGTGGCAGGAGCTGGGCGGCGAAGGCGATATTGACAACACGCCGTGGCCGGTCGCTGATGAAAGCGCAATGGTTGAAGACACGACTCTGGTCGTGGTCCAGGTAAATGGTAAAGTTCGTGGTAAAATTACCGTTGCGGTGGATGCAACTGAAGAGCAGGTTCGTGAGCGCGCGGGTCAGGAGCATCTGGTCGCGAAATATCTCGACGGTGTGACCGTACGTAAAGTGATCTACGTTCCGGGTAAACTGCTCAATCTGGTCGTTGGCTAAGCGCAGGAGGAAGCGTGCGATATCTGGCAACATTGTTGTTATCTTTGGCGGTGTTAATCACCGCCGGTTGCGGCTGGCACCTGCGTAGCACTACGCAGGTTCCGACCGCAATGAAAACCATGATCTTCCAGTCGGGCGATCCCAATGGACCATTAAGTCGTGCTGTCCGTAATCAGCTGCGTCTGAACGGCGTTGAACTGGTCGATAGCAGTACCCTGCGCAAGGATATTCCTTCCCTGCGTCTGGAGACATCGTCCATTCAGAAAGATACAGCATCTATTTTCCAGGACGGCCGTACTGCGGAATATCAGATGGTGATGACGGTAAATGCCAGCGTCCTGATCCCAGGCCATGATATCTATCCCATCACGACCAAAGTCTACCGCTCGTTCTTCGATAACCCGCAGGCGGCGTTAGCGAAAGATGCCGAGCAGGACATGATCGTTCAGGAAATGTACGACAAAGCCGCGGAGCAGCTGATCCGTAAGCTGCCGAGCGTACACGTTGCGGATGTCGAAGCCACCAAAGAGGATGAGAAGCCGGTCACGACGACCCCAGCCGCTTCAACCTCCGGCAATCGCGTCTCCACCACGCTGGGTAACTGATGATTCGGTTGTACCCGGAACAGCTCCGCGCGCAGCTCACTGAAGGACTGCGCGCGGCCTATCTGCTGCTTGGCAACGATCCGCTGCTGTTGCAGGAAAGCCAGGACGCCATCCGCGAAGCCGCTGCCGCCCAGGGCTTTATCGAACATCACACCGCTACCATTGATGCCAGTACCGACTGGCCTGCCCTCTTCTCGTTAAGTCAGGCCATGAGCCTGTTTTCCAGCCGCCAGACGCTGCTGCTCATCCTGCCCGATAATGGCCCTAATGCGGCAATTAACGAACAGCTCGCGACGCTTGTCGGCATGCTGCATGACGATTTATTGCTCATCGTTCGCGGTAATAAGCTGACGAAAGCGCAGGAGAACGCCGCATGGATGACGGCGCTAACCAGCCGGGCGGTGCAGGTAAGCTGCCAGACGCCGGAATATGCCCAGCTGCCGCGCTGGCTCGCCGCGCGCGCAAAGCTGAATAATCTGCAGCTTGATGACGCGGCCAGTCAGCTGCTGTGCTACTGCTATGAAGGTAATCTGCTGGCGCTGGCGCAGGCTCTGGAGCGTCTGTCGCTGCTGTGGCCGGACGGTAAACTGACGCTGCCGCGGGTTGAGCAGGCGGTGAATGATGCCGCGCATTTCACCCCCTATCACTGGGTTGATGCGCTGCTGGCCGGAAAAAGTAAGCGCGTACTCCACGTTCTGCAACAGCTGCGTCTGGAAGGCAGCGAGCCCGCCATCCTGCTGCGCACCCTACAGCGCGAGCTGCTGCTGCTGGTCAACCTGAAGCGGCAGTCGGCCCATACGCCGCTGCGTTCGCTGTTTGACAAACATCGCGTGTGGCAGAACCGCCGCCAGCTGGTTAGCGATGCGCTGGCCCGCCTCAGCGCCGACCAGCTGCGCCAGGCCGTCACGTTGCTGACCCGTGCCGAACTCACCTTCAAGCAGGATTACGGGCACTCCGTATGGCCCGAGCTGGAAAGTCTCTCTTTATTGCTCTGCCATAAAGCGCTGGCAGACGTTTTTATTGATGGTTGATATGACTCAGTTACTGGCAATGTACGGCGGCACCTTCGATCCGGTGCATTATGGTCACCTTAAACCGGTGGAAATTCTGGCCAACCAGATTGGCCTTAATCAAGTCACCATTGTGCCCAACAACGTGCCGCCGCACCGCCCGCAGCCCGAAGCCACCAGCGACCAACGCAGGCATATGCTGGAGCTGGCCATCGCGGATAAGCCGCTGTTTATCCTCGACGATCGCGAACTCAAGCGCGACACACCGTCATACTCCGCGCAAACCCTGCGCGAGTGGCGCCAGGAGCAAGGGCCAAAACGGTCGCTGGCGTTTATTATTGGCCAGGATTCGCTGCTCACCTTTACCACCTGGCACGACTATGAAAGCATTCTTGATAACGTGCATCTGATCGTTTGCCGGCGCCCGGGCTATCCGCTGACCATGGCGTGCGAGCAGGATCAGCAGTGGCTGGACAAACATCTCACTCATGACGTCGAGCGGATGCATAGCAGCCCGGCGGGCGTTATCTACCTGGCCGAAACGCCGTGGTTTGATATCTCAGCCACCCTGATTCGCCAGCGTCTTGAATCCGGCGAATCCTGTGCGGACATGCTGCCGGAAACCGTACTCGACTATATCCATGAGCAGAAGCTCTACTGCTAGCCTTGCCACAAGGACAGTCTCATAGACTCCTTTCGAGAGGGTCATCATGAAGTTATGGTTAGTTCGTCATGGCGAAACCGAGGCCAACGTCGCGGGCCTCTATAGCGGGCACGCGCCCACTGCGTTAACCGAGCGCGGAACCAGACAAGCGCAAACGCTGGGAAAGCGGCTGCAGGCCGTCCCGTTTCAGCGCGCGTTTTGCAGTGAGCTTGAACGCACCCAGCGCACGGCCAGCCTCCTGCTGGGCGACCGTAACGTCCCCCTCCAGTCCTTCGCCGCGCTCAATGAAATGTTCTTCGGCGACTGGGAAATGCGCCACCACCGCGATTTACAGCAGGAAGATGCCGAAAACTACGCCGCATGGTGCGCAGACTGGCAGCACGCGGCGCCCACCAACGGGGAGAGCTTCCAGGCGTTTGCCGAACGCGTTCGCGGCTTTACCGTCACCCTCTCTCAGTTTCGGGAACTTGACCATCTGCTTATCGTCGGTCATCAGGGCGTGCTTAGCCTCTTAGTCGCGCAACTTCTGAATATGCCGGATTCGGCGATGTGGCACTTCCCCATCGAGCATGGCGCGTGGAGCCTTGTCGATCTCCAGCCTGATTTCACCACGCTGCGCGTACTAAATAGCCAGGCCGTTTGGCTGGCGGAAGAAGAATTGCGCGCAGACCATTGACAGTGCAAAGCAGGCTGTTATTCTCCGCAGCCAGGCTGCATCCGCCATTTGAACTTTGCAGAAATTGTTTTACAAAAATGGCGATGCAATCATCGGCGATGGATGGGATGATAGCCGCCTTCACCGCCCGTTTATCGACATTTATCCCGACTTTGCCAACAGTTCGGGTATACTGTCAGGCTGTTTATTGTTATCACTCTTCACACACCCAGGGGGAACTCTTGCAGGGTAAAGCACTCCAGGATTTTGTTATCGACAAAATTGATGACCTGAAAGGTCAGGACATCGTAGCCATTGACGTTCATGGCAAATCCAGCATTACAGATTGCATGGTTATCTGCACAGGCACTTCCACGCGCCATGTTATGTCCATTGCCGACCACGTTGTGCAGGAGTCTCGCGCCGCCGGGATGCTGCCGCTGGGCGTTGAAGGCGAAGCCGCCGCGGACTGGATCGTGGTCGATCTCGGCGACGTTATGGTTCACGTCATGCAGGAAGAGAGCCGTCGTCTGTACGAGCTGGAAAAACTCTGGAGTTAGCGCGTGAAGCTGTACCTGGTAGCCGTTGGCACCAAAATGCCGGACTGGGTTCAGACCGGCTTTAGCGAATATCTGCGCCGTTTTCCAAAGGATATGCCGTTCGAACTGGTGGAAATTCCCGCCGGTAAACGCGGCAAAAACGCCGACATCAAGCGCATTCTCGAAAAAGAAGGTGAAATGATGCTGGCGGCTGCAGGCAAAAACCGCATCGTCACCCTGGATATTCCGGGGAAACCGTGGGATACGCCGCAGCTGGCGCGCGAACTGGAACGCTGGAAACAGGATGGCCGCGACGTTAGCCTGCTTATCGGCGGCCCGGAAGGCCTTTCACCCGCCTGCAAAGCGGCGGCAGAACAAAGTTGGTCGCTCTCAACGCTCACCCTACCTCACCCGCTGGTTCGCGTACTGGTGGCCGAGAGTCTGTATCGGGCGTGGAGCATTACCACCAACCACCCTTACCACCGTGAGTAATGATGACCAGGGTAGACTAAGCAGCGAATGAAATTACAGAATTCTTTCCGCGACTATACGGCTGAAGCCTCGCTGTTCGTGCGCCGGGCGCTGGTCGCTTTTTTGGGGATTTTGCTGCTTACCGGCGTACTGATCGCCAACCTTTATAACGTGCAAATTGTTCGTTATACCGACTATCAAACGCGTTCAAACGAAAACCGCATCAAGCTGGTCCCGATTCCGCCGAGCCGCGGCATTATCTACGATCGCAACGGCACGCCGCTGGCGCTCAACCGTACGATTTACCAGCTGGAGATGATGCCGGAGAAGGTCGACAACGTTCAGCAAACGCTGGATGCGCTGCGCGATGTTATCGACCTCACCGATGACGATGTGGCGAACTTTAAAAAAGAGCGCGCCCGCTCGCACCGCTTTACCTCTATTCCAGTGAAAGTTAACCTCAGCGAAGTGCAGGTTGCCCGTTTCGCGGTAAACCAGTACCGTTTTCCCGGCGTGGAAGTCAAAGGCTATAAGCGCCGCTACTATCCCTATAACTCCGCCCTGACCCACGTTATCGGCTACGTCTCTAAAATTAACGATAAAGACGTCGATCGCCTGGATAAAGAGGGGAAGCTGGCTAACTACGCCTCCACGCACGATATCGGCAAGCTGGGCATCGAGCGCTATTACGAAGATGTCCTGCACGGGCAAACCGGCTATGAAGAGGTTGAAGTGAACAACCGCGGCCGCGTGATTCGCCAGCTGAAAGAGGTCCCGCCGCAGGCCGGGCGCGATATCTATTTAACGCTCGACCTGAAGCTACAGCAGTATATTGAAACGCTGCTGGCCGGCAGCCGCGCGGCGGTCGTGGTCACCGACCCGCGTACCGGCGCAATCCTCGCGCTGGTCTCGACGCCAAGCTACGATCCCAACCTGTTCGTTGACGGTATTTCCAGCAAAGACTACTCCGGACTCCTCAACGATCCCAATACGCCGCTGGTTAACCGCGCGACTCAGGGCGTTTACCCACCGGCGTCGACGGTTAAGCCATACGTGGCCGTCTCGGCGCTCAGCGCCGGGGTTATTACCCGCAACACCAGCCTGTTTGACCCCGGCTGGTGGCAGCTTCCCGGTTCGGATAAACGCTACCGCGACTGGAAAAAGTGGGGCCACGGCCATCTGAACGTCACCAAAGCGCTGGAGGAGTCGGCCGACACCTACTTCTACCAGGTCGCCTACGACATGGGCATCGATCGCCTGTCGGAGTGGATGGGCAAATTCGGCTATGGCCACTATACCGGCGTTGACCTGGCGGAAGAGCGCTCCGGCAATATGCCGACCCGCGAATGGAAGCTCAAGCGCTTCAAGAAACCATGGTACCAGGGCGATACTATCCCGGTCGGCATCGGACAGGGCTACTGGACGGCGACGCCTATCCAGATGAACAAGGCGCTGATGATCCTGATTAACGACGGCGTGGTTAAAGTACCGCACCTGCTGCAGAGCACGGTGGAGGACGGCAAACCGGTGCCGTGGGTTCAGCCGCATGAACCGCCGGTCGGCGATATTCACTCCGGTTTTTGGGAAATCGCCAAAGACGGGATGTTTGGCGTAGCCAACCGCGGCAACGGTACCGCGCATAAATACTTCGCCAGCGCGCCGTATAAAATTGCGGCCAAATCGGGTACCGCACAGGTCTTCGGCCTGAAAGCCAATGAAACCTATAACGCGCACAGAATCGCTGAACGCCTGCGTGACCATAAACTGATGACGGCGTTTGCCCCTTACAACAACCCCCAGGTTGCCGTGGCGATTATCCTTGAGAACGGCGGCGCAGGTCCGGCAGTCGGTACCATTATGCGTCAGATTCTCGATCATATAATGCTGGGTGATAACAACACCAATCTGCCGAGTGAAAACCCGGCGGTAACGGCTGGGGAGGATCAATAATGACTGATAATCCAAACAAAAAATCGCTATGGGATAAAATCCACCTCGACCCCACCATGCTGCTTATCCTGCTGGCGCTGCTGACCTACAGCGCGCTGGTGATCTGGAGCGCCAGCGGTCAGGACATGGGCATGATGGAGCGCAAAATCGGCCAGATTGCCATGGGGATTGTTATCATGATCGTTATGGCGCAAATCCCGCCGCGGGTCTATGAAGGCTGGGCGCCTTATCTCTATATCTTTTGTATTATCCTGCTGGTGGCGGTTGACGCCTTCGGCGCCATCTCCAAAGGGGCGCAGCGCTGGCTGGATCTCGGCATCGTCCGTTTCCAGCCGTCGGAAATCGCTAAAATAGCCGTACCGCTGATGGTGGCGCGCTTTATCAACCGCGATGTTTGCCCGCCATCGCTGAAAAATACCGCTATCGCGCTGGTGCTGATTTTCCTGCCTACGCTGCTGGTCGCCGCGCAGCCTGACCTCGGGACCTCGATTCTGGTCGCCCTGTCCGGTCTGTTTGTCCTCTTTCTGTCTGGCCTGAGCTGGCGTCTGATTGGTATTGCCGTGGTGCTGGTCGCCGCCTTTATTCCCATCCTCTGGTTCTTCCTGATGCATGATTATCAGCGCCAGCGCGTAATGATGCTGCTCGACCCGGAAACCGATCCGCTCGGCGCGGGTTACCACATTATTCAGTCAAAAATCGCCATCGGCTCCGGCGGACTGCGCGGGAAAGGCTGGCTGCACGGAACCCAGTCGCAGCTGGAGTTTCTGCCTGAGCGCCATACCGACTTTATCTTTGCCGTCCTGGCGGAAGAGCTGGGGCTGATCGGCGTGCTGATTCTGCTGGCGCTCTATATTCTGCTGATTATGCGCGGGTTGTGGATTGCCGCCCAGGCGCAAACCACCTTTGGCCGGGTGATGGCCGGTGGTTTAATGTTGATTTTATTCGTTTATGTCTTCGTAAATATTGGTATGGTAAGTGGTATTTTACCAGTGGTGGGGGTACCTTTGCCGCTGGTCAGCTACGGGGGCTCTGCCCTAATCGTATTGATGGCCGGGTTTGGTATCGTCATGTCGATCCATACTCACAGAAAAATGTTGTCGAAAAGCGTGTAAGGGGTTCGCGATGCGTAAGCAATGGCTGGGGATCTGCATAGCAGCAGGGCTGCTGGCGGCATGTTCGAGTGAAGACGTTCAACAGAAAACGGTCAGCACTCCACAGCCGGCCGTTTGCAATGGCCCAACGGTGGAGATTAGCGGCGCCGATCCGCAGTACGAAACGCCTAACGCCACGGCGAATCAGGATTATGAACGCGACGGCAAAAGCTACAAAATCGTCCAGGATCCGTCTAACTTCACCCAGGCAGGCTTCGCAGCCATCTATGACGCCGAGCCTAACAGCAATCTGACCGCATCGGGAGAAGCGTTCGATCCCACGCAGCTTACCGCGGCCCATCCTACGCTGCCGATCCCAAGCTACGCGCGGATCACCAACCTGGCGAACGGCCGCATGATCGTCGTGCGCATCAACGATCGCGGGCCTTACGGTAACGATCGCGTGATTTCACTGTCCCGCGCCTCAGCCGATCGTCTGAATACCTCGAACAATACCAAAGTGCGCATCGACCCAATCGTCGTCGCACCGGACGGCTCGCTTTCCGGTCCGGGTATGGCCTGTACCACCGTGGCCAAACAGACCTACGCGCTGCCCGCCCGCCCGAATCTTGACGGCGACAGCGGCGCGGCAATGAGTCAACCCGCGCAAACTGACGTGCACGCCATCAGTAATTCAACGCTGAAGCCGGAAGACACTACCGGCGCGCCGGTCAACAGCGGCGGTTTCCTCGGCGCGCCGACGCCGCTGAATAATGGCGTGCTGGAAGGCAGCGAGCCTGTCGTTCAAAGCGCGCCGGTTACCGCCCCGGGTTCAGTACAAGGCAGCGTTGCGCCCGCCGTAGCCGCCACCGCTGCCGCAGCGCCTGTCGCAGCGACCAGCGCCAGCGGCGATTTCGTCGTACAGGTCGGCGCCGTCAGCGACCAGGCCCGCGCGCAGCAGTACCAGCAGCGTCTGAGTCAGCAATTTTCCGTCCCGGGCCGCGTCACGCAAAACGGCGCGGTATGGCGTATTCAGCTCGGCCCATTCAGCAGCAAAGCGCAGGCCAGCACGATTCAACAGCGTCTGCAAAGCGAAGCTCAGCTGCAGTCATTTATTACTCGCGCCAACTAAAGGCATCGCACCCGCGTCCCCCGCTCGTTGCGCATGACAAAGTCATTAACAAAGTCGTGCGCAATGTCGGATGCTGGTTTGTAGTGCGTTTGTTATAGTAAGGCACTTTTTTTAACTCCATCACGGATGCCGTTGTTCAGACCATGAAGACCTCTTTTACCACTCGCTTACTCGTTACTGCGCTCTCCGTGGCAGCGCTGTCCTCCGCTGCCCGCGCCGATGACCTGAATATCAAAACGATGATCCCAGGCGCCCCGCAGATTGACGCCGAATCCTGGATTCTTATCGATTACAATTCAGGCAAAGTCCTGGCAGAAAACAACGCCGACTCCCGCCGCGACCCGGCGAGCCTGACCAAAATGATGACCAGCTATGTGATTGGCCAGGCCATGAAAGCGGGCAAGTTTAAAGAGTCCGATCTGGTCACCGTGGGTAACGACGCGTGGGCGACCGGCAACCCGGTCTTTAAAGGCTCCTCGCTGATGTTCCTTAAACCGGGTATGCAAGTGCCGGTTTCGCAGCTGATCCGCGGCATCAACCTGCAGTCCGGCAACGACGCCTGCGTGGCGATGGCCGACTACGTCGCCGGCAGCCAGGATGCCTTCGTCAGCCTGATGAACAACTACGTGAACGCCCTCGGCCTGAAAAACACCCACTTCCAGACCGTACACGGCCTGGATGCCGATGGTCAGTTTAGCTCCGCGCGCGACATGGCGCTTATCGGCCAGGCGCTGATCCGCGATGTCCCGAATGAATACACCATCTATAAAGAAAAAGAGTTTACCTTCAACGGTATTCGTCAGCTCAACCGCAACGGGCTGCTGTGGGATAACAGCCTGAACGTTGACGGGATTAAAACCGGCCACACTGACAAAGCGGGCTATAACCTCGTGGCGTCGGCAACCGAAGGCCAGATGCGCCTGATCTCCGCCGTGATGGGCGGCCGCACCTACAAAGGCCGCGAGTCTGAAAGCAAAAAGCTGCTGACCTGGGGCTTCCGCTTCTTTGAAACCGTTAATCCGATTAAAGCCGGTAAAGAGTTCGCTTCAGAACCTGCCTGGTTTGGCGATACCGATCGCGCCTCGCTCGGCGTGGATAAAGACGTTTATCTGACTATCCCGCGCGGTCGCATGAAAGATCTGAAAGCCAGCTACGTGCTGAATAACGCGGAGCTGCACGCGCCGCTGCAGAAAAATCAGGTGGTAGGCACCATTAACTTCCAGCTGGATGGCAAAACGATCGATCAGCGCCCGCTGGTCGTGCTGCAGGAAATCCCGGAAGGCAATTTCTTCGGTAAAATCATTGATTACATTAAATTAATGTTCCATCACTGGTTTGGTTAAAAATCGACCACTTGAAAGTGTGATTTAGATCCCCATATACTAGTTATCCTGATAACTCCCACACGTCGTGGGAGTTATTATTTTTTGTTGTAACACCGGAGCTGACATGAAAACCAAACTTAACGAACTGCTTGAATTCCCTACTCCATTTACTTACAAAGTAATGGGACAGGCGTTGCCGGAGCTGGTTGACCAGGTGGTTGAAGTGGTACAGCGCCATGCACCAGGTGATTACTCTCCCACGGTAAAACCCAGCAGCAAAGGCAACTACCACTCAGTCTCTATCACCATCAATGCAACCCACATTGAGCAGGTAGAAACCCTCTACGAAGAGCTGGGTAATATTGAAATCGTACGAATGGTGCTGTAAATCTCTTCCCCTGACCCGGCATCCACGCCGGGTCATTCTCGCTTTCTCGCTGTGATATACTTTCCCACTCAAATCATTCTCTCTCTGCGGAGACGTTGTTTTGCAGCACAATAAAATCCTCATCCGCCAGCTCGGCCTGCAACCTTACGAACCTGTCTCGCAGGCAATGCATGAATTTACCGACACCCGCAACGATGCCACCCTGGATGAAATCTGGCTGGTAGAGCATTACCCGGTGTTCACACAGGGTCAGGCAGGAAAGGCCGAACATGTCCTGGTTCCCGGCGAGATCCCGGTTATTCAGAGCGATCGCGGCGGACAGGTCACCTATCATGGTCCCGGACAGCAGGTGATGTACGTTCTGCTGAACCTGAAACGGCGCAAGCTGGGCGTACGTGAGCTGGTTACGCTGTTAGAGCAAACCGTTGTGAATACCCTCGCGGAGTACGGTATTGAATCGCACCCGCGAGCAGACGCTCCCGGCGTTTACGTGGGCGATCGAAAAATCTGCTCCCTGGGTTTGCGCATCCGCAAAGGTTGCTCATTCCACGGCCTGGCGCTGAATATCAACATGGATCTGTCACCGTTCCTCAGGATTAACCCCTGCGGTTATGCCGGAATGGAGATGACCCAGATGCACCAGTGGCTGCCCGATGCCCGTACGGAGACCGTGTCTCCACGCCTGGCCGCCAATCTGCTGGCGTTGCTCAACGATCCACCTGCGGAATATCTTCAAGGCCGCTAGCCATCACGTCCCGCTACCGCGGGACGTCACATTTATCCCTCAGGCGCGATTAAGCCTTTATTTTTGCAATCAATTATCACTAATAAAATAATTGTGACCGCTATAATGGTGCTAATCATCACTAGCGGAAATACAGAGTGGAAGAAAATAACGCTCAGAGCGTACCAACTGAACGAGTTGACGATCGCTACGATCGGCAGATGTTTCGCATTTTGCGCAACATAGACCTCAATTTACTCACTATTTTTGAAGCGGTTTACGTCCATAAAGGTATCGTTAACGCGGCAAAAATACTGAATATCACGCCGTCGGCGATTAGTCAGTCCCTGAACAAACTGCGTGCCCTCTTCCCTGACCCGCTCTTTATTCGCAAGGGCCAGGGCGTGACGCCAACGGCCTACGCCACGCATCTGCATAAACATATCAGTCAGGGGATGGAGGCGTTTCTCAACGCCCTGGATTTAACCGGCAATACGCAGCGGGAACGGGTGATAACCGTTGCCACCTCTCCGGCTATCGGCGCGCTGATCATGCCGGTTATCACCAAAAAGCTGCGGAGCGTCTTTCCCCAGATTTTGCTGCACAACGTCGCCATTACCGACGCGGCCAGCCAGTTAAACCAGCGTCAGGTTGACCTGCTGATCGACAGTTTCCCCCACAGCGGGCAGGCGATTGCGCACCATGTGCTATTTCAGGATAGCGTACATATCTTCTGCCGGGCAGGGCATCCGGCCCTCGCGCTCCCCGCAAACTCAGCAAACCTGAGCCAATATGAATTCGCTCTCCTGCAGCCCGAAGGGCAGCGCTATACGACAATTCTGCGTCACCTGGAGGAGCATCTCGGCGAACGCCGCTATGGTTTCAGTAGCTACAATCTGTTAACCCAGGCAGCCCTGGTCAACGACAGCGACATGCTGGGTCTAATTACTTCCGGGATGTTTTCCCTGGTCGAGAAGATTTGGCCCTTAAAAGTGCTCGATTTTCCGCCGCTGCGGGAAGAAAAAATTGATATTGCGCTCCACTATAACAAGCTCAGCGTGCAGGAGCCCTTACTGAAAGAGATCGTAGAGACGATTCGTCAGGCTTTTTAGCCGATAAGGCACGAGAGGGAAAAGCCTAAAACAACAACTATTTTACAATTTGCCCAGCCAGCAGGCTGCTTTATGCCCCGTATCAATGATATACTGCCTGCGTTTAATTCAAAAATAGTTGATAAATGCAACATTTACTTGAATTGATTCGCTTTCCTTCGTCACTCGCAACTGGAACACGCACGCTATGAGTAAACCCATTGTGATGGAACGCGGTGTAAAATACCGCGATGCCGATAAAATGGCCCTTATCCCGGTGAAAAACGTGGCAACTGAGCGTGAAGCTCTGCTCAGAAAACCGGAATGGATGAAAATCAAACTTCCGGCTGACTCGTCCCGTATCCAGGGGATCAAGGCAGCGATGCGTAAGAACGGCCTGCACTCCGTGTGCGAAGAAGCCTCTTGCCCTAACCTCGCGGAATGTTTTAACCACGGAACGGCAACCTTTATGATCCTGGGCGCCATCTGTACCCGTCGTTGCCCGTTCTGCGATGTTGCCCACGGTCGCCCGGTGACGCCGGACGCCAACGAACCGCAAAAGTTGGCGCAAACCATCGCGGATATGGCGCTGCGCTATGTGGTGGTGACTTCCGTGGATCGCGACGATCTGCGCGATGGCGGCGCTCAGCACTTTGCCGACTGCATCAGCGCGATTCGCGAAAAAAGCCCGACGATTAAAATTGAAACCCTGGTGCCGGACTTCCGCGGCCGTATGGATCGTGCGCTGGAAATCCTTCAGGCGACGCCGCCGGACGTGTTTAACCATAACCTGGAAAACGTGCCGCGCCTGTATCGCCAGGTCCGCCCGGGGGCCGATTACAACTGGTCCCTGAAGCTGCTGGAACGTTTTAAAGAAGCCCACCCGGAGATCCCGACGAAATCGGGCCTGATGGTGGGGTTAGGCGAAACCAATGCTGAAATCGTAGAAGTGATGCGCGATCTGCGCCGTCACGGCGTCACCATGCTGACGTTAGGCCAGTATTTACAGCCGAGCCGCCACCACCTGCCGGTACAGCGCTACGTCAGCCCGGATGAGTTCGAAGAGATGAAAGCCGAAGCGATGGCCATGGGCTTTACCCATGCTGCCTGCGGGCCGTTCGTTCGTTCCTCCTATCATGCCGATCTACAGGCCAAAGGCATGGAAGTGAAGTAATCTCTGCCTCGACCGCGGCGTTATATTTTTAGCGCAGCGGTCCGTTCTGCCGATGCGTTTCGTTACCCGCTAAAATTCCCCCCCGGTAACAGTTGGTTGCATCTTTTTCATCAAAACCCAGTGCCAATAACAAAAAGAGGCCGCAGCGCTATCGCTGCAGCCTCTTTGCCGACGCGGTTTATCCCCGTCGGTAGCGAGCCCCCTCGTTCAGGAAACTCGTCGCGAATTACTCTTTATGAGAGAGCTTCTGTGCCGGCGCTTCTTCAGCACTGGTCTTTTTCGCACTGTCATCGTCATCGTTCATGGCTTTTTTAAAGCCTTTGATAGCCGAGCCCAGGTCTCCACCCAGCGTGCGTAACTTTTTGGTACCAAACACCAGGATAATCAGCGCTGCGACTACCAGCAGTTTGGTAATACTAATCTCACCCATAGCTAACCTTCTTCTCTAATACAAGCTGCGAATACGCCATCATACACGCATACAATTAACGGCTATTTGACGCGCGGACACAATAGCAATCTGTAACAAGGTGAATCAAGCCTTGTTTAAAAAAACGTCATAATAATTGCGGTGGCGCAAAGCGGCGATTCTGCAACACCGGCAGACGCTCGCGTACCTGCTGAATATAATCAGCTGAAAGTTCGGCAAAAATCAACTGCGGCCGCTCTCCTGCCCCGGCAAGCGTGGTTCCTAAGGGATCGACAATACGACTCTGGCCGATATTACGCATCCCGCACTCCCCGGCGGCGACAATATAACAGGTAGTATCCAGGGCCCGCGCCGCCAATAGCGTCGCCCAGTGATGCTCCTTCAGCGGCCCTTTTACCCACGCGGCGGGCAACACGATGAGCTGCGCACTGCTGAGCGCTAACGACAGCGCCAGCTCAGGGAAACGTAAATCGTAGCAGGTCATCAGCCCGACGCGCATCCCATCGACCTCGATAAGCGGCGGAATCTGCCGCCCGGCATCGACCCGCCGGGATTCCTGAATATTGAAAGCATCATACAGATGCAGTTTCTGATATTGCGCAATAATCTTGCCCTGACGTAGCGCCACCAGCGTATTCGCTGCCCGTCCTTCGCCGGAAGGTATATGCAAGGTCAGCACCGTCGTCAACGCGCTGTTTTCGCTCTCTGCCAGCAAGAGCCGTAGAAAGCCGCCATCAAGGCGCTGGGCGGATTTAACCGATAAGTCCGCATCATTATCGTCTCGCGCCAGCAGCGCTTCCGGGAGAACCAGAAGCGCAGCCCCCCGCTCCGCGGCCTGACGCATCATGCTCACGCAGGTCTGCGCGTTTCTCGTCCAGTCCGGCGTTACGGCAAATTGTCCGGCAGCAACAAGCATCTTTTCTCTCCCGTCAGGTTAGTCATAGCCAGTGAGGCCTTTCGCGCGCTACACTCGAAGTTTAGTCTCGATCAATAAACAGGGAATGACCGTGTTGCAACTCCTTTTGGCTGTGTTTCTTGGCGGCGGCACCGGCAGCGTTTTGCGCTGGTGGCTGGGTATGAAGTTTAACCCCATGCATCATGCTATCCCCATTGGTACGCTCACCGCTAACCTGCTGGGCGCTTTTATTATCGGCGCCGGGCTGGCATGGTTTAACCGCCTGACGGATATCGATCCGATGTGGAAGCTGCTTATCACCACCGGCTTTTGCGGCGGGCTGACCACCTTCTCCACGTTTTCCGCCGAAGTGGTGTTTCTACTCCAGCAGGGGCGCTTTAGCTGGGCGTTACTCAACGTACTGGTCAACTTGTCAGGCTCATTTGCCATGACGGCCGCCGCGTTCTGGCTGTTTTCACATGCGGCCAGCCGCTAGCCCCTTGACCACAGGCAAAAAAAAACCCGCCATAAGCGGGTTTTTATATTCTACTGACGCGTTGCTTAGATAGGCATTACGTTTGCAGCAGAAGGGCCTTTGGCACCGTTAGTGATTTCGAACTCTACGCGCTGACCTTCAGCCAGAGTTTTGAAACCGTTGGACTGGATTGCAGAGAAATGTACGAATACATCTTTGCTGCCATCTTCCGGAGTAATGAAACCGAATCCTTTGGACTCATTAAACCACTTAACGTTACCTTTAATCTTAGACATCAAAATTACCTTTATATGAAAAAATCGACACTAATACTGTGTCGGGTATCAGTACACCAATTGTGGTACCTTTTGTCCAGCGCAACTTTGCTAAAAAGTGATAAAAGTCTCTATCTTTTTGCACCGGACTTACGTTAGTCATTGTTTTTCAACAAGACAGTCCGCTTATCTCATTTATTGCTATAAAAAATCGCCTCAAAACTGAATGCGCGCCCAGGCAAAGTAAACGTTTCCGTTGTTATAGGTGCCCGGGATATAGGTCATCTGGAACGTGGCCGGGCCGTAACCGATAGAAGCCAGAGGCAGCACGACCGGAATCGGGATGTAGTTCCAGTTATCGCGCGCCGTCACGCCAAGCGTATAACCTAAACCCAGATGGAAATTATCGTCTGCTAAGGGACGCCAGGTTTTCTCCCAGCCATAGCCGCCGATAGGCTCCCACTTATTATAAGAGTCTTTGAAGGCCATCAAATAGATGCCATGCCAGTTCCCTTTATCATCCCAGCGCGAGACGCCGAAGCCGGCGCCCCATGGACGTTCGTTGTAGCGGTCCGTTTTCTCTTTGTCGTAGGCGAAACGGGCGTGCCAGGTCACCGCTGGGATGTAAAGATCATAGTGCTCAGGCTCATTCCAGGTCTGCGCGACGTTATCGCTTAGCGTATTGTAGCCGTCGCGAAGCGTCGAACTAAACGATGCATTAGCGGAGGTGGATGATAGCAGCAGGCCCAGGCATCCCAGAAACAACCCTATAATTCGACGTCGCATTACACTTTTCTCTTACCAGTAACATTTTTAAAGCGGAGTAAGATAACAAAGATAATCTTAATACTACCTTAACGGTATTAGGCAAACTCTTGATTTATCCGGTACAAAAAATCTGAAAATCTCTGGCGTCCTGGCTTTGACCAGGCGGGCATGGCACCGTCTGACAGGGATTCTCATCGATTTATTGATTTGCGTCAGCGAGTTTTGCCCGTTTTTTAGGCACATTCCCTCACTAAATTTTTTCTTCGTTTCATTTATTAGTAGATTCTTTGGGTTAATGGTTTAGGGGTAAAAGAATGCTTACGCTAGTAGAAATCCTGATTGGGATTGTGGTCATTGTGGGCGTCGCCCGCTATATCATTAAAGGCTATTCCGCCACCGGCGTGCTGTTCGTCGGCGGCTTAGTATTACTCATCGCCAGCGCGCTGATGGGGCATAAGGTTTTACCAGGCGACGTAAAGAGCACCGGTTATTCTGCAACCGATATTGTTGAATATATTAAGATACTGCTCATGAGCCGCGGCGGCGACCTTGGCATGATGATCATGATGCTCTGCGGTTTCGCGACTTATATGACGCACATCGGCGCCAATGACATGGTGGTGAAGCTGGCGTCAAAACCGCTGCGCTTCATTAACTCCCCCTATCTACTGATGATCGCCGCTTATTTCGTTGCCTGCCTGATGTCGCTGGCCGTCTCCTCTGCAACCGGTCTGGGAGTACTGCTGATGGCGACGCTGTTCCCGGTGATGGTCAACGTTGGCATCAGCCGCGGCGCTGCCGCCGCTATCTGCGCTTCTCCGGCGGCGATTATTCTCTCCCCCACTTCCGGGGATGTCGTGCTGGCCGCAAAAGCCGCCGAAATGCCGCTGATTGACTTTGCTTTTAAAACTACGCTGCCCATTTCCATTGTGGCCATTATCAGCATGGCGATCGCTCACTTTTTCTGGCAGCGCTATCTGGATAAAAAAGAAAACGTCGCCCATGAAATGCTCGATGTAAACGAGATAACCACCACCGCGCCCGCTTTCTACGCCATTCTGCCGTTTACGCCGATAATCGGCGTACTGATTTTCGACGGCAAATGGGGCCCGGAGCTGCACATCATCACCATTCTTGTGCTCTGCATGCTGCTGGCGGCGGTTCTGGAATTCTGCCGCGGCTTTAACACCAAAAATGTGTTCAATGGCCTGGAAGCGGCGTATCGCGGCATGGCTGACGCGTTTGCCGGTGTGGTGATGCTGCTGGTGGCCGCCGGTGTCTTTGCTCAGGGGCTGAGTACCATTGGCTTTATTAACGGTCTGATCTCTATCGCCACGTCGTTCGGCTCCGCCAGTATTATTCTGATGCTGGTGCTGGTCATCCTGACCATGCTGGCGGCGATGACTACCGGTTCCGGTAATGCCCCCTTCTATGCTTTCGTTGAGATGATCCCGAAGCTGGCGCACTCTTCCGGCATCAATCCGGCTTATCTCTCGATCCCGATGCTGCAGGCATCTAACCTTGGCCGAACCATTTCTCCGGTATCCGGCGTCGTAGTCGCCGTCGCCGGGATGGCAAAAATTTCGCCGTTCGAAGTGGTGAAACGGACCTCTGTCCCGGTGCTGGTTGGTTTGTTAGTGGTGATTATCGCCACCGAAGTTCTGGTTCCCGGCAGCGCAATCCGCTAACGCTGAAACCGTGTGAAAAGGCGCCTGTTGGCGCCTTTTTTATGCTTTAATAACTCAATATTATCAATGACCATTTGTCATCAGGAATAAAAATGTTCAGGAAGGATTTCGTTGCCATTGCC
This sequence comes from Klebsiella sp. OBRC7, assembly GCF_000293135.1. Taxonomy (NCBI): domain Bacteria; kingdom Pseudomonadati; phylum Pseudomonadota; class Gammaproteobacteria; order Enterobacterales; family Enterobacteriaceae; genus Klebsiella; species Klebsiella sp. OBRC7. The sequence goes on along the minus strand of NZ_ALNJ01000004.1, from coordinate 11,251 downwards.
CTTTTGCTCAGCGCCGCCCAGGTCAGCGCAGATCCGCTGCTCGCCACGCAATACGGTGATTTTGACCGCTACGTGCTGGCTCTCTCCTGGCAAACGGGGTTCTGCCAAAGTATGCAAGACCGAAATCGCAGCGAACCGGAAGAGTGCCGCCTGCAGCAGGAACTCAGCAATAAAGCCGATTTCCTCACCGTTCACGGCCTGTGGCCGAGCCTGCCAAAATCTATTGCCGCGCGCGGGGTGGACGAGCGCCGCTGGATGCGCTTTGGCTGTGCGACCCGCCCTGTTCCCAATATGCCGGAAGCAAAAGCCGGGCAAAAATGTCGGGCGGCTGAAACCGGGCTCTCGCTGGAAATGGCCAATAAGCTTAACGGCGTGATGCCGGGTTCGGGCGGTAACTCATGTCTCGAACGGTATGAATATGCCAAGCATGGCGTTTGCTTTGGTTTCGATCCTGACAACTATTTCGGCACCATGGTGCGCCTGAACGGCGAGATCAAACAGAGCCATCTGGGCGCTTTCCTGGCCAGGCACTATGGGCAAACCGTTAGCCGGGATGACTTCAACGCCGCGGTTGCTGAGGCCTATGGAAAACAGAACGTCAGGGCTTTCAAGTTAACCTGCAACGGCAACCCCGCCTATCTGACTGAGATGCAAATCTCCATCAAAGCCGCGGCTATTAATGCCCCTCTCTCCGCTGATTCATTCTTACCCCAGCCCCATCCGGGGAATTGCGGTAAGCAATTTCTGCTGGATAAAGCCGGCTAGATTTCATACACCTTCGCTATGGTTCGTTGATGAATGTGCGTTTAATCACTTCAAACCACCAGCAAGTCTCAGTATGATGAGAGGACATTAACCCTTGCCATTTTCGGTGAGGGTTTTCTTTTACGGACAGGTTCCTGGATAACATGGAGTATGAGATGACCAGACCCGCAATTATCATTAATGAACTGGATGCAGAACGCATCGACAGGCTGCTGGAACAACCGGCTTTCGCCAACTCACCGGTAGCGGACGCGCTGAATCACGAGCTTGACCGCGCGCAGATGCTGGCCCCGGAAGCCATGCCGCATGATGTTGTCAGCATGAATAGCCAGGTCAGATTTCGCGATTTAACCACTGGCGAAGAGCGCATCCGCACGCTGGTTTTCCCGGCGCAGGTCACGGATAGCGCCACCCAGCTATCGGTGATGGCGCCGGTTGGCGCAGCCCTACTGGGCCTCAAAGTCGGCAGCACCATTCACTGGGAATTACCAGGCGGCACCTCAACGCACCTTGAAGTGCTGGAATTGCTGTATCAGCCGGAGGCCGCTGGCGATTTCCACCGTTAATCTCCCCGCTGCCTGAAGCGTTTCGCGCTTTATCCAGAGGATGTTACTGCATCCTCTTTCTGCATCTTTTCGCTCTTCTCCTCTCTTTTGACAAACTTTTACGCCGCCCTCGTACCGTTCTGACAATTTTGCGACCTGAATGGCACAATACTTTCCTATAATGTGTTGATATAAAAGCAGACGAACAAGGAGGAATGCATATGTATAAAACCATCATTATGCCCGTTGATGTCTTTGAAATGGAGTTAAGCGATAAAGCCGTTCGCCATGCGGAGTTTTTAGCCCAGCAGGACGGGGTTATCCATCTTCTCCACGTACTGCCCGGTTCATCAAGCTTCACAATGAGTCGTTTTACCGCCGATCTGCGCCGCTTTGAAGAGCATTTACAGCATGAAGCAGAAACGCGCCTGAAAACGATGGCCGGCCATTTCAGCATTGACCCGTCGCGAATCAAAATGCACGTCCGCTTTGGCAACGTGCGCGATATGGTCAATGAACTGGCCAATGAAATTAAAGCCGATGTGGTGGTGATAGGCTCCCGTAACCCTTCGATCAGCACCCATCTGCTGGGTTCCAACGCCTCAAGCGTGATTCGCCATGCGCATATTCCGGTGATGGTGGTCAGGTAGCACGTAAGGTAAAAAAAGAGGCTACCCCAGGGTAGCCTCTTTGCTGTGCAGGTTTGGTCTTACTTTATTATGAATTATGCAGTCTTAGTGCGAATCAGGTAATCGAACGAGCTCAAAGACGCCTTCGCACCTTCGCCGGTGGCGATAATAATCTGTTTGTACGGAACGGTCGTGCAGTCGCCGGCAGCGAAAACGCCCTTCACGTTGGTTTCACATTTCGCATCAATGATGATTTCACCCATGCGATTGCGCTCAATCGCGCCTTCCAGCCAGTTGGTATTCGGCAGGAGACCGATCTGCACGAAGATCCCCGACAGCGCCACGTGATGCTCATCGCCGCTCACGCGGTCGCGGTACTGCAGGCCAGTGACTTTGCTACCGTCGCCCACCACTTCCGTGGTCTGCGCGTTGAGAATGATATCGACGTTTTTCAGGCTGCGGACTTTATCCTGCAGAACCTGGTCGGCCTTCATTTCCGGCGCGAACTCCAACAGAGTAACATGTTCAACAACGCCTGCCAGATCGATTGCCGCTTCCACGCCGGAGTTACCGCCGCCGATAACCGCCACGCGCTTGCCTTTAAACAGCGGGCCGTCACAGTGCGGGCAGTAGGTCACGCCCTTGGTACGATACTGATCCTCACCCGGCACGTTCATGTTACGCCATTTCGCGCCGGTGGCAATGATAACGCTACGCGCTTTCAGCACCGCGCCGGAGGCGGTCTCAACCTGATGCAGGCCGCCTTCAACCGTCGCCGGGATCAGTCTGGAGGCGCTCTGAGAATCGATCACATCAACATCGTATTCGCTGACGTGCGCTTTTAATGCGCCAGCCAGTTTCTGGCCTTCCGTTTTGGGTACTGAAATATAGTTTTCAATATCAACGGTATCCAGCACCTGGCCGCCAAAGCGTTCACCCATCAGGCCGGTACGAATGCCTTTACGCGCGGAGTAAACGGCTGCCGCTGCGCCGGACGGGCCGGAGCCGACGATTAAGACATCATAGGCTTCACGTTTATTCAGCTCTTCCGCCGCGCGTTTTTCCGCGCCGGTATCCACTTTGGCAACGATTTCCGTCAGCGTCATGCGACCCTGACCAAATTCCTTACCGTTCATAAATACCGCCGGTACGCCCATCACGTTGCGTTCGGTGATTTCATTCTGATACGTTCCGCCGTCAATCGCCGTGTGCTTGATGCGCGGGTTCAGTACTGCCATCAGGTTCAGCGCCTGAACCACATCCGGGCAGTTATGGCATGAAAGCGAATAGTAGGTTTCGAATTCAAAATCACCGTCGATATTGCGGATCTGCTCCAGCAAGGTCTGCGCTTCTTTTGAAGGATGACCGCCGGTCCACAGCAGAGCCAGAACTAAAGAGGTGAATTCATGTCCCAGCGGAGAGCCGGCAAAGCGCGGCCCCTGGCTGGAGCCGGGGTTGGTAATCAGGAATGACGGCTTACGCACCGCCAGGCCGTTATCTTCTTTGAAAGTGACTTTATCTGACAGTTCAGCAATTTCAGCCAGCAGTTCCCTGATTTCTGCCGATTTAGCGCCGTCATCCAGCGTGGCAATCAGCTCAACAGGTTTGGTCAGCTTCTCAAGATAAGCCTTGAGCTGGGTTTTCATGTTGGTGTCGAGCATTTTTATCTCCTGGGCTTAAAACATCATCATGCAAGCGGCCTCGTCCAGGCAGCCTGAATACGCTTGCATCATGGTGTTGGAATGAAATGGGCGCCGGTGCGCCCATGACTGAAATAATTCCCAAAGTATTTCGCGTCAGAGCAAGGCGACTAGCCTGAGAATCCCCGGGAGCTTACTGAAGTAAGCGACCGGGGTGAGCAGGCGACGCCAACGCAGCTATGGCGTGAAAGGCGAAGGAAATTTAGATTTTGCCGACCAGGTCCAGAGATGGAGCCAGAGTCGCTTCACCTTCTTTCCATTTAGCCGGGCAAACTTCGCCTGGGTGAGAAGCTACGTACTGAGCTGCTTTGATTTTACGCAGCAGGTCAGACGCATCGCGGCCGATACCTTCAGCGGTAACTTCGATAGCCTGGATGATACCCTGCGGGTCAACAACGAAGGTGGCACGATCTGCCAGGCCTTCATCTTCACGCATGTTGTCGAAGTTACGGGTCAGGGCGCCAGTCGGGTCGCCGATCATCGCGTATTTGATTTTCGCGATGGTTTCAGAGCTGCTGTGCCACGCTTTGTGGGTGAAGTGAGTGTCGGTAGAGACGGAGTAAACGTCTACGCCCAGCTTCTGCAATTCTTCGTAGTGGTCTGCCACATCGCCCAGTTCGGTAGGGCAAACGAAGGTGAAGTCAGCCGGGTAGAAGAAGAAGACGCTCCAGCGGCCTTCAGTATCTTTCTCGGTAACTTCGATGAATTCACCGTTTTTGAACGCCTGGTTTTTGAAAGGTTTGATTTTGGTATTAATTAAGGACATCTATACTTCCTCCGTGTTTTCGTTGAGGTCTAAGTTAACGAATTTTTCCTGGCTCGACCAATGCGTTTGCATTATCGAATCAATAAGCGTTATCTAACAACCAGAACAAGACAACTTTGTGAACCTGTCAACGCGATGACAATCTTCAACCGCGTTTCGCATTATATGCGCTGAAAAGTAAAAAGGCCGCCCTCGCAGGCGGCCCCGTTACCTGAAACACCCGCAGGTAGGTTCAGCGCCAGTAGCTGGCAATGTGTTGCGCTCTACACCTTAATGTAACAGCTAAAGGATTACATCACCCACTGAACGAAAGGGCAATCCACGCGGCGGCAGGTCTTACCTATGGCTGTAATAGGTTTTACCGCCCCCCATACCTGTTCCGGTGATTTCCCCGGGCATAGCTATGTTGAATTGCCCGTCCTTTCTGACATGTTTCTCGTGCTACCGCGATTCAGCCTGCCCCCACTTCCGCTCTTCCACTCGTCATACTTGCCCACAGGATCTCGAGAAAGCGGGAAGATAAAGATATTGAATTCCCCCCTCGGTTGATAAACGATCGCGGCACCAACAACGTATCAGTAAATGACAATATGAATAACAAAACAGGCTTCAATAAGCGTTCGGGCTTCCCGTTAAAGAAAAACCAGAGATGATAAGCGGGGCAAGGCAAGCATTTATAAATGACCTCCTCCCCTGACTTTAGCGGTACAAAAGGTTCTGGTAGAATGCGCAACGCTGGTATATATTTAGATAAACTTAATGACTACACCAGCATTAAATAATAAGAAACAAACATTCACGCAATGAATATAACACGGATATATAATCAGTTATTTCCCTTACCGCCAGCTTAACAGGACGTTGATAATGGCTAATCTTTACGATCTCAAGAAATTTGATCTGAACCTACTCGTTATTTTCGAATGCATTTACCAGCATTTAAGCATCAGTAAAGCGGCGGAAACGTTATTTATTACGCCCTCCGCCGTCAGTCAGTCGCTTCAGCGGTTACGCACCCAGCTGAATGATCCGCTATTCGTTCGTTCAGGTAAAGGAATTACACCTACCACCGTAGGTGTAAATCTCCACCATCATCTTGAACAAAATCTTAATCAATTAGAACAAACTATTTATCTCACCAATCGTTCTGAATTAAAGAAACGTCTGGTTGTCTATGCGCCGCAGCTTTTTATAAACCCTAAAACAACCAGCCTGATCCATATGTTATTAGATGATTCAAACCTTCACGTTGAACATCATGACCTGCTGGCGTCCGGAGAGTCGGTAGAAAGCCTGTTGGCCTACCGTAAAGCCGACCTGATATTCAGCACCACCCCCCTGTCATCGCGAGCCACGGTGTGTAAACGTATCCAGGATTTGGATATTTCTCTGGTCTGTAGTGAAAATCATCCTCGGCTGGCATCGCTAACAACGACAAAAGCCATACTGCAGGAGCGCTTTACTTATTATATTTGTAGCGATCAGGGAACAAAGTCTTTTCAAAGCCAGGCGGCCGGCATACTGTCTGACAGGAAAATTTCTTTCAGCAGCGATTCATACATAGCAATCCTTAATGTTATTCAGCAAACTGATATTATTGGGTTTGTACCCACCTGTATTTTAGAGCACATCAGCTTCCATAATAAATTCAAGATTATAGAGGCGCCGTTTAAGATCCCCTCCATCGCTATTTATATGATTTACAATCGGGTAAACCTTGACGATCCAAACTTTGCAAACTTTATCGACGAGTGCCAAAAAAATAAGATCATTGAATAGTTAAAGCTATTTTATTTAATTGATGAATGATAACTAATCTCTTGATTAAGAAATAAATATGATATAAGTACACAGTATCTCTTAGCTTTAAAGGAATAATGGCAGTGTCTTTTATTAAACTTCCATTACCCGAGTCCGTTCTGCAGGCCAGTCAGCAGCGAATAGAATGGGTAATGGAAAACTTCTCCCGTATTTGCGTCTCTTTTTCTGGCGGTAAAGATTCTACAACCATGCTGCATCTCACGGCGCAGCAGGCCCGCCGTACAGGCAAAAAGATTTGCGTTCTGTTTATTGACTGGGAAGCTCAGTTCTCCTGCACCATTGCGCATTGCGAAAAGATGCGCGCAGAGTATCGCGACGTTATTGAGCAATTTTTCTGGGTCGCTCTGCCTCTCACCACCCAGAACTCTCTGACTCAATATCATCCCGAATGGCAGTGCTGGGAACCCGGCGCGCGCTGGGTGCGTCAACCGCCGGAGGACGCGATTACCGACCCCGGCTATTTCCCCTTTTATCAAGCGGGTATGAGTTTTGAAAGGTTCGTTCGCGAATTTGCCGATTGGTTTTCGCAAAACCGTCCCGCGGCGGTGATGATCGGCATCCGCGCCGATGAATCGTTACATCGGTTTATCACCATCTCCTCGCAGCGCAAGCTTCGCTTCGCCGACGATAAACCCTGGACCACCTCCGCGCCGGGCGGACACGCGTGGTACATCTATCCTATCTACGACTGGAAAACCGCCGATATCTGGACCTGGTTCGGCAAAAGCGGCCTTTCCTATAACCCGCTCTATAACCTGATGTATCAGGCTGGCGTTCCGCTGCGCTATATGCGTATCTGCGAACCCTTTGGCCCGGAGCAGCGCCAGGGCCTGTGGCTCTACCATGTGCTGGAGCCTGAACGCTGGGCCGCCATGTGCCAGCGCGTCAGCGGCGTCCACTGCGGCGGGGTTTATGCCGGTCACGATAATCAGTTCTACGGCCATCGAAAGCTGGATAAACCCGCGCAGCATACCTGGAAAAGCTACGCCCTGTTTTTACTCGACAGCATGCCGGAGAAAACGGCGGAACATTACCGCAATAAAATCGCCGTCTATCTCCACTGGTACCAAAAAAAGGGAATGATGGATATTCCGGACACGCAACCGGCGGATATTGGCTCTAAAGACGTCCCGTCCTGGCGGCGCATCTGTAAAGTTCTGTTGAACAATGATTACTGGTGCCGCCAGCTCTCTTTCAGCCCGACCAAAGCGACACAATATAAACGCTATCGCGAACGGATGAATAAAAAGCGCCAGCAATGGGGAATACTATGCAACGACAATTAATCCAGGATCTCGAACGCTATCTGCAATCGCTGGAAGATGAAGAGGAAAAGATTACTGCGCTTAACGCCTTTCGCCAGATTCTGCATGAATATAGCCCATTCAAATCACAACCGGTTGATTGTGTATTGTGGGTAAAACAGGACGCCGTTTTGCCTAATGATTACAACCCAAATAACCTTGCGCCACCCGAAAAAAGACTGTTGTTCACCTCGCTGGAAACGGACGGCTTCACGCAGCCCATTGTGGTAGTGAAACAGGATCAGGAGCGCTATTCCATTATCGACGGTTTTCACCGTCATGAGCTGGCGAGCGGCAGAGCGGCGCTGAAGAAACGGCTGAAAGGCTACCTTCCCGTCACCTGCCTGGAAAAGAGCAGCCCCAGGCGTGATTCTCTGATGGCCGCCACCATCCGCCACAACCGGGCGCGCGGACGTCATCAGATTCATGCGATGTCGGAAATCGTCCAGGAGCTGGCGCATCTCGGCTGGTCTGACGAGAAAATCGGCAAAGAGTTAGGGATGGACTCAGACGAAGTATTGCGCCTGAAGCAAATCAACGGCCTGGTGGAAATGTTCGGCGACCGTCAATTTTCTCAGGCGTGGACCGTTAAATAACTACAGACGACACAGTCGTTCCGCCGCAGCCAGCAGCGTGGCTGGCTGTTTGGCGAAGCACAGGCGTATCAGCTTATGCGGGAACGGATCGGCGCAGAACACCGACAAAGGAATCGCCGCGACGCCGATTTCGGTGGTTAACCAGCGGCAGAAGCTGACATCATCCAGATCCGAGACCGCGCTGTAGTCCGCCAGCAGGAAGTAGGTCCCTTCGCAGGGCAAAATGTCCAGCCGACTGGCGCGCAGCGCATCAATAAACAGGTCCCGACGCTCGCGGTAAAACGCCGGCAGCTGGCGATAGTGCTCCGGCTCACTGCGCAGCATATCGGCAATCGCCAGCTGAGCGGGCGTATTGACGGCAAAAGTCAGATACTGATGCACTTTACGCAGCTCGGCGCTAATGGCGGCAGGCGCCACGCAGTAGCCCACCTTCCAGCCGGTCATATGGAAGGTCTTGCCAAACGAAGAGACCGCCACCGCCCGCTCGCGCAGCTGCGGATGCGCCAGCACGCTGGCATGCCCTTCGGCGGCAAAGCAGATATGTTCGTAAACCTCATCGCTCAGCACATAGATTTCACGATCGGCAATCGCCTGCCACAGCGCGGCAAAATCTTCCCGCTGCCACACCGTCGCTGACGGGTTGTGCGGCGTATTGAGGATAACCAGCCGGGTTTTGTCGCTGAGGCTCGCGGCGAACTGCTGCCAGTCAACGCGAAAATGCGGCGGCTGGAGAGCAATTCGCTTCAGCACGCCGCCCGACAGCTCAATCGCCGGGGCATAGCTATCGTAGCTTGGGTCAAAGCAGATAACCTCGTCGCCAGCGCGCACCAGCGCGGTAATCGCCGCATACAGCGCTTCCGTCGCGCCGGCGGTCACGGTCACGTCGCTGTTGGCATCGGGACGGTAGCCGTACAGCTCTTCCGTTTTATCGACGATGGCGTCGCGTAGCGCGGCCACGCCGGTCATCGGCGCGTACTGATTCGCCCCCTGCGCCACGTGATACGCCAGACGCTCCTGCAGATAGCGCGGACCATCGAAATCCGGGAACCCCTGCGACAGGTTAATCGCCTGATGCTGCTGGGCCAGAGCGCTCATTTGGGTAAAGATCGTGGTGCCCAGTGAAGGAAGTTTACTCTCAGGAATCAGTGGCTTATTGCTCATTCTTTTTGTACCGTCCGTCATGCTGTTGTTGAAGCCACTATAACACGATGTTAATATTTGGCAATCAAGACGCTTAGACGTCTAAATGATAATGTTATTTCGCTTATGCTTATGAGTGGAAAACAGCGAGCAGCACAACGCCACCGTCAGCACGACCTACCGCTCACTCTGGAGAACTCATGATCCGCGCTATCGTGACCGATATTGAAGGCACCACCAGCGACATTCGCTTCGTCCACAACGTCCTCTTCCCGTACGCTCGCGAACGCCTGGCCGGCTTCGTGACCGCCCAGCAGTTTGTCGATCCGGTAAAGACCATTCTCGATAACCTGCGCGAAGAGATCGCCCAACCGGCGGCCAGCGTCGAGCAGCTTATTGCTACCCTGTTCGCCTTTATGGATGAAGACCGCAAATCCACGCCCCTCAAGGCGCTCCAGGGAATTATCTGGCGCGAAGGCTACGTCAACGGCGACTTCACCGGCCACCTGTATCCTGACGTCCTGCCGGCACTGGAAAAATGGAAGTCACAGGGTATTGATTTATATGTATATTCCTCAGGCTCCGTCGCCGCGCAGAAATTGTTATTTGGCTACAGCGACGAAGGTGATATTACTCATCTGTTCAACGGCTATTTCGATACCCTGGTAGGCGCCAAGCGCGAAGCGCAGTCCTACCGCAATATTGCTGAGCAGCTGGGACAGCCTCCTGCCGCCATCCTGTTCCTGTCCGATATCCATCAGGAGCTGGATGCCGCCGAAGAGGCCGGCTTCCGCACCCTACAGCTGGTGCGCGGCGACCGTGACCCGGCCAGCCACCATCCGCAGGTTCAGCGTTTTGACGATATTCACCCGGAGCAGATCCCAGCATGAGCGCATTAACCATTTTTTCCGTGAAAGACCCGCAAAACTCTCTCTGGCACAGCACGAACGCCGAAGAGATTCAGCAGCAGCTCAACGCCAAAGGCGTCCGCTTCGAGCGCTGGCAGGCCGACCGCGATTTAGGCGCGGCGCCAGCCTCAGAAACGGTTATTGCCGCCTATCAGCATGCGATTGATAAGCTGGTGGCTGAGAAGGGTTACCAGAGCTGGGACGTGATCAGCCTGCGTGCGGATAATCCGCAGAAAGAGGCGCTGCGGGAAAAATTCCTCAACGAGCATACCCACGGGGAAGACGAAGTGCGCTTCTTCGTCGAGGGGGCCGGCCTGTTTTGCCTGCATATTGGCGACGAGGTATTCCAGGTGCTCTGTGAAAAGAACGACCTGATTTCCGTTCCGGCACACACGCCGCACTGGTTTGATATGGGCTCGGAGCCCAACTTCACCGCCATCCGCATCTTCGACAACCCGGAAGGCTGGATTGCCCAGTTTACCGGCGACGATATCGCCAGCGCCTACCCGCGGCTGGCGTAACGCCGCCGTTTAAGCGGTAGCAAGTCTGCCATCGGTCTGAAACCGCTTTGCGCGCGCTTTCCCGGAGGCGGCGCATAACGCGCCGTGTCCGGGCTATCCGCCCGCGGAGGGCTTTGATTCCGTAAGCCGAGAATACCGGGCGCCTAACCCTGAATAAACCTCGGCGGGTCGAAAGCGGTCACCGGCGGCAGCGCCTCGCGCCATAGCTCAATTTCCACCCAGCAACTCTGCGCGCTACAGCCCTGCCCCAGTCGCGAACTGCCGCGATCCTCGGTCAACACGTTGGGATTGCCGTGCTTATCCAGAGACCCCTTTTCAGCCGGATCCAGCGGATCGTACCAGGCGCCGGTCGACATCTGCACCACTCCTGGCAAAATCTGCTCGCTGAGGTGCACCCCGGCAAGAATGGCTCCCCGGGCGTTATAAACCTTGACCACGCTGCCTTCGCTGATATCCCGCGCCTGCGCATCCTGCGGATGCATCCACAGCGGCTCGCGGCCCTGGATTTTCGTCGCCCGGCTCACGCTGCCGTGATCGTACTGACTGTGCAGGCGGG
>NZ_ALNJ01000003.1:0-15374 GCF_000293135.1 Klebsiella sp. OBRC7 | reverse complement strand
TCACGAATACCTGGAGGTTCATCCCCTTCAGCCCCGATAGCGCGCCAGCGGCAGGCGGGGTGAGTTTCATTTCAGACGACGTGTTCTTCGACATGGCGTTCGCTCCTCAGTGCGGCTTCCATTACCTGTTCCTGGGTCAGGCCCTGGTTGATCAAATTAGCCTTCAGTTTACCCTCATGCATCACCAGCACCCGGTCGCTTAGGCCAAGCACTTCGGGCAGCTCGGATGAAATAACAATGACGGCGATCCCCTGCTGCACCAGCTGATTAATCAACTTGTAGATTTCGTACTTGGCGCCGATATCGATGCCGCGAGTCGGCTCATCGAGTATCAGAATGCGCGGGTTCAGCAGCAGGCAGCGGGCGAGGATCGCCTTTTGCTGGTTGCCGCCGCTCAGACGACCAATCGCCAGCTCCGGCGACGAGGTTTTGATCTTCAAACGCTGGATGGATTGCTGAATACAGTGCTGCTCTCCGGCATCGTCAAGGCTGCTCAGCGGACCGGTAAACTGGTTTAACGCGGCGAGGGTGATGTTTTTACCCACCGCCATGACCGGCACAATACCGTCTTTCTTTCTGTCTTCCGGTACCATGGCGATGCCCTGCGCAATAGCCTGCTGGCAGCTGTGAATCGTCACCTGCTGGCCATCAATAAAGATTTTTCCCTGCCAGCGGCCCGGCCAGACGCCGAACAGGCACTGGACCGCTTCGGTACGGCCCGCGCCGACCAGCCCGGCGATCCCCAGTATTTCACCGCGCCGCAGCGAAAAGGAGACGTCATTGACCCGCTTAATATGGCGATTCACCGGGTGCCAGGCCGTCAGGTTTTCCACCCGCAGGATTTCCTCGCCGCAGCTGTGGGCTTCGCTCGGATAGAGGGCGGTAAGCTCGCGGCCGACCATCATGGTGATAATGTCATCTTCGTTCATGCCGTCAGCGTTACGGGTACCGATATGCTGCCCATCGCGGATCACGCAGATGGTGTCGGAGATGGCTTTGACTTCATTGAGCTTGTGGGAAATGTAAATACAGGCAATACCGTGATTTTGCAGATCGCGAATAATATTCAGCAGAATTGCCGTCTCCTGTTCCGTTAACGAGGCGGTGGGTTCGTCGAGAATTAACAACCGTACCTGTTTATTCAGCGCTTTTGCTATTTCGACCAGCTGCTGCTGGCCAAGGCCCAAATCGCCGACGCGGGTATCGGGTGATATGGCTAAATTGACCTGGGCCAGCAGCTTTTCGCAGCGTAAGGTCATGGTTTCGTAATCCAGCAGACCGTGGCGGGAGATCTCCGCGCCGAGAAAAATATTCTCCAGAACGGTCAGATGTTTTACCAGCGCCAGCTCCTGATGAATGATGGCAATCCCTTTGCGCTCGGTATCGCGTATATGGCCCGGCCGCAACGTTTCCCCGGAAAAAATAATCTCTCCCTCATAGCTACCGTGCGGATATATTCCGCAAAGGACCTTCATGAGCGTGGATTTACCGGAGCCGTTTTCGCCGCACAGCGAGACCACTTCTCCGGCGTTAAGCCGCAGACTGACATTATCAATCGCCTTCACCGTACCGAAGGTTTTAGTAATGTTTTTCATTTCGAGTAACCAGGACATAGAGACTCCACATAAGCGATATCCGGCTGGATGGGGCAACGCCCCCGGAAGAGGGCGTCAGAGATTACAGCTCGCTTTTTTTGTGGAAACCGTCTTTGATCACCGTCTGGTCAATGTTGTCTTTATTGACCTCAATGGGTGTCAGCAGCCGGGATGGCACATCTTTGAGGCCGTTGTTGAGCGTGGAGTCGGCCTTCGGCTGTTTATCGTTGCCCAGCTCGACGGCGATTTCAGCCGCGGTGGTGGCAAGGGTGGTGATAGGTTTATAGACCGTCATCGTTTGGGTGCCGGCGATAATGCGCTTCACGCCGGCGAGGTCGGCATCCTGTCCTGATATGGCGACTTTGCCTGCGAGTCCCTGGGCGCTTAATGCCTGTATGGCGCCGCCGGCGGTGGCGTCGTTGGAGGCGACGACCGCATCAATTTTGTTGTTGTTGGCGGTCAGGGCGTTTTCCATAATTTTCAACGCATTTTCCGGTAACCATCCGTCGACCCACTGATCGCCGACGATTTTAATTTTCCCTTCATCAACATAAGGCTTGAGAACTTTCATTTGTCCGGCGCGGAAAAGCTTGGCGTTATTGTCTACCGGCGAGCCGCCCATCAAGAAATAGTTACCCTGAGGCACTTTATCGACCAGACTTTGCGCCTGCATTTCACCAACTTTTTCATTATTAAATGAAATATAAAAATCAATGTCGGCGTTATTGATAAGACGATCGTAGGCGAGAACTTTAATTCCCTCCTGTTTGGCCTCTTTTATGACATTGCTCAGCACCTGGCCGTTATAGGGAATAATCACCAGAACGTCGACGCCGCGGTTAATCATATTTTCGATTTGCGACATTTGCGTTTCTTCGTTGCCATTGGCTGACTGGACGAATACTTTTGCACCTAATGATTCAGCTTTGTTGACAAAAATATCGCGATCTTTTTGCCAGCGTTCAAGACGCAGGTCGTCAATCGCCATGCCAATTTTAACTTCTTTAGCAATGCCCGACAGGCTGGTGAGGAGGAGTGAAGCGCAGAGCGTTAGGCAAAGGTTCTTTATCTTCATAATAATAACACCTTTTTTGTAAAGTGCAGGATAAGACGAACGATAAAAATAAACGGCCTGATACGTAGCAGATTTTTAACGCGGAAAGGAGCGCTGGCAATTATCTATGCTTATTTTGCCGTTATGAAATTTTGTTTATTTGTTAATTTATGACCGCGATCGTACTTTAATAATTAGTTCTCACCGTATTTCATTGATCTCTCGTGGCGGAAGCGGCGGAATGGGGCCGCTGACGTATTATTTTTGCGACCTGGCGCACGTTTGTGGATTCTCTCAATCACGGTGTGAAATAACGTAATTGAGGAAACTAAAAAGAGAATTCTATATTGGCTTATGACTTATTACTCGCCGCATCCCTGAATATGGAGTTCATTATGCAGACCTATTTTGATCAGCTCGATCGCGTTCGTTATGAAGGCCCGAAATCCGCTAACCCACTGGCTTTCCGTCATTACAACCCGGATGAGCTGGTGCTGGGCAAACGGATGGAAGACCATTTACGCTTTGCGGCCTGCTACTGGCACACCTTCTGCTGGAACGGCGCTGATATGTTCGGCGTGGGCTCCTTTAACCGCCCGTGGCAGCAGCCGGGCGAAGCGCTGGAAATGGCAAAACGCAAAGCCGATGTCGCGTTTGAGTTTTTCCACAAACTGAACGTACCGTACTACTGCTTCCACGATGTTGACGTTTCTCCGGAAGGGTCGTCGTTGAAAGAGTATGCCAACAACTTCGCGCAGATGGTGGATGTGCTGGCGGAAAAACAGCAGCAGAGCGGCGTCAAGCTGCTGTGGGGTACGGCAAACTGCTTTACGAACCCGCGTTACGGTGCCGGTGCGGCAACCAACCCGGATCCGGAAGTGTTCAGCTGGGCGGCCACTCAGGTGGTGACCGCGATGGATGCGACCCACAAACTGGGCGGGGAAAACTACGTTCTGTGGGGCGGCCGTGAAGGCTATGAAACTCTGCTCAATACCGACCTGCGCCAGGAGCGCGAGCAGATTGGCCGCTTTATGCAGCTGGTCGTGGAGCATAAACATAAAATCGGCTTCCAGGGCACGCTGCTGATTGAACCTAAACCGCAGGAGCCAACCAAGCATCAGTACGATTACGACGCGTCTACCGTCTATGGCTTCCTGAAACAGTTCGGCCTGGAAAAAGAGATCAAACTGAACATCGAAGCGAACCACGCGACGCTGGCCGGCCACACTTTCCACCACGAAATTGCGACCGCCATTGCTCTGGGTCTGTTTGGTTCCGTTGATGCTAACCGCGGCGACCCGCAGCTGGGCTGGGATACCGATCAGTTCCCGAACAGCGTTGAAGAGAATGCGCTGGTGATGTACGAAATCCTGAAAGCGGGCGGCTTCACCACCGGCGGCCTGAACTTTGATGCAAAAGTGCGTCGTCAGAGCACCGACAAATACGACCTGTTCTACGGCCACATTGGCGCGATGGACACCATGGCGCTGGCGTTAAAAGTCGCTGCTCGTATGATTGAAGACGGCGAGCTGGATAAACGCGTCGCCAGGCGCTATGCCGGCTGGAACGGCGAGCTGGGTCAGCAGATCCTGAAAGGCCAGATGAACCTGGCGGACATTGCCCTGTATGCCACTCAGCATAACCTGGCGCCGGAGCACCAGAGCGGCCATCAGGAACTGCTGGAAAACGTGGTTAACCGCTACCTCTTTGATCGCTAATGAGGGCGATGATGCCCGGCGAGCCCGGGCATTGGCGATAACCGATGCTTTATTCGCGCCACGCTTAGCCGTGGCGCGTCAGTAAGGAGAGGCTGTATGTATATCGGGATTGATCTGGGCACCTCGGGCGTCAAGGCTATTCTGCTCAACGAGCAGGGCGAGGTCGTGGCTTCGCATACCGAAAAGCTCAACGTGTCGCGTCCCCACCCTTTATGGTCTGAACAAGATCCTGAGCACTGGTGGCTGGCGACGGACCGCGCGATGAAAGCGCTGGGCGCGCAGCACTCGCTGCGCGAAGTCAAAGCGTTAGGTATTGCGGGCCAGATGCACGGCGCGACGCTGCTGGATAAGCAACAGCGCGTCCTGCGCCCGGCGATTTTATGGAATGATGGCCGCTGCGGTGAAGAGTGCGCGCTGCTGGAAGAGAACGTCAGCCGTTCGCGGCAGATAACCGGCAACCTGATGATGCCGGGATTTACCGCGCCGAAGCTGCTGTGGGTACAACGTCACGAGCCTGAGATCTTCAAACAGGTCGATAAAGTCCTGCTGCCAAAAGATTATTTACGTTTGCGCATGACCGGTGAGTTTGCCAGCGATATGTCCGATGCCGCCGGAACGATGTGGATGGACGTGGCGCGCCGCGACTGGAGCGATGAGATGCTCGCCGCCTGCGGTCTGAGCCGCGATAACATGCCGGCGCTGTTCGAAGGATGTGAAGTGACGGGTTCGCTGCGCCCGGCCGTCGCGCAGTCGTGGAATATGCCGGAAGCGCTGGTGGTGGCCGGCGGCGGCGACAACGCGGCGGGGGCTGTGGGTGTTGGCATGGCGGATGCGGGCCAGGCGATGCTTTCGCTGGGGACCTCCGGTGTCTACTTTGCCGTCAGCGACGGCTTTCTTAGCAAGCCGGAAAGCGCCGTACACAGTTTCTGCCACGCGCTGCCCGGGCGCTGGCATCTGATGTCGGTCATGCTGAGTGCGGCTTCCTGCCTCGATTGGGCGGCGACATTAACCGGTCTCGACACGGTTCCGGCGCTGATTGCGGCGGCGGAAGCGGCGAACGACGATGCCGATCCGGTCTGGTTTCTGCCTTACCTCTCCGGTGAACGTACGCCGCACAATAATCCGCAGGCCAAAGGCGTCTTTTTCGGCCTGACTCATCAACATGGCCCGGCGGAACTGGCGCGGGCGGTGCTGGAGGGCGTCGGTTATGCGCTGGCGGACGGTATGGATGTGGTTCACGCCTGCGGCGTGAAGCCGGAGAGCGTCACGCTTATCGGCGGCGGCGCGCGCAGCGCCTACTGGCGGCAAATGCTGGCGGATATTAGCGGCCAGCAGCTGGATTTCCGCACCGGCGGTGACGTCGGCCCGGCGCTTGGCGCGGCGCGGCTGGCCCAGCTGGCGTTGCATCAAAATATCGCGTTTTCCGATCTACTTCCTCAGCTCCCGCTGGAACAGGCTCATCGTCCTGATGCCGAGCGCTTTGCTCGTTACGCCCCTCGCCGGGAAACCTTCCGCCAGATTTATCAGCAGCTTTTACCGCTGATGTCCTGATTCTTTCGCCCCTGCCGATGGGGCGAATTCATCTCATGAATGTTTTTAAATTCATGTAGTTATCGAGTGTATTTATATATTCTGAATTTGTCGTTTCAGGGACGAAAAGTACGGATAAACGCATCCTGCCAGTCCACAATGGGGCCTGTCTTATGCCAGGGAGGCCTCATGAAAAACAATATTATTCCAAGGCTGTTGATGTCTATTGGCGCACTGGTTTATCTGGTGGGAATCTGGCGCACCTGCCCATTATTTAGCGGTAAAGGCTATTTTCTGGGCGTTCTGGTCATGGGGATGTTCGCGATTTTAGCGCATCAACGTACGATGGAGGAGAAGGGGCCAGACGATGGTTTTGCTTCGCTGTGCCGCCTTGTGCTCCTGCTGTCGGTCGGTTTACTGATGGTCGGCGCCTGGTTCGTACCCGCCGGATGGGACGAGAAGATCATCTACGTGGCGGCCTGGTTTGTGTGCTTATACGGCGTTTCCGCGATGCCCCATAAAGCGCTGGCCGCACAGGCTGCGCAGAAAGATTCCTCAGAACGGCCTTAACTGACAAAGCGGCGGACATCAAACCGCTGAACCAGCATCGAGAGCAGTAAACTTCCCAGCAGCGCAGCGCTGAATATCCAGACAATATCCAACATTGGCCAGCGGGTCAGCTCCAGTCCGCTGGCGCGCAGCGCGTGAATAATCAGTGCATGGAACCCGTAAATGCCTAACGAATGGCGCGCAATAAGCGCAATAAACGGCAGCTGACGCGTATTGAGCGTATTTTTTACCAGCGTCAGCAGAGCGAGCGCGCAGACAAAAACCGCGGGGCCGCAGTATAAATACCAGGTATCACCAAAATCGCCGCGCCAGCGCAGTTCGTGCAGCGTGCCGCGTGATATTACCCATACTCCCGTGATGAATAGGCCAGCGCAGAGCGCAGTCAGCCATTTTTTATCAGTATCCAGCGTGCCGATTGCCCGTCCTAATATGCCGTACATCACGTAGTAGAACGTATCGCCGTTGATATAGAGATTGAGCGGCAGCCATTCAACGCCTGCGGCTTTCACCGGGACCATATTGGGGTTTGCCAGAATACCCAGCATCAGCATCAGCGCCAGCAGCATCCTGCCGCTCACCTGCTTAACCTGCACCAGCGGAGAAAGCAGGTAAATGACCACGATAGCGAAGAAGAACCACAGATGGTAGAACACCGGTTTCTGCAGCAAATTTCTCAGCGACAGTTCAACGTTGATGTGGGTAAACAAGGTGATATAGAGCAGCGACAGCGCACTATAAAAGAGAATGCACAGTGCGATACGCAGAAAATGGCGGGGCTGGGCGCTGCGCTCGCCGAAAAACAGATAGCCTGAAATCATGAAAAACAGGGGGACGCTGACGCGAGATGCAGAGTTGAGGATATTGGCGAGATCCCACTCCAGCAGGCTGATGGTGTGCGGGTGCGTGATATACCAGGTGGTACTATGAATCATGACCACCATCATGCAGGCAATGCCGCGCAAATGGGTAATCCAGTGTATTTTTTCCTGCATCAGTGCCTCTGTTTCTCCTTCTCAGATAGGGTCTGACCGCCCTTATAAGCTTGTATCGCAGTGGAATAATCCGAGTTTTTCCGCATAGACTTGTCGAGGTGTGGCCCAATTCGCACAATGTGCCGATTATTTAACGTAACCTGCACGATAACAATTTACTAACAAGGCGGTCGAGAAAAAATGGTGATGAAATATGTGTTTTCTGGACTACTGCTTTGCCTGCTGGCGGGCTGTAGCTCGACGCCGTCTCCGCCAGTGCAGAAGGCGCAGAAAGCACGGATAACGCCGCAGGCTACCCTCAATATGGCGCAGCTTTGCAAGGATAATGCCGCCGTTCGTTATAGTACAGGCGTGCGCCAGGTTGACATCAGTCATTTCGAGCAATTTCAGGGAAGCTACGAGCTTTCGGGCAAGACTGCGCGGAATGAACGTTTTATCTGTTCTTTTGACCCGGACGGACAGTTTTTGCATCTTTCCATGCGCTAAACGCGCCCACGGTGGCGCTTATTTCCGCAATTTTCCCTAAACAATCCCGTTTCATACTGTATATCTCGCAGCCAGCGGGTATACTGGCTCCTTCCTTTAAATCCACACGTATCCAGCACGAAATCATATGCAAAAGTTTGATACCAGGACCTTCCAGGGCCTGATCCTGACCTTACAGGATTACTGGGCTCGCCAGGGCTGCACCATTGTTCAACCACTGGACATGGAAGTCGGCGCAGGCACCTCTCACCCGATGACCTGCTTACGCGCATTGGGTCCCGAGCCGATGGCGACCGCCTACGTGCAGCCTTCCCGCCGTCCGACCGATGGTCGCTACGGTGAAAACCCGAACCGTTTACAGCACTACTATCAGTTCCAGGTGGTGATAAAACCCTCTCCGGATAATATCCAGGAGCTGTACCTTGGGTCTCTGAAAGAGCTGGGTATGGATCCGACCATCCACGACATTCGCTTCGTCGAAGACAACTGGGAAAACCCGACGCTGGGCGCCTGGGGGCTGGGTTGGGAAGTGTGGCTGAACGGTATGGAAGTCACGCAGTTCACCTACTTCCAGCAGGTTGGCGGTCTGGAGTGTAAGCCGGTCACCGGCGAGATCACCTACGGTCTGGAACGTCTGGCTATGTATATCCAGGGTGTCGACAGCGTTTACGATCTGGTCTGGAGCGATGGCCCGTTGGGTAAAACCACCTACGGCGACGTGTTCCATCAGAACGAAGTGGAGCAATCCACCTATAACTTCGAATATGCCGACGTGGACTTCCTGTTCTCCTGCTTCGAGCAGTATGAGAAAGAAGCCCAGCAGCTGTTGGCGCTGGAAAACCCGCTGCCGCTGCCTGCCTACGAGCGCATTCTGAAAGCCGCCCATAGCTTTAACCTGCTGGACGCGCGTAAAGCCATCTCCGTCACCGAGCGTCAGCGCTATATCCTGCGCATTCGCACCCTGACCAAAGCAGTGGCTGAAGCTTACTATGCTTCCCGTGAAGCCCTGGGCTTCCCGATGTGCAACAAGAATAAATAAGAGGCGGCCATGTCTGAGAAAACTTTCCTGGTGGAAATCGGCACTGAAGAGCTGCCACCAAAAGCACTGCGCAGCCTGGCTGAATCCTTTGCTGCGAACGTGACCGCAGAGCTGGATAACGCTGGCCTCGCGCACGGTAAAGTTGAATGGTTTGCCGCACCGCGCCGTCTGGCGCTGAAAGTGGCGAATCTGGCGGCTGCGCAGGCAGACCGTGAAGTTGAAAAACGCGGCCCGGCGATTGCCCAGGCGTTTGACGCCGAAGGTAAACCGAGCAAAGCGGCCGAAGGCTGGGCGCGCGGCTGCGGTATCACCGTCGATCAGGCTGAACGTCTGACGACCGATAAAGGCGAATGGCTGCTGTATCGTGCCCACGTGAAAGGCGAGAGCACCGAAGCGCTGCTGCCGAACATGATCTCGACCTCGCTGGCGAAGCTGCCGATCCCGAAACTGATGCGCTGGGGCGCGTCCGACGTCCACTTCGTGCGCCCGGTTCATACCGTGACCCTGCTGCTGGGCGACAAAGTAATCCCGGCCACTATTCTGGGCGTGCAGTCCGATCGCGTTATTCGCGGCCACCGCTTTATGGGTGAGGCGGAGTTCACTATCGACAATGCCGATCAGTATCCGCAGATCCTGCTGGAGCGCGGTAAAGTCATCGCCGATTACGAACAGCGTAAAGCCACAATCAAAGCGGATGCGGAAGAAGCGGCGCGTAAAATTGGCGGCAACGCCGATCTGAGCGAAAGCCTGCTGGAAGAGGTGACTTCACTGGTTGAATGGCCGGTGGTCCTCACCGCGAAGTTCGAAGAAAAATTCCTTGCGGTGCCTGCCGAAGCGCTGGTTTACACCATGAAAGGGGACCAGAAGTACTTCCCGGTTTACGACAACGCGGGCAAGCTGCTGCCGAATTTTATCTTCGTCGCTAACATCGAATCGAAAGATCCGACCCAGATTATTTCCGGTAATGAAAAAGTGGTGCGTCCGCGTCTGGCGGACGCTGAGTTCTTCTTCAATACCGACCGTAAAAAACGTCTGGAAGATAACCTTCCGCGTCTGCAAACCGTGCTGTTCCAGCAGCAGCTGGGTACGCTGCGCGATAAGACCGATCGTATTCAGGCGCTGGCCGGCTGGATCGCTGAGCAGATTGGCGCGGACGTCAATCATGCGACCCGCGCGGGCCTGCTCTCCAAGTGCGATCTGATGACCAACATGGTCTTCGAGTTCACCGACACGCAGGGCGTGATGGGGATGCACTACGCGCGCCATGATGGCGAAGCGGAAGACGTTGCCGTTGCCCTGAACGAGCAGTATCAGCCGCGCTTTGCCGGCGATGACCTGCCGTCTAACCCGGTGGCCTGCGCCGTGGCGATTGCCGATAAGATGGACACCCTGGCGGGTATCTTTGGTATTGGCCAGCACCCGAAAGGCGATAAAGACCCGTTTGCGCTGCGTCGTGCCGCGTTGGGCGTGCTGCGTATCATCGTTGAGAAGAACCTGAATCTGGATCTGCAAACGCTGACTGAAGAAGCGGTGCGCCTGTACGGCGATAAGCTGACGAACGGCAACGTGGTCGATGATGTTATCGACTTCATGCTGGGACGCTTCCGCGCCTGGTATCAGGACGAAGGCTACACCGTCGATACCATTCAGGCGGTACTGGCGCGTCGTCCAACCCGTCCGGCAGACTTCGATGCGCGTATGAAAGCGGTTTCCCACTTCCGTACCCTCGAAGAGTCCTCCGCCCTGGCGGCGGCGAACAAGCGTGTATCCAACATTCTGGCGAAATCAGACGTGACGCTGAACGATATCGTTCACGCCTCCGTACTGAAAGAAGCGGCTGAAATCAAGCTGGCAGGCAATTTAGTCGTGCTGCGCGATAAGCTGCAGCCGTACTTCGCCGAAGGGCGTTACCAGGACGCGCTGATTGAGCTGGCGTCCCTGCGCGAGCCGGTGGATGAGTTCTTCGAGAACGTGATGGTGAACGCAGAAGACCAGGACGTGCGCGTAAACCGACTGACGCTGTTGTCCAAGCTGCGCGATCTGTTCCTGCAGGTAGCGGATATTTCCCTGCTGCAGTAAGCGTCTCGCTAATAATAAAAAAACCTGCCTGCGGGCAGGTTTTTTTATACTAAAAATATAAGTAAGTGAACCATTAATAATTCGCTGATTGATATTTTCTTTATTTTCATTGATTGCCGGGAATTATTTTAGGAATATGCCAACGTAGTCTGGTCAGATATTTACGGTAGAATGCTGACGGGTGCTTGAGACTGTTTGTCTCAGGCGTTCAGCGGGAGACAAACAGAGAAAAGCCCCACCTGATGATAAATCAAAGTGAGGCTCCCCTATGCATCAACACCATAAGAGTAGCCTCTTACCTGTTGAAAATCAACACAGGAGGCGAGGAATGCCGCAAAAGTATCTGTTGTTTGGCTTAATAGTGATTTGCTTCACTATTTTATTATTCGCCTGGATGGTGCGTGATTCGCTGTGTGAATTACAGCTCAGGAAGGGGAATATTGAGCTGGTGGCGTTCTTAGCCTGTGGGATTAAAACGTAAGAGACGGTGGCGGAGAGCGATCTCCGCCATTCTTACGGTGTTAAGCATTCTTATAGCACCCTGTTTTTTCATGAAATGATTATTTCGCCTCCTGATACCAGGAGGCTTTTTTTCCGGATTCACGGCCTGTCGAAAAAACAGGCTTGAAATGTATACCGGGGTATGGCTATCCTATGCCCCGACGAATCCCTCGTCTCACCGGAGAGCACGCGCCAAATGAACAAACACGACTGATGAATTTCGCTCCTTGCTTAGCGCTATTTGCGAGCAGGGGAAGTATTGATTTCATTCAGGAGTGCTTATGGCTCATTGTGCCCAATCCCCCTCTTTTCTTTTGCATCAGGTCACCTGTCAATTTGCGACGGGAGATACGCTTTTTGGTCCGCTGAATTTATCGCTGGAAGGCTCCCTCTGCGGGCTTGTCGGGCGTAATGGCGTCGGCAAAACCCGATTATTGCGTTTGCTGGCGGGCCTGGACTCGCCGTCGAGCGGCCATATCGAACGTATGGTTTCGGTAAGCTACGTTGCTCAGCAGCATGCGATGACTCCTGATACGACGCTGGCGGAGTGGCTAAGCTTCGAATTCGTTTTTTCCGCTCTGGCGCGTCTTGAGCGAGGCGAAGGGCGAGTTGACGATCTCGAACGTCTTGATGGCTTTTGGGATCTTCCGGATCGTTTGAATGCAGGCTTCCTGGCCGCTGGCTTAGGGGAATTTTCTCCCGGACGGCTCGCCTCTTCGTTGAGCGGCGGGCAAAGAGTGAAGGCGCAGCTCTGCGCAGCATTCTTGTCCGGCGCGGATTTTCTCCTGCTTGATGAACCCACCAACCATCTCGACAGAGAAGGCCGGGCGTGGTTCTATCAGCAGCTTGAGCAATGGCGCGGCGGTGCGCTTATCGCCAGCCATGACCGCGAGCTGCTGGCCCAAACGCCGCGCATCCTCGAGCTGACGTCCGCAGCTTTGCGCAGCTACGGCGGTAACTATGCGGATTATCAGCAGCAGCGTGAGCTGGAGCAGCAGGCGGCTCGCGCCGCGCTGGAGCATGCCGTCATCGAACGGCGGCGTACTCGCACAAGGATGCACAAAGAGCATGATGCCTGCCTGCGGCGTTCTGCGCAGACGTTGCGTACTATTGATACGCTAAATATCGCTTCATTCGAGCGGGTTGCTTACAAAGGCGTGGCGAAAGAGCGCCCCGGAACCCTTAAGCGCCAGCATCGTGAACAACGTAGCGCGCTTAACGATGCGGTGGTTCAGGCGCGGGAGCGGGTCGAGGAGGACAACCCAGTGATGTTTACTCTGCCCGGTAGCCAGGTCGCTGCGGGAAAACAGGTGCTGGAGCTGGAAGCGTTGCGGCTGGCGTATGCGCCTATGGCGCCGCTGAACTGGCGCATGGATGGGCCGATGCGCGTGGCGCTGCGGGGCCCCAACGGCTGCGGTAAGACGACGTTGCTTAAAACGCTGCTGGGCCTGGAGTCGCCGCTTTCAGGACGCTGCCGCTTATCGGTCAACGCGGCGTATCTGGATCAGCATCTGAGCCAGCTGGACCTGTCATTGTCCATCATGGCGCACCTGAATCTCGGTGATACGCCTTTAGAAGAAGGTGTGCTGCGCAGCCAGCTGGCGCAGCTACAGCTGGGGGCGGACAAAGTCCATCTACCGCTATCGGTTCTGAGCGGAGGCGAAAGATTAAAAGCAGCGCTGGCCTGCGTGCTCTGGCGACGGGAGGCTACGCAACTGCTGCTGTTGGATGAGCCCACTAACCATCTTGACCTGGCGTCCACTCTGGCGATTGAAAAAGCGCTGGCACAGTTTCCCGGCGCGATGCTGGTAGTGTCACATGATGAAGCTTTTTTACGGGCGTTGAAGCTGACCCATTGCCTGGCATGGCGGGAAGAGGGCTGGAGCGTTGAGAGGCTATAAATGCAAAAAACCGCCATCGATGGATGGCGGTGACTTAAGGCGCAAATAAAAAAATCCCCGCCGTTTGGCAGGGACTTAATAATTTTGAGCTTTTTAAGCTTACAGGCTGGTTACGTTGCCAGCTGCCGGGCCTTTAGCGCCGCTTTCGATGGTGAAGGAAACTTTCTGACCTTCGTCCAGAGATTTGTAGCCTTCGTTCTGGATAGCAGAGAAGTGTACGAACACGTCTTTAGAACCATCGTCAGGAGTGATGAAGCCAAAGCCTTTGTCAGCGTTGAACCATTTTACGATACCAGTCATTTTACCGGACATAGTGAATTACCTTTAAAAAAATAAATGAGCCTTGCGGCGTTACGGTCTGGACTACAGATTTAAAGCGATAAAGGGAAAGTTCACTACCGGGGTATCAACGGATAACCTTTGAAGGACTGCTCTATTCGAATGCTCTGTGGTCTTTACTTCAAACCTGCGAGCATTAACGCATGTTCACGTCGTGATAGCAAACTTTTTTTTCGTTGGCATGAAAACGGTCCTTTAACAGGACCGCTAGCCGAAACCCATAAACGCTAAAATTATGAATCAATAAGCTGTCTTGAAAGCTGCGGATTCGCCTGGATCAGGCGCATCAGCTTAAGCTCTGTGGGAGAAGGCCTTACGCGTCTCGATTCCCACTCTTGTACCATTGCTACGCTGACGCCCATGGCGTTGGCAAAATCATCTATTTTCAGCCCGGTACCTTTGCGTAGTTGGTCAAATTCAATGCATGCGGCGGGCTTACGCGTCAGCGAGGCCGCCTGAGCCTGATCTTTAAAAATAATTTGTTCAAGGTTGCTCAGCAGTTCAAATGCAGGATCTTTATATTCCATTGAGAACTCCTCTCTTTCATACGGCGGAGGGTGAATTATGTAGAGCCTCTTAAGAATAGTCGGAAAAAAAGGCCAGGAATGCTTACCCTGGTAATTATTTATCACCCGAGGTTCTTTCGCGCCGCATCGGACGATATAACATGCTGAAAAGTAATACAGAGAGCCGATAAGCAAATTATTGTAAACAGATAAGAAGAAAAGCGGAAAAGGCCAGCGCGCGCCCGCTGGCCGGTGTATTACGCCTTCTGGAGCTTCTCCACTTCACCCTGGGCCGCCGGAGGTTGCCGTTGGCCAAGCTTATATTTGACCAGCAGCGCGGTGGCCGACAGGAAGGCCGGGATTGCCAGCAAGGAGAAAATTGTTTCGAAAGAGAGCTGGGCCTGCATCAGGAACGCACCGCTAAAGGCGCCGAGAATGCCACCAAATCGACCAATCCCTAACATCCAGGCCACGCCGGTCGCACGTCCCTGGGTGGGATAGAAACCGGCGGCCAGCGCGGGCATTGATGATTGCGCGCCGTTCATAATGCTGCCGGCGATAAATACCATTATCCCCATCAGCAGCAGGTTATGGGTCGAGAAACCAACCAGACAAACGAACACGCCGGTCAGCAGCCAGCCCACGGCAACCACTTTGTTTGGGTTGAGCTTATCCATCAGCGCGCCGAGGATAAGCACGCCAATCCCGCCACCCAGTGGGAACAGCGCGGTGATAATAGAGGCCTGGCTCATCGTCGCGCCGGTTTCCCGGATGAGCAGCGGCAGCCAGCTGGTCAGCAAATAGAAGATCAGCAGGCCCATAAAGTAGGTCAGGCACAGCATGACGGTGCCGACGGCGTAGCGCGGTGAGAAAATCACGCCGATGGACGATTTCTCCTTTACCTGGCCGGCTTCGCGTAGTTCAAATTCTGCCTGCTCGGGAACAGGCGCGATGCGGCGCAGGATCGCGGCGATACGCTGGGCAGGCTGGCGTTTGACCACCATATAGCGCGCGGATTCCGGCAGAAGAAAGATCAGCACTACCGCCAGCAGCAGCGGCATCAC
>NZ_ALNJ01000002.1:0-1700 GCF_000293135.1 Klebsiella sp. OBRC7 | reverse complement strand
ACAGACCATTTCCATGAAACCCCTCAGCAGCCGCCCTCTGTGGAGATCTCCCTCTCTCCTGTAGCAGACAGATGGTTGCCGCTTGCCGATCTTCGCAGCCCGGTTAAGGCCACGGACATCATTTACCGCCCTCCAAGCACCCGCCAGATCTGATCGCTGTTGCCGGTAGCAGTTTGCTGCCTGGCGTTTACCAACTTCAGATTTAGCGGAGAGGCTATGTACACAGACTCCATACAGGCGCGTCGCGAGATTGCGCGTAATTTTACTGAACTTAATTATCGAATTACCCCTCTGCACTGGCAGACACTGTGCATGGGCGTTAATCGCGATCTCCAGGCCAAAAAACTGCGTCCGAACGTCCCTGTTCCTTCACGACGTAAGGTCATTCCGTTCCTGAAAATGATGCACAAAGAAACGGGCTCGATGTTGAAAGCCATTCTTGCCTTTGGTTTCGATGGCCCCTGGACCTCCAGCGGTGGTTCGTTTCGTCTGGCGCGAGAAATTGGGTTCGATATTGCCCACCATGCAAAAAACATTCATCACAAAAACGGTACCGTCACCTTCCTTGAAATTGGTGCTGCTTGGGCAGGTTTTCGTGCTGAAGAAGCGACCAGCCATCAGGCGGCAATTTCCGGACTTGCCCAGAGCTTCAGGGAGCAGCTCGGGGAGAGCGCATTCCTGCATTTCACCAATCTCACGCCATGGCACGAATCGCTGCCAAAGGGGGTGACTGAGCATCCCTACGTGACGGCTGCCGGGCTGTGCGTACTGGAGAAGCAGGGAGTTCGGGCCGGTGAGGTCGATATTATCTACTCTCAGGCCGCAGCCTATTTCGAACAGGATTACACGGCATTCCTTCGCAGCGCAGCCCGTCTGCTGAAAGGGGATGGCGTCTTAATCTTCAACCATGATCCTGTTCTGGCGAGCGCGATGGATGAAGTCGCGTGGGAGCACGGACTCCGGCTGGTTCGACGTAAGCAAATGGGCGGAATGAATGGCGCGATTGCTCGTTACCACCGGCTTCGTACGCCTGTAATCGATCAGGTGATCTTTCCTGGCGTGAGCAGAAATCAGGATGAAGAAGTGGTCTGTGAATCACTGGTGATGTCGGCGCTGCGTCGCAGCGTGGAGGTATAACACCCGACATGTTGACGCGTAGACATTTTCTCACCACCACAGGAGCGTTGCTGATGACAACATTACTGCCGGGGGAAACCCTGGCAGCCTCTCTGGCCGAAAAAGTCAGTGATACATGGCAAAGAATTATCGCTCGCCGCACTGCTAAGGAGACGATAACGCCGGGCTGGATTTTGCAATCACTCGGGCTTCAACCGGGCTCAACGGAGCTGCGGAGAGCCATTTTTGAACTGGTCAGGCGCGTGCCCTATCAGCTTGGGTCATGGAATAACCAAAGCATGAGCCTGTTTGAGCAGGGTTTTGGCGACTGTCGTCATAAAGCCGCCGCGGCCGAACGATTGCTGGTTGCCGGTGGGATTACGGCGAAGAGAAAACTGGTGCAGTTTGACTGGGCTGATTTACCCGTTCCTCCGGAAATACTGGCTATTTTGCCGCAAACCCAGGGGTTTCATGACACCGTGACTTTTGAGTTAAACGGGAAAACATGCCTGTTTGATGCCACCTGGGATATCGCCCTGCGCGGCGCGGGCTTCCCGGTGATGCCTTCCTGGGATGGCAACTCT
>NZ_ALNJ01000001.1:0-178871 GCF_000293135.1 Klebsiella sp. OBRC7 | reverse complement strand
CGCAGACCGTGAAACAACAGCGTTGCTGCTATCTCGGAGAAGATGGTGCATCCGGGAGGATTCGAACCTCCGACCGCTCGGTTCGTAGCCGAGTACTCTATCCAGCTGAGCTACGGATGCATCGGGAAACTTGCTTTACTGCCGATATTGATACCGCTGCTAAAGCCGTATCAAGTAAGAGATGGTGCATCCGGGAGGATGACTCACTCGGTTCGCCCTTCGGGCCGTTGCTGAAGCAACGTTATCCTCCCTGGTGCTGGCGATTATCTCGCAGACCGTGAAACAACAGCGTTGCTGCTATCTCGGAGAAGATGGTGCATCCGGGAGGATTCGAACCTCCGACCGCTCGGTTCGTAGCCGAGTACTCTATCCAGCTGAGCTACGGATGCATCGGGAAACTTACTTTACTGCAGATTTTGATACTGCTGCTAAAGCTGTATCAAGTAAGATGGTGCATCCGGGAGGATGACTCGCCTTGCGGCTCGCCCTTCGGGCCGTTGCTAAAGCAACGTTATCCTCCCTGGTGCTTGCGGCTAATACCGCCACCTCATCCACACCTTCGTTGCTGAAGGTATGGAGAATATGGTGCATCCGGGAGGATTCGAACCTCCGACCGCTCGGTTCGTAGCCGAGTACTCTATCCAGCTGAGCTACGGATGCAAAATGGCGGTGAGGCGGGGATTCGAACCCCGGATGCAGCTTTTGACCGCATACTCCCTTAGCAGGGGAGCGCCTTCAGCCTCTCGGCCACCTCACCACACGCCTCTTACGAGTGCTTCGAAGAACTTGTTTCTGCTCTTCGTCGCTGCGATGGCGCACATATTACTTTCTGGTACTTATAAGTCAAACCTTTTTTCGAGACCTTTTTTTCGTTTGCACACTTCCCGCGCAATTAGCCTGTGAAAACGGCAAAAAGAGTATTTTATCAACAAGAAATTGGCGATTACGCCGCGGCTAGCGCAAAAGATAACTGTCGCGGACGCTGAGAAAGAGACAAAAAAGAGAAGCTATCGGAGAGGAAAAGTGGCACAAATGGGGGATAGAAGGAGGCGCCTCACCGAACAGCGAGGCGCGAAAACCTTAGTAACTGGACTGCTGGGATTTTTCAGCCTGGATACGCTGGTAGATCTCTTCACGATGCACGGAGACTTCTTTAGGGGCATTAACGCCAATACGTACCTGGTTACCCTTCACCCCTAAAACTGTCACAGTGACCTCATCTCCAATCATGAGGGTCTCACCAACTCGACGAGTCAGAATCAGCATTCTTTGCTCCTTGAAAGATTAAAAGAGTCGGGTCTCTCGTATCCCGGCATTATCCATCATATAACGCCAAAAAGTAAGCGATGACAAACACCCTGCGGTGTAAGCAGTCACGGCATCACATTCTGTTAAACCTAAGTTTAGCCGATATACACAACTTCAACCCGACTTTATCGTTATCAGTGCTTCTCGCGCAAGATGCTGTAATCCGAGAATCACAGCATCTATGCAATTATAGTTATTACAGTTTTGCGCTTACCCAGCCTTTCACACTGGCCAACGCAGCAGGGAGAGCAGACGCATCGGTACCGCCAGCTTGCGCCATATCCGGACGACCGCCCCCTTTACCGCCCACCTGCTGGGCGACCATACCTATCAGTTCCCCTGCTTTCACGCGGTCTGTCACATCCTTAGACACACCAGCAATCAGAGAAACCTTACCTTCTGCGACCGTGGCCAACACGACAATCGTTGAACCCAACTGATTTTTCAGATCGTCAACCATAGTACGCAGCATTTTCGGCTCAACGCCGGCCAGCTCGCTGACCAGCAGCTTAACGCCGTTAATCTCTTCCGCTTTGCTGGAGAGATTTGCGCTCTCCTGCACGGCAGCCTGCTCTTTCAGCTGCTGCAGCTCTTTTTCCAGCTGACGGCTGCGTTCTAACGCGGCGCGGACTTTGTCACCGAGGCTGTGGGTATCCCCTTTCAGCAGCTGTGCAATATCGCCCAGCAGATCGCTCTGCGCATGCAGCATCGCCATCGCGCCTTCACCGGTTACCGCTTCGATACGGCGCACGCCCGCGGCGGTACCGGATTCAGAGGTAATGCGGAACAGGCCTATGTCACCGGTGCGCGAGGCGTGCGTACCGCCGCACAGTTCGGTGGAAAAATCGCCCATACTCAGCACGCGAACGCGATCGTCATACTTCTCGCCAAACAGCGCCATCGCGCCGGATTCACGCGCAGCGTCAATATCCATGATATTGGTTTCGATCGGCAGGTTACGACGAATTTGCGCGTTCACCAGATCTTCTACCGCACGGATCTCCTCCGGCTTCATCGCTTCAAAATGCGAGAAGTCGAAGCGCAATGCTTTGTCGTTGACCAGAGAGCCTTTCTGCGCAACGTGCGTACCGAGAACCTGGCGCAGCGCCGCGTGCATCAGGTGCGTCGCGGAGTGGTTCAGGCGGATACGCTGGCGGCGAGCCTGATCGACATCGGCCTGCACGGCGTCGCCGACTTTGAGCGAACCGCTGGTCAGTTTACCAATATGGCCAATTGCCTGACCGTACTTCTGCGCGTCGCTGACCTGGAAGGAGAAACCGGCGCCCTTCAGTTCGCCTTTGTCACCCACCTGGCCGCCGGATTCGGCGTAGAACGGCGTCTGGTCGAGGATAACAACCGCTTCCTGACCGGCGTTCACCGCGTCAACCGCTTTACCATCGATAAACAGCGCGGTGACTTTGCCATTCAGTTCCAGGCTGTCATAGCCTTTAAACTCAGAGGTGCCGTCGACGCGGATCATCGCATTGTAGTCCGCGCCAAAGCCGCTGGATTCGCGCGCGCGACGGCGCTGCTCTTCCATCGCGGCTTCAAAGCCGGCTTCGTCAACCTTGATGTTGCGTTCGCGGCAAACGTCCGCGGTCAGGTCAACCGGGAAGCCGTAGGTGTCGTACAGGCGGAAAGCGGTTTCGCCGTCCAGCGTGTCGCCCTGCAGTTTAGCCAGCTCTTCATCCAGCAGCGCCAGTCCGCGCTCCAGCGTACGGGCAAACTGCTCCTCTTCGGTCTTCAGCACCTGCTCAACCTGAGCCTGCTGCTGTTTCAGCTCTTCGCCGGCGGAACCCATCACGTCAATCAGCGGGGCAACCAGTTTCCAGAAGAAGGTCTCCTTCGCGCCCAGCATGTTGCCATGGCGAATTGCGCGGCGAATGATGCGGCGCAGCACGTAGCCGCGGTTTTCATTCGACGGGATAACGCCATCGGCAATCAGGAACGCGCAGGAACGAATGTGGTCAGCGATAACGCGCAGCGACTTGTTCGAGAGATCGGTCGCACCGGTAACCTTCGCCACGCTCTTAATCAGATCGCGGAACAGGTCGATATCGTAGTTGGAGTTGACGTGCTGCAGCACGGCGGCAATACGCTCGAGGCCCATACCGGTATCTACGGACGGCTTCGGCAGCGGCTCCATGGTTCCGTCAGCCTGACGGTTGAACTGCATGAAGACGATATTCCAGATCTCAATATAGCGATCGCCGTCTTCTTCCGGCGTTCCCGGAGGGCCGCCCCAGATATGGTCGCCATGGTCGAAGAAAATTTCGGTGCAGGGGCCGCACGGCCCGGTGTCACCCATCTGCCAGAAGTTATCGGAAGCAAACGGCGCGCCTTTGTTGTCGCCGATGCGGATAATACGCTCGCGCGGTACGCCAACTTCATTTGCCCAGATATCGAACGCTTCATCGTCGGTTTCGTAGACGGTCACCCACAGTTTTTCTTTCGGCAGGGCGAACCAGTTTTCACCGGTCAGCAGTTCCCATGCGTATTTGATGGCATCCTGCTTGAAGTAATCGCCGAAGCTGAAGTTACCCAGCATTTCAAAGAAGGTGTGGTGACGCGCGGTGTAGCCGACGTTTTCCAGATCGTTGTGCTTACCACCCGCACGAACGCAACGCTGCGCGGTGGTCGCGCGCGAATAATTACGTTTGTCGAGACCAAGGAAGACATCCTTGAACTGGTTCATCCCGGCGTTGGTAAACAGCAGGGTCGGGTCGTTATGCGGCACCAGGGAGCTGCTCGCAACTACCTGATGTCCTTTACTATGGAAAAAGTCGAGAAACGCCTGACGGATCTCAGCGGTGCTCTTGCTCATAATTATCCTGAAATCAAGCTAACGAAATGTCGCTGGCAGCCACTACCCAGTATCGACCGGCAGGCTACTCACGAAAATAAAGTGGGAATAAGATAAGTTTTCTTCACGGGGAAGTAAAATCCCGGATGGGTCAATCTGCAAAATTTCGCCAGATTTCCTGAATATCCTCCATCAGATAGCCGCGATAGAGCAAAAAGCGCTGAATTTTGACTTTTTCGGCAAATACGCTGGGCAGGGGTTCGCCATATTTTCGCTGCGCCTGCTCTTTGGCAAGCCGCGCCCAGTCGATTTCGCACTCGCGCATGGCTGCCTCTGTCGTCTCGCGGGAGATCCCCTTCTGCTTTAGCTCCTGGCGGACGCGCGCCGGGCCGTACCCCTTGCGGCTACGGCTGGCAATAAACTGACGGACAAAGCGTTCGTCATCCAGATAGCGGTTCTCAATGCACCATTCAACGACTTTATCGACCTCTTCCGGCGTCACATCTAACGCTTCAGGGCCATTTTTGCTCATGACCGGTGCAGCCAGTTTTCGCCTTAGCTCCTGTTCGCTGTGGTCGCGCATTGCCAGAATGCGAATCGCGCGATCCAGCAGCCTGGCGTAGTCAGAGCGGCGGGATGAAGTTTCAGTCACGGTCAGCCTCGCTAATCAAAAAAAGCAAAAGGGCCGCATAAGCGGCCCCTTGTTAGTCTGTTCAGACGATATCAGAAATCCTGTTCGGTTTCCGCTTCGCTGTTGCCATCTACCGCGAAGTCCGGCGTGGAGTCCTGATTGCTCAGCAGCAGTTCACGAACTTTCTTCTCGATCTCTTTTGCCGCAGCCGGGTTCTCTTTCAGCCAGGAGATAGCGTTCGCTTTACCCTGACCAATTTTATCGCCGTTGTAGCTGTACCAGGCACCGGCTTTCTCGATCAGCTTCTCTTTCACGCCGAGATCGACCAGCTCGCCGTAGAAGTTAATCCCTTCACCGTAGAGGATCTGGAATTCAGCCTGTTTAAACGGCGCGGCGATTTTGTTTTTCACCACTTTAACGCGGGTTTCGCTGCCGACAACGTTATCGCCCTCTTTCACCGCGCCGATACGACGGATGTCCAGACGAACGGAGGCGTAGAACTTCAGCGCGTTACCGCCGGTGGTGGTTTCAGGGTTACCGAACATCACGCCAATTTTCATACGAATCTGGTTGATGAAGATCAGCAGGGTATTGGACTGCTTCAGGTTGCCCGCCAGTTTACGCATCGCCTGGCTCATCATACGCGCCGCGAGGCCCATGTGAGAGTCGCCGATTTCGCCTTCGATTTCCGCTTTCGGCGTCAGCGCCGCAACGGAGTCAACGACGATAACGTCTACCGCACCGGAACGTGCCAGCGCGTCACAGATTTCCAGAGCCTGTTCGCCGGTATCCGGCTGGGAGCACAGCAGGTTGTCGATATCGACGCCCAGCTTGCGTGCGTAAACCGGGTCCAGCGCGTGTTCCGCATCGATAAACGCACAGGTTTTGCCTTCGCGCTGCGCGGCGGCGATAACCTGCAGCGTCAGCGTGGTTTTACCGGAAGATTCAGGCCCGTAGATCTCGACGATACGGCCCATCGGCAGGCCGCCTGCGCCCAGGGCGATATCAAGGGAAAGCGAGCCGGTGGAGATAGTTTCCACATCCATGGAACGGTCTTCACCCAGGCGCATGATGGAGCCTTTACCGAATTGTTTTTCGATCTGGCCCAGTGCTGCCGCCAACGCTTTCTGTTTGTTTTCGTCGATAGCCATTATTACTCCTCTCATGCCGGGTGTAACCGGGTAGTGAATTCTGTTCTGTTGAAGCAATTATACTGTATAGTCATACAGTATCAAGTATTTTGTAGAAATTGTTGCCAGAGGAGATTTAGCGCATAGGCCGTGGCCTGGCGGCGTACCGACTCGCGGTCTCCGGCAAAGCATTCGCGCCGGGTCACGCCCTGTCCGCTGGCGCTGGCGACGCCAAACCAGACGGTTCCCACCGGCTTTTCCGCGCTGCCGCCATCCGGTCCGGCAATGCCGCTGACCGAAATGGCATAGTCCGCGCGGGCCGCGCGCAGGGCGCCAATCGCCATTTCCACGACCACCGGTTCACTCACCGCGCCATGCTCAAGCAGCGTCGCTTCGCTGACGCCAATCATCTGCGATTTCGCTTCATTGCTGTAGGTCACAAAACCGCGCTCAAACCATGCCGAACTGCCGGCGATATCGGTAAGGGTTTTGGCGACCCAGCCGCCGGTACAGGACTCCGCCGTGGTCACCGTCGCGCCGCGCGCTTTCAGCGCCTGCCCCACCAGCTCGCTCAGCTGCATTAATTCGGAATCTGTCATTCGTCGCCCCACGTAAGCTGTACAAACAGGCCATCAAAGATAGCATTTTCAGCAGAGATATGGGGATGAGGTAACGAATTTACGAGTCTGCTTCAGAAAAACATCGACCACGCCCGACGGCGTATTTTCGGATAGCCGCCAAAGGTCGCCGGTGTCACAATTCACCGCACATCTAAGGAAGAGTGAAATAAGAGGTTACCAGGAATGGCCAAAGCACCGCTTACCTCAGAGCAGAACGTGAAAAAATACGCCAGGTGCGTCTGCGCCTGTTTATCTGCGGCACAGTTTCACTGCTAACCGCGCTACTGCATATTTTCACCCGCTCATTCAACCCGCTGTTCGAAGGCGTACAGATCCTGCTGGGCGTGGGCTGTATTGCCAGTGGATTCACATTGAACAAAAAAATCAAGCAGATACTCGCAGAACCATAGCGGCGGAAAACCGGCCCATCGCGGGCCGGCTTTTATTTATTTCATACTCGCCGCGATCAGCTCCACGTTGTGACGCAGCATTTTCACGTAGCTGTCCGCCACGCCGCCCGGTTTAGAGAGCGCTTCAGGGTAGAGCTCTCCCCCCGGCTGCGCGCCCGTTGCGCTGGCAATCTGTTTAACCAGTCTTGGATCAAGCTGATTTTCCATAAACCAGGTATGCACCTCGTCGGCTTTAATTTGTTTGATTAAGGCCGCCACCTGCGCCGCGCTGGCTTCACTTTCCGAAGATAATCCCTGCGGCGCGAGGAAGGTCACGCCATAGGCGCGGCCAAAATAGCCGAACGCGTCGTGGCTGGTCAGAACCTTACGCTTTGCCTGCGGAATGGCGCTGAACCGATCTTTTGCCCAGCGATCGATCTCATTGAGCTGGCTGATATAGCGCTGACCGGATGCCTCCAGCGCCGACTTATCTTCCGGGTCGGCTTTCACCAGGCCGTTGAGGATATTCTGCGCATACAACGCACCGTTCGCGGCGCTATTCCACGCGTGCGGATCGGTTACCGTTGCGCCATCTTCTTCCAGCGTATGGGTTTTTACGCCACCGGAAGCCACCACCAGCTCACCTTTAAACCCCGATGCCTTAATCAGCCTGTCCAGCCAGCCTTCCAGCCCCAGGCCGTTCACCACCACCACATCGGCTTTGCTCAGCAGCGCGCTGTCTTTCGGCGAGGGTTCAAAGGTGTGCGGGTCGCCGTCCGGCCCTACCAGCGTATCCACATGCACATGTTCGCCGCCAATCTGCTGCGCCATATCGCCTAATACGGAAAAACTACTCACCACGTTTAGGGTTTTCGCCATCACCCCGTGCGATGCCAGACCCAGCGCCAGCGCCAGCCATATCCCGGTACGTTTCATCATTGTCCTTACCCCATTAATTTGCGCCAGCCGACCACCAGCCGGCTGCGCGAGCCAAAAAACACCGATATAAAAAAGAGGCCGCTGGCGGTCAGCACAATGGCGGGCCCGGCAGGCAGGTTTGCCGCCCACGACAGGCTCAGCCCCATCCACGCGCAAAAAGCGCCAATGAGCGCCGCCAGCAGCAGAATGCCCGGCAGCGTCCGCGCCCAGCAGCGCGCCGCGACCGCGGGCAGCATCATGACCCCCACCGCCATCAGCGTGCCGAGCACCTGAAACCCGGCCACCAGATTGAGCACCAGCAGGGCGAGGAACAGGCCGTGCAGCAGCGCAGGCACTCTTCGCGCGTTCACCTGAAGCCAGACGCTGTCGAAGGCTTCGCTGACCAGGCCGCGATAAAACAGGGCGATGCAAATCAGCGTCAGGCTGGCGACGCCGCTCACAAACAGCGCCGAATCGCTGTCCACCGCCAGAATCGAGCCGAACAGCAGATGCAGCAGGTCGACGTTAGAGCCACGCAGCGAGACCAGCGTCACGCCCAGCGCCAGGGAGCCGAGATAAAATCCAGCAAAGCTGGCATCCTCTTTTAAAAGCGTGCGTCGGCTGACCCACCCCGCCACCAGCGCCACCGCAATGCCGGCAATAAAACCCCCGACGGTCATCGCCAGCAGCGACATCCCGTTAAGCAGGTAGCCCACCGCCACGCCGGGCAAAATCGCATGCGAGAGCGCATCGCCCATCAGGCTCATGCGGCGTAAAAGTAGGAAGACGCCGAGCATGGTAGTACTCAGGGACAACGCCAGGCACACCACCAGCGCGCGGCGCATAAAGCCAAATTCGATAAAGGGCTGAATGAAGGTGTGCCAGATCATGCCAGCCTCGCGGAGTGAAAGGCGGGCAGCACATCAGGCGTACTGCCCCAGCGGGCGCGCTGCGGCGTCAGCAGCATCGTTTCCGGGAAATAGTTGGCGACCCGCTGGTTATCGTGCAGCACCGCCAGAATCGTCTGCCCCTGCTGATGCATTTCAAGGATCAGCGCCATCAGCTCGCGGCAGGTGGCTTCGTCGATGCCGGTAAACGGTTCGTCGAGCATCACCAGCGGCGCGCGCTGCACCATCACCCGCGCGAACAGCATGCGCTGAAACTGGCCGCCGGAGAGCGCCTCAATCGGCGTTTTCGCCATCGTTAACAGCCCCACCCGCTCTATAGCTGCGACGATGCCCTGGCGCATCTCCTCCCCGAGCCCGCGCAGCAACGATACCTGCGGCCAGGCCCCCTGGCTGACGACATCCTGCACCGTGAGCGGAAACTGCGACTCCAGCGCATGCCGCTGCGCCAGCCAGCCGATAACCGGCCGTCCGTCGCGCCAGTTCAGGCGGCCGCTGACCGGCGGGATAAATCCGGCCAGCGTCTTTAACAGCGTCGATTTCCCGCAGCCGTTCAGGCCGACGATAGCGGTCATACTCCCCGTTGCAATCGTGCCGCTAAGTGACGGCGCGATCGCCAGCCCTTCATAGCCAGCCACCAGATGATCGAGCTCTATCATGGCAGCGATACCGCCCACCAGGTTGCCAGCCACAGGGCGGCCAGCAGCACGCCGGCCATCGCCAGCCGGGCGATGCCTGAAGTCATCAATAAGGAAGTCAATGTTTACGCCTCAGTAAAATGTTATAACATAACAATATTAAAAGAAGCGCGGAATGTAAATTGGCGTCAACAAAAGGAAATGCTGCAAAATGTTACAGACTCCTCTCCGGATGGAGAGGAGCACAGAAGACGGGGTTACTGCATGCGGGCCTGAGAAACCGCCAGACCCAGCTGCCAGACGGCCATCGCGTAGTGGGTGCTGTGGTTATAGCGGGTAATGGTGTAGAAGTTCGGCAGACCGTACCAGTACTGGTAGCCTGTGCCGATATCCAGACGCAGCAGGCTCGCCTGCTGGTGGTTACCCAGCGGCTGAGTCGGGGTAAGTCCCGCCGCCGCCAGCTGCGAGACGCTGTATTTGGTTTTGAACCCATTGTTCAGCCCAGGCGCCTGGCCCAGCGCCTGTACCGCGACCAGATCGCCGCTCACCCAGCCGTGCTGCTTGAAGTAGTTCGCTACGCTGCCGATCGCATCGACCGGATCCCACAGGTTGATATGCCCGTCGCCGTTAAAGTCCACCGCGTACTGCCTGTAAGAAGAGGGCATAAACTGACCGTAGCCCATCGCGCCGGCGAAGGAGCCTTTCAGATCGAGCGGGTCATCCTGTTCGCTGCGCGCCATCAGCAGGAACGTTTCCAGCTCGCTGGAGAAGTACTCGGCGCGGCGCGGATAGTTAAACGACAGCGTCGCCAGCGCATCAAGGATGCGGGTTTTCCCCATCACCCGCCCCCAGCGGGTCTCGACGCCAATAATCCCGACGATAATTTCCGGCGGCACGCCGTAAACCTGGTACGCGCGGTTGAGCGCATCCTGATACTGGTTCCAGAATGCCACGCCGTTCTGCACGTTATCCGGGGTAATAAACTGTTTTTTGTAGCGCAGCCAGGCGCCGTTTGGCCCTGACGGCGGCAGCCCGGTGGGCGCCTGGCGGTCCATCAGGCGCAGCACATAGTCCAGGCGTTTAGCCTGCGAGAGAATTTGATGCAGCTGCTGGCGGTCGAAGCCGTGCTTGCTCACCATTTTATCAATGAACTGTTCCGCCGCCGGGTTATTGGCGAAATCGCCGCTCATCTCCATCACGTTATGCTGCGGCTCGAGTAAAAAACCGCCCGTGCCGCCCGCCATTTCCTTTTCCGCAGGAGTTTGAGGTTTGCTGCTGCAGGCAGCGAGGAGAACGCACAGGGGGAGTAAAGCCAGGGAACGACGCTTCAACATGGGACATCCATTTAACAAATCGGCAAGGGGTAATTATGGTAAAGCATGCGCCCGCTCACAAGGAAGCGGCGGCAATGTAAATTCTTTTTTATCGCCCTTTTTCCTCTCTCCCCGCCGGATCCTTCGTTCACTTCAGCTACAATCTTTCAAAATAAAATATTTATCTTTCATTTTGCGATCAATATAACAATTTCAAACCTTTTAAAATGATTAAAATTAGCTGCCAGTTAGCAAGAAAAATAACACGCTGAAGGAGAGAACAATGATTGAAGTCGTTACCCACGGCGCCGAATGGTTTATCGGCCTGTTTCAGAAGGGAGGCGAGGTGTTCACCGGTATGGTCACCGGGATCCTGCCTTTGCTGATCAGTCTGCTGGTGATCATGAACGCGCTGATCAACTTTATTGGTCAGCAGCGGATCGAAAAGCTGGCGCAGCGCTGCGCCGGTAATCCGATCTCCCGCTACCTGCTGCTGCCCTGCATCGGCACCTTCGTTTTCTGTAACCCGATGACCCTGAGCCTTGGGCGCTTTATGCCCGAGAAATATAAACCGAGCTACTACGCGGCGGCCTCCTACAGCTGCCACTCAATGAACGGCCTGTTTCCGCACATCAACCCCGGCGAACTGTTCGTCTATCTGGGGATCGCCAACGGGCTAACCACCCTCGGTCTGCCGTTAGGGCCGCTGGCGGTGAGCTATCTGCTGGTGGGCCTGGTGACGAACTTCTTCCGTGGCTGGGTGACCGACCTGACCACGTCAATTTTTGAGAAAAAAATGGCCATCCAGCTTGAGCAGAAAGTGCATCTGTCAGGAGCGACATCATGACCCGTATTCGCATTGAAAAAGGCGCCGGCGGCTGGGGCGGCCCGCTCGAACTGGACGCCGTTGCCGGTAAAAAGATTGTCTATATCACCGCGGGCACCCGCCCGGCGATCGTCGATAAAATTGCCCGCCTCACCGGCTGGCAGGCGGTCGATGGCTTCAAAGAGGGCGAACCGCCGGAAGCGGAAATCGGCGTGGCGATTATTGACTGCGGCGGCACCCTGCGCTGCGGTATCTACCCGAAGCGCCGCATCCCGACCATTAATATCCACGCGACCGGCAAATCGGGTCCGCTGGCGCAGTACATCGTCGAAGACATTTACGTTTCCGGCGTCAAAGAAGAGAACATTTACGCGCTGGAAGAGGGCCCCTCCCCGGCCGCGCAGGCCGCGCCAGCCCAGCCGGCGGCCCGCGACTATGACACCAGCAAGAAAATAACCGAGCAGAGCGACGGCCTGCTGGCCAAAGTTGGTATGGGGATGGGCTCGGTCGTGGCGGTGCTGTTCCAGGCCGGGCGCGACACCATCGATACGGTGCTGAAAACCATTCTGCCGTTTATGGCCTTCGTTGCGGCGCTGATCGGCATCATCATGGCCTCCGGCATCGGCGACTGGATTGCCCACGGCCTGGCGCCGCTCGCCAGCCATCCACTGGGCCTCGTCACCCTGGCGCTGATCTGCTCTTTCCCGCTGCTGTCGCCGTTTCTCGGCCCCGGCGCGGTCATCGCCCAGGTTATCGGCGTGCTGATTGGCGTGCAGATTGGCCTTGGCAATATTCCGCCGCATCTCGCCCTGCCCGCGCTGTTCGCCATTAACGCCCAGGCCGCCTGCGACTTTATCCCGGTTGGCCTGTCGCTGGCGGAAGCGCGCCAGGACACCGTGCGCGTCGGCGTACCGTCGGTACTGGTGAGCCGCTTCCTGACCGGCGCGCCAACGGTGCTGATCGCCTGGTTCGTTTCCGGATTTATTTACCAATAAGAGGTGCCTGAAGATGACCGTGATTTACCAGACCACCATTACCCATATCGGCGCCAGCGCGGCGATGGCGCTGGACGAGCAGATGCTGATCACCTTCCGCGAAGGCGCCCCGGCCGATATCGAAGAGTACTGCTTTATTCACAACCACGGCGAGCTGTCCGGCGCGCTGTTGCCGGGCGCTGAGCTGCAGCTCGGCGAGCTGCGCTACCCGGTCACCGCCGTCGGCGACGTCGCCGAGCAGAACCTGCGCGAGCTGGGCCATATCACGCTGCGCTTTGACGGCCACCGCGAAGCGGAATTCCCCGGAACCGTACACGTGGCGGGGCCGGTGCCGGAAGGCATCGCCGCCGGCTGCGTACTGAAATTTGTTGCTTAAGCTGTAAGGAGAAAAGTATGAATCAGGTTGCTGTTGTCATCGGTGGGGGACAAACCTTAGGGGAGTTTCTGTGTCGCGGGCTTGCCGCAGAAGGCTATCGCGTGGCGGTGGTCGATATTCAGAGCGATAAAGCGACCCGCGTCGCGCAGTCGATTAACGCGGAATATGGCGAAGGAACGGCGTGGGGCTTCGGCGCGGACGCCACCAGCGAAGCCAGCGTCGTCGCCCTTGCCCGCGGGGTCGACGAAATATTTTCCCGCGTCGACCTGCTGGTCTATAGCGCCGGGATCGCTAAAGCGGCGTTTATCAGCGACTTCGCGCTGGGGGATTTCGACCGTTCGCTGCAGGTGAATCTGGTGGGCTACTTCCTTTGCGCCCGCGAGTTTTCCCGCCTGATGATCCGCGACGGCATTAAAGGACGCATCATTCAGATCAACTCTAAATCCGGCAAAGTGGGCAGCAAGCATAACTCCGGCTATAGCGCGGCGAAGTTCGGCGGCGTGGGGCTGACACAGTCGCTGGCGCTGGACCTCGCGGAGTACGGGATTACCGTGCACTCCCTGATGCTCGGCAACCTGCTGAAGTCGCCGATGTTCCAGTCTCTGCTGCCGCAGTACGCCACCAAGCTGGGGATCCCGGAGGAGCAGGTCGAGCAGTATTACATCGACAAAGTCCCGCTGAAGCGCGGCTGCGATTACCAGGACGTACTTAACGTGCTGATGTTTTACGCCAGTCCGCAGGCTTCGTACTGCACCGGCCAGTCCATTAACGTCACCGGCGGGCAGGTGATGTTTTAAAACAGGATTCCCGGATTGCGCTGCGCTTATCCGGGTCTTCCCTACACCACACTTTATGGAGACTTTTATGGTTACCGCACTTATCACCGTCGCCGCCATCGCCTGGATAACCCAGCTCGCCTTTGGCGGCTGGCAAATCAGGCAGTTCAATCGCGCATTCGATCGGCTGTGCCAGCAGGGACGCGTCGGCGTCGGCCGTTCCTCGGGGCGGTTCAAGCCGCGCGCCGTCGTCGCCATCGCCGTCGACGAAAACGACCGCATTCGCGATACGCTGTTAATGAAAGGCCTCACCGTCTTCGCCAGGCCGCAGAAAATTCCCGCCCTCACCGGTAAGCATCTTAAGGAATTGCAGCCTGATGTGATCTTTCCCAATGATCCGCTCTGTCAGAATGCACTATCATTAGCGCTTAATCCGAAACATGGATAATTTCGTTGTGAACGTTAATATCTTGCGAAATTATCATTTCGAAACTTTAAACGCAGGATACAACGCCTATGAAACCACGTCAGCGCCAGGCAGCCATTCTCGAGCACCTGCAATCGCAGGGCAAATGCTCGGTCGAAGAGCTGGCGCAACACTTCGACACCACCGGCACCACCATCCGTAAGGATCTGGTGATCCTTGAGAATGCCGGTACCGTTATCCGCACTTATGGCGGCGTGGTGTTAAATAAAGACGAGGCCGATCCGCCCATCGACCACAAAACGCTGATCAACACTCATAAAAAAGAGCGGATTGCCGAAGCCGCGGTCAGCTTCATTCACGATGGTGACTCGATCATTCTTGACGCCGGAAGCACGGTGCTGCAAATGGTGCCGATGCTCAGCCGCTTCAATAACATTACCGTGATGACTAACAGCCTGCATATCGTCAACGCCCTCTCCGAACTGGATAACGAACAAACCATCCTGATGCCGGGCGGCACGTTCCGCAAAAAATCAGCCTCCTTTCACGGCCAGCTGGCGGAAAACGCCTTCGAACACTTCAGCTTCGATCGACTGTTTATGGGCACCGACGGCATTGATTTAATCGCCGGCGTCACCACCTTTAATGAGGTTTATACGGTCAGCAAAGCGATGTGCAATGCCGCCCGCGAAGTTATCCTGATGGCCGACTCGTCAAAGTTTGGCCGCAAAAGTCCCAATATCGTCTGCGGCCTCGAGAGCGTGGACAAACTGATTACCGATGCCGATATCAGCCCGGAATTTAAGCGGGCGCTGGAAGACAAAGGCATCGAAGTCATTATTACTGGAGAACATCATGAGTAACTTTCTGTTAGAAGCCGGACGCCAGACCCTAATGCTGGAGCTTCAGGAGGCGAGCCGCCTGCCTGAACGCCTGGGCGACGACTTCATCCGCGCGGCGGAAACCATCATCCACTGCGAGGGCAAACTGGTGGTCTCCGGTATCGGCAAATCGGGCCATATCGGTAAAAAGCTGGCCGCCACCTTCGCCAGCACCGGCACCCCGGCATTTTTCGTCCACCCGGCGGAAGCGCTGCACGGCGATCTCGGAATGCTCGACAGCCGCGACGTGATGCTGTTTATCTCCTACTCCGGCAGCGCCAAAGAGCTGGATCTTATCGTCCCGCGCCTGGAGGAAAAATCCATTCCGCTGCTGGCGATGACCGGTAAATCCACTTCGCCGCTGGCGCTGGCGGCGAAAGCGGTGCTTGATATTGCCGTTGAGCGTGAAGCCTGTCCGATGCACCTCGCGCCGACCTCCAGTACCGTCAATA
The DNA here is from genome assembly GCF_000293135.1 of Klebsiella sp. OBRC7. Lineage (NCBI taxonomy): Bacteria > Pseudomonadati > Pseudomonadota > Gammaproteobacteria > Enterobacterales > Enterobacteriaceae > Klebsiella > Klebsiella sp. OBRC7. The sequence continues at coordinate 163,483 of NZ_ALNJ01000001.1, read as the reverse complement.
CCCTGATGCTCGGCGACGCGCTGGCCATGGCGGTGATGCAGGCCCGCGGCTTTAACGAAGAAGATTTCGCCCGTTCGCACCCGGCCGGCGCGCTGGGCGCGCGGCTGCTGAACAAAGTTCACCATCTGATGCGCCGCGACGGCGACGTGCCGCGCGTCGCCAACGACACCAGCGTGATGGACGCGATGCTCGAACTCAGCCGCACCGGCCTGGGGCTGGTGGCGGTCTGCGATGAGCGCAATCACGTGCAGGGCGTCTTTACCGACGGCGACCTGCGCCGCTGGCTGGTGGGCGGCGGCAGCTTACAGGATATCGTCAGCCAGGCGATGACCCGCAACGGCGTTACTCTGCAGGCGGAAAGCCGCGCGATAGAAGCCAAGGAGCGCCTGATGAAGCACAAAATCAGCGCCGCTCCGGTGGTGGATGAAAACGGCCAGCTGGTCGGCGCGATTAACCTGCAGAACTTTTATCAGGCCGGGATCCTTTAAGCCCCAGACGCTTCGCCAGCCGGTGCAGGTTGGCGACATCGAGCCCCAGCGCGCGGGCGGCGGCGGCCCAGCTGCGGCCATTAGCCGCCAGCGCGCTGGCTATCGCTTCGCGCTGGAACGCCTCCGTCGCCTCGCGCAGGCTCACCGCTTCCGCCGCCGGCTGCGGGCTGACGCTCGGCAAGGCCGGCGCTTCCCCGGCCAGCTGAAAGTGCCGCGGCTGCAGCACGATGTCATTACCCGCCTGCGTCGCCCGCGCCAGCACCACCGCCCGATGAATAGCGTGCTCCAGCTCGCGCACGTTGCCCGGCCATGGCCAGGCCAGCAGTCTGGCCCGCGTCGCCTCGCTTAAAATCACCTGCGCCAGCCCCATGCGCAAACGGCACTGTTCGCAGAAATAGCCGGCCAGCAGCACCACGTCATTTTCCCGCTCGCGCAGCGCCGGAACCGACAGCGGAAACACGCTCAGACGATGATACAGGTCGGCGCGAAAGCGCCCCTCCACCACCTCCTGACGCAGGTCGCGGTTGGTAGCCGCCAGCACCCGCACATCAACCCGCAGGCTGCGATCGTCGCCGACGCGCTGAATATCGCCATACTGCAGCACCCGCAGCAGCTTGGCCTGGAGCGCCAGCGAAAGCTCGCCAATTTCATCGAGGAACAGCGTCCCGTTGTCAGCCATTTCAAATTTACCGCTGCGGTTGCTGATCGCCCCGGTAAAAGCCCCTTTGACGTGGCCAAACAGCTCGCTCTCCGCCACGCTCTCCGGCAGGGCCGCGCAGTTGAGATAGACCAGCGGATTGGCCGCCCGCGGCGACCCCTGATGCACCGCTTTCGCCACCAGCTCTTTGCCGGTGCCGGTCTCGCCGCTAATCAGCACGTTTAAGTCAGAAGCCGCGACGATATCGATCTCTTTTTTCAGCTGCAGCATCGGCGCCGACAGGCCAATCATCTCCTGACGTTCGGCTGCCGGATACACGATAGCCTGCTCCGGCAGCACGTTTTGGTTCTCCAGCCGGGCGATCAGCAGCGCGTTATTGAGCGCCCCGGCCACCAGGGCGGCAATCAGGCGCAGCTCCTCGTCGCTGAAGCTGTCAAAACGGTCCGCATCCATGCCGTCGAGGGTGAGCGCGCCGATCAGGGTTTGCCCGGCAAACAGCGGCAGGCCGACGCAGGCGTGCACCTTCAGGCTCTCCTGTCCGGGGATCAGGCCATCGTAAGGGTCCGGCAGATCGCTATCCGCCGGGAAGCGCACCACGTCCCCCGCCCGGGCAATCGCCTCCAGCCGCGGGTGGCCTTCAAGGGCAAAGCGTCGGCCAAGCACGTCCTGGGCCAGGCCATCAATCGCCAGCGGCACAAACTGGTGCGCCTCGTAGCGCAGCAGCGCCGAAGCATCGCAGCCGAGTATCTGCCGCAGGGTGGTAATCAAACGCGAAAAACGGTCGGCATGGCCGAGATCGCTTTGTAAATCAATGGCGATTTTCGCCAGGGCCTCGACGGAGAAACTCATTGTCGCCTCATAGTCATTCTGACAATTAACATAGTCATATCGACTATTTTAACCATTGTCATTTTGACATCAACAGATTTAATAAAAATCATAAAATATTTTAAATTCAACAAGTTAAAAAATTGGCACGCAACTTGATATAAGCAAAACATCTTATTTGAACACTGCTGAATTAATTGAGGTTGCTATGTCTATTCTGGTTAAAAATAACATTCATTGGGTTGGCCAACGCGACTGGGAAGTGCGTGATTTCCACGGGACTGAATATAAAACGCTGCGCGGCAGCAGCTACAACAGCTATCTCATCCGGGAAGAAAAAAATGTGCTGATCGATACCGTCGATCATAAATTCAGCCGTGAATTCGTGCAGAACCTGCGCGGTGAAATCGACCTCGCCGATATTGATTACATCATTATCAACCATGCTGAGGAGGACCATGCCGGCGCGCTGACCGAACTGATGACGCAGATCCCGGATACTCCAATCTACTGTACCGCCAACGCCATCGACTCCATCACCGGACACCATCATCATCCGGAGTGGAATTTTAAGGTGGTGAAAACCGGCGACAGCCTGGATATCGGCAACGGCAAACAGCTGATTTTCGTCGAAACCCCGATGCTGCACTGGCCGGATAGCATGATGACCTATATGACCGGCGACGCGGTGCTGTTCAGCAACGACGCCTTCGGCCAGCACTACTGCGATGAGCATCTGTTTAATGATGAAGTTGACCAGGTTGAGCTTTATGAACAGTGCCAGCGCTACTACGCCAACATTCTGACCCCGTTCAGCCGCCTGGTGACGCCGAAAATTACCGAAATTCTCGGCTTCAACCTGCCGGTAGATATGATTGCCACCTCCCACGGCGTGGTCTGGCGCGATAACCCGACGCAGATCGTCGAAAAATATCTCGAGTGGGCGGCGGATTATCAGGAAGACCGCATCACGATTTTCTACGACACCATGTCCAACAACACCCGCATGATGGCCGACGCGATAGCCCAGGGCATTACCGACGTGGATCCGCGCGTGGCGGTGAAAATTTTCAACGTCGCCCGCAGCGATAAAAATGAAATCCTGACCAACGTGTTCCGCTCAAAGGGCGTGCTGGTCGGCACCTCAACCATGAATAACGTGATGATGCCGAAAATCGCCGGCCTGGTGGAGGAGATGACCGGCCTGCGTTTCCGTAACAAGCGCGCCAGCGCCTTCGGCTCCCACGGCTGGAGCGGCGGCGCGGTTGACCGCCTGTCCACGCGTTTACAGGATGCGGGCTTTGAAATGTCCCTGAGCCTGAAGGCCAAATGGCGCCCGGATCTCGACGCGCTGGAAGTGTGCCGCGAGCACGGCCGCGAAATCGCCCGCCAGTGGGCCCTCTCCCCGCTGCCGGCGAGCGAGGCCAAACACGCCGCGCCTGAGGCAACGCCCTGCGCAGCGCCAGCGGCAGCCGATCTCGGCCCGAAAATGCAGTGCAGCGTTTGCCAGTGGATTTACGACCCCGAACAGGGCGAACCGAACCAGGACGTCCAGCCGGGTACGCCGTGGAGCGAAGTCCCGGATAACTTCCTCTGCCCTGAGTGTTCGCTGGGTAAAGATGTGTTTGACGTTCTGGCGTCGGAGGCAAAATGAGCGATGGCATCGTCATTATCGGCTCGGGCTTCGCGGCCCGCCAGCTGGTGAAAAATATTCGCAAGCAGGACCCGAATATCCCGCTGATCCTGATCGCCGCCGACAGCATGGATGAGTACAACAAACCGGATCTCAGCCATGTGGTCAGCCGCGGGCAGAACGCCGACGACCTGACCCTGCAAACGGCGGGCGAGTTTGCCGAGCAGTACAATCTGCGCCTGTTTCCGCATACCTGGGTCAGCGATATCGACGCCGAGCAGCACCTGGTGAAGAGCCAGGACCGCGAATGGCGCTATGACAAACTGGTGCTGGCCACCGGCGCAACGCCGTTTATCCCACCGGTGCCGGGCCGCGAGCTGATGCTGACCCTCAACAGCCAGCGGGAATACGGCGCGGCGCAAAGCCAGCTGCGCGATGCAAAAAGGGTGCTGATCGTCGGCGGCGGGCTGATTGGCTGCGAGCTGGCGATGGATTTCTGCCGCGCCGGCAAAGCGGTGACGGTGGTGGATAACTCCGCCAGCGTACTGTCGGCCCTGATGCCGCCCGAGGCCAGCAGCCGACTGCAGCATCGTCTGACCGACATGGGCGTGCATCTGATGCTGAAGTCCCAGCTGGTAAGCCTGGCGCAGAGCGCCGACGGGATTCGCGTCACCCTTGACCGCCAGCGTACGGTAACGGTGGATGCGGTGGTGGCCGCCGCCGGTTTACGCCCGGAAACGGCGCTGGCGCGGCATGCGGGTCTGAAAACTCACCGCGGCGTGGTGGTGAACAGCCAGCTGCAAACCAGCCATCCGGCGATTTACGCCCTCGGCGATTGCGCGGAAATCAACGGCATGGTCCTGCCTTTTCTGCAGCCGATTCTGCTGAGCGCCATGTGCCTGAGTAAAAATCTGCTGGCCCAGCAGGGAGAACTGAAGCTGCCGCCGATGCTGGTGAAGGTCAAAACGCCGGATTTACCGCTGCACCTGGCGGGCGATACCCGGCGCGAGGATCTGACGTGGAATATCGTTGCCGCCAAAGACGGCCTGGTCGCGAAAGGCGTTGACGCCGAGAACCAGCTGCGCGCTTTTGTGGTCAGCGAGGATCGCATGAAAGATGCTTTTGCCCTGCTCAAGCAGCTGGTGAGTTAACCTCGATGAAATAATCTTATTCCCGGGTCGCGGCGTAAATGCCTTACCCGGGCTACCGGATCTCAGACGGCCATTAACCTGTAGCCCAGCTAAGCGCAGCGCGAGCCGGGAAAATGCCCAACCTACCGCGCCAGGTTATCGTACCCGCGCCAGCGGTAGTTGAGCACCGACAGCACCCAGCAGGCCACGAACAGCCCGACTACCGCAAAACCGGCGTCGCCGAGATGGTCGTTCAATGCACCAACCCAGCGCCAGAGGCCGCCGCTGAGGGAGAACTTATCCATCAACAGCCCCAGCGCTTCCAGACCGCCGATAAACAGCGCCACCACCACCGAGGTGCCGGTAATGGTCATATTGTAATAGAGCTTGCGCTGCGGCTTACTGAACGCCCAGCCGTAGGCGCCGACCATCAGCACGTTATCGAGCGTATCCACCAGCGCCATCCCGCTGGCGAACAGCGCCGGAAAAATCATAATCGACCAAATCGACATCCCGCTCGACGCGCTGGCCGCCGAAATCCCCAGCACGCCGATTTCCGTCGCCGTATCAAAGCCGAGGCCAAACAGAAAACCCACCAGATACATCTGCCAGCTGCGGCTAATCAGGCGGAAGGTTTTACCGAACAGCCAGCTCATCATGCCGCCGGTCATAACCTCATCGCTCACCTTTTCGCCCTGCTTCCACGCCCGAAAGCTGCGCCAGACGCTGCGCAAAATAACCAGGTTGATAAAGGCCATCACCAGCAGGAACAGCGCCGACACGGCGGTGCCGATAACGCTGCCGGTCTCGTGAAACCAGCTCATCTGCTGGCCAAACGCGGTGGCGGTCGCGGCAATCGCCGCCGACGCCAGCACCACAATCGACGAATGCCCCAGCGAGAACCACGCGCCAACGGCAAAAGGCCGCTTCCCCTGCTGCATCATTTTGCGGGTCACGTTGTCGATCGCCGCGATATGGTCGGCGTCCACCGCGTGGCGCAGACCGTAACCCCAGGCCAGCAGGCTGGCGGCCATCAACGCGCCGCTACCGCCGAACGCCGCAAATGCCCAGCCCCAGGCCAGCAAATTGGCGGCAATCAATGCCAGCACCAGCGCCGCTGCGCGCGGCTGCTGACGCAAAATCGTCACTATCATATTGATGTCCTTTAAGCCTGCAGGCGGGCCGCAGCGATAACCGCCTGGCCGAGGGCAATCGCGCCATCGCCTGCGGGCAGCTGCTGCGGAAAGAGCAGAGTAAAATCGGCCAGATAAAAGGTCAATCGCGCCGTCAGCAGGCGGTTGTGCAGTACCCCGCCGCCGAAGGCCAGCGTGTGAATATTCCGTGCGTTCGCGCAATCGCGCATCATGGCCGCCAGCCCGCGGGCCAGCGCATCATGAAAGGCCCAGGCTTTTTGCGCCGGGCTCGCCTGCCAGCTCAGCCACCGCTGCCAGAATGTAGCCATGTCCAGTTTACCTTCGCGCCACGGCAGGGTCGCTGGATGATCAACTCCTTCGCAGGTCGCCGCCAGCGCCTCCAGACGGCACGCCGCTTCCCCCTCATAGCTCAGGGTGAGCGGCGCGCAGCCCAGCGCGCAGGCGACGGCGTCAAACAGACGGCCGCACGACGATGCCTGCGGCGCATTAATACCGCGCTCGATGGCCCGCGCCAGCAGCGGCCAGCTTTGCTGGCGCAGCGCGGCGGTGTCGGCATAATTCTGCCATTCAGGGACGAACGCCAGGCAGTGGGCGAGCAGATTGCGCCACGGCTGACGCGCCGCGAGGTCACCGCCGGGCAGCGCCACCGCCGGCAGACCGCCGAGATGCTCGCACTCGCGATAGTTGACCCGCAGGCACTCGCCGCCCCACAGCTCGCCGTTTTCCCCCATCCCGATACCGTCGAGGGTCAGGGCAATCACGTCGCCGCCCTCCAGCGGCCAGCGGTGCTCGGCCAGGCAGGCGGCTGCGTGGGCATGATGATGCAACACGCGGTCCACCGGCAGCGCCAGCGACGCCGCCCACCGCGAAGCGCGGTAGCCGGGATGGGCGTCGGCAACCACCCGCTGCGGGGTAAAAGCGTAAATCTCCTGCATCAGACGCAGCGCCTGCCGCCACTGCGCCTCGACGCCCTCCTCGTCGAGATCGCCAAAATGCTGGCTGAGCACCGCTTCATCGCCGCGCAGCAGGCAGAACGTATTTTTCATATCCGCACCGAGAGCCAGCAGCGGCGGTACGTCGTGGAAACCCGGCGGCAGCGCCAGCGCGTCCGGCACGTAGCCGCGGGCGCGGCGCAGCATCTCGCCGCTTTGCCGCACCACGGAATCATCCATCCGCTGCACAATCTCGCGATTATGCAGCAGAAAACCGTCGGCAATTCCGGCTAAATCCGCCAGCGCCTCGGCGTTGGTTAACGCCGGCGGGCGGCCGCTGAGGTTGCCGGAGGTCATCACTAATGGGCGCGCCAGCGCCTGCGAAAGTAAATGCTGCAGTGGATTAGACGGCAGCATCCCCCCTACTTCCGCAAGCCCTGGCGCAATCTGGTCGCACAGGCCGGCCACCTGCGTTTTCTCCAGCAGCACGATCGGCGCGGCGGGAGAGGTCAGCAGCGTCAGCGCCGGTTCATTGAGCCCCGCCGTCGTCGCCAGCATCACCGCCAGCGGTTTCGCCGGGCGATGCTTACGCGCCCGCAGCTTCGCCACGGCCTCGCAGTTTCCGGCGTCGCACAGCAGATGGAAACCGCCCAGCCCCTTCACCGCCACAATATCGCCCGCCAGCAGGCGAGCAATCGTCGCATCTAAGGCGGCCTCGCCAAATAAGTGCCCCTGCGGGCCGCGCCACTCCAGCTGCGGCCCGCACTCGGCGCAGGCTACCGGCTGCGCGTGAAAGCGGCGATCGGCGGGATCGCCATATTCCGTCGCGCAGGCGGGGCAAAGAGGAAACGGCGACATAGAGGTCAGCGGGCGGTCGTAGGGCATAGCGCGAATAATGGTAAAGCGCGGCCCGCAGTGGGTGCAGTTGATAAACGGATAGCGGTAGCGGCGCTCCCGCGGGTTGTTCATCTCCGCCAGGCATGCCGGGCAGGTAGCGGCATCGGGCACAATCTGCGTGCGCATGCTTCCGGCCCCGCTTTGGCGGATGGTAAAGCCCGGCGGCGGCGCGGCCCAGACAAAAGGCGCCGCTGCCGCGCTGTCAATACGCGCCAGCGGCGGGCAGCGCCGGGTTAACGCGGCGAGAAATGGCGTATCATCGCCGACAAGGCGCACCAGCACGCCGTCGCCGTCGTTGCACACGTCGCCGCGCAGCCCCAGCTGCTGCGCCAGCTGCCAGACGAAGGGGCGGAATCCCACCCCCTGCACTTTACCGCGAATGCGGATTTGCACCCCGTTCATTGCGCGGCCGGCTTACCAGGCCAGCGCGGTGCGGCGGCGTTTTTCGATATTCATCTGTTCGAGCTTGTTGCGGTCGACGCAAATCAGCGCGTGGGTCGGACAGGCATCCATACAGGCCGGGCCTTCCTCACGGTGGTGGCAAAGGTCGCATTTGTTGGCTTCGGCTTTTTCCGCCATCACGTTCAGCCCCGCGCCGCTGTGGCGGATAACCGGGCGCACCACCACTTCCATGGCGCCGTACGGACAGGCCACCACGCAGGTTTTGCAGCCGATGCAGCGCTCCTGCATCACGTGGACGAAGCCCTGGTCGCGGCTGATGGCGCCGTTCGGGCAGACGTTGGCGCACGGGGCGTCCTCACACTGACGACAGGCGGTGGCCGTCGACACGTTGACGCCTTTGATCACGTGAATACGCGGTAGAAAGGTTTTTGGCGTCAGCGCGGCGCAGTCCTGATTTTCCTGATGAGAGACCACGCAGGCCACTTCACAGGTGCGGCAGCCGATGCATTTGCTCGCGTCGGCGATAATGAAACGGTTCATCCATTTCTCCAGCTGTAAGAAGGTTACGCGCCGGAGTATGCATAATGCGTTCCAATTTTTATCTTACTAATATTAAAGGAGATAATTACGATACAGACTGTCATCGTCAGTTGTGACGATGACAGCTGACGACGTCAGGCGTGCGGGCCGGGAACCATCGAGTCGCGTTCAATCAGCTCGCCGGAAAAGGTTTGCTGAAATTTAAAATCGCCGCCGTCGAGCATAAAGATCAGCCGGTTGATGCTCTCTTTGATCATCTCCGTCACCGGGACTTTGACGCTGGAGAGCGCCGGTACCATAAACGGCGCCAGCGCGATATCGTCAAAGCCCACCACCGAAACCTGCTCCGGGACCTTGACGCCGAGCTGGTGCAGCTGCTTCATCGCACCAACCGCCATATCGTCGTTGCTCGCCACCAGCGCGCTATAGCCGACGCGGCGCTGGCGCAGCGTCGCGACTCCCGCCGCGCCGGTTTCCGGCGTCCAGCGGCCTTCGACGATCAGATCGTTATTCAGGGCAATGCCGCCGCGGGCCAGCGCGTCTTTATAGCCCGAGAGGCGCTCTACGCCGGTTGGCGAATCCAGCGAACCGGTAATAAACGCGATATCGCGATGGCCGAGCGCGATAAGCTTTTCCACCGCCATCATCGCCGAGGCTTTTTGATCGGACCAGACGCAGTGGCTGGCGTTGCGGCGCAGACGGCGGTTGAGCACCATGATCGGCCGCTCATGATTTTCGATAATCTCATCCATCTCATCAACGCTGAGAAAGCGCGGATAGATAATAATCGCATCGCAGCGCAGATCGAGCAGATACTGAATCGCCTCGCGCTCCTCCTCCGCGCTGTGCTTGCCGTCGGCGAGGATCAGCTGCCGCCCTTTGTCTTCGGTCATCCGCGCCACGTGGTAAAGCAGTTCGCTGAAATAGACGCCGTGATAAAGGGTGTTGGTCACCACCAGCCCGAGGGTCTGGGTCTTTTTCGTCGCCAGATTGCGCGCCAGCAGATTCGGCCGGTAGCCGCTTTCGGCCACCGCCTGGAAAACGCGATCTTTGGTCTCCTGGCTGACATAGCCGTTCCCCGACAGCACCCGCGAAACGGTGGCCTTCGACACCCCCGCGCGCTTCGCTACCTCCAGCATCGTTGCCATGTGGTTATTCCTGTTGCCAATGTTGCCCGCAGTGTACTGCACGCGCTGCCCTTTTTCAGCATTTGCGCGTCGCCCGCGCTGATGCGCACACAGCGATCAAAATCACAAAATTAAGATCTTATTTTTTTATTTCTTGTATGCATTCATGAAACTAATCATGATTTTGTGGAACCGGTTTCCTACGTATACATGATGCCGCTCCGCTTTCCGGCGCGGCGACAAGCCAGTACCCCATTGATAAACAGGATAAAATCCGATGTCTAAAAATTATGCAGCTCTGGCGCAGCAGATTATCGCGGCAATTGGCGGCGCAGATAACGTTGCCGCCGTCACCCACTGCATGACCCGCCTGCGTTTCGTGGTCAAAGACAACGAGCGGGTCGACAGCGCCACCCTCAAAGGGCTGAAAGGCGTGCTCGGCGTCGTGCGTAGCGATAACCAGTGCCAGGTGATCGTGGGCAATACCGTCTCCCAGGCGTATCGCGAAGTGGTCGCCCTGCTGCCGGGAGAACTGCGCCCTGCCGAACCGCAGGGAAAACCGCCGATCACCCTGAAGCGCATCGGCGCCGGGATCCTCGACGCACTGATCGGCACTATGTCGCCGCTGATCCCGGCAATTATCGGCGGATCGATGGTCAAGCTGCTGGCGATGATCTTAGAGATGACCGGCGCGCTGCCCAAAGGCGCGCCAACGCTGACTATTCTGACGGTTATCGGCGACGGCGCGTTCTTCTTCCTGCCGCTGATGGTTGCGGCCTCCGCGGCGGTGAAGTTCAAAACCAATATGTCGCTGGCGATTGCGATTGCCGGGGTGCTGGTACACCCGAGCTTTATCGAGCTGATGGCCAAAGCCGCCCAGGGCGAGCACGTGGAGTTCGCCTTTATTCCGGTGACGGCGGTGAAATACACCTATACCGTGATCCCGGCGCTGGTGATGACCTGGTGCCTCTCCTATATCGAACGCTGGGTCGACCGTATCACCCCGGCGGTGACAAAGAACTTCCTTAAACCGATGCTGATCGTGCTGATCGCCGCTCCGCTGTCGATTCTGCTGATTGGCCCGCTCGGCATCTGGATCGGTAGCGCCATTTCCGCGCTGGTCTATACGATCCACAGCTATCTCGGCTGGCTGTCGGTGGCGATTATGGGCGCGCTGTGGCCGCTGCTGGTGATGACCGGGATGCACCGGGTCTTTACCCCGACTATCATTCAGACCATCGCCGAAACCGGCAAAGAGGGCATGGTAATGCCGTCGGAAATCGGCGCTAATCTGTCGCTGGGCGGTTCGTCGCTGGCGGTGGCGTGGAAAACCAAAAACCCGGAGCTGCGCCAGACGGCGCTGGCGGCCGCGGCTTCCGCGATTCTGGCGGGGATTTCCGAACCGGCGCTGTACGGCGTGGCGGTGCGGCTGAAGCGACCGCTGATCGCCAGCCTGATCAGCGGCTTTATCTGCGGCGCAGTGGCCGGCATTGCCGGGCTCGCCAGCCACTCAATGGCGGCGCCGGGGCTGTTTACCAGCGTCCAGTTTTTCGACCCGGCCAATCCGATGACCATCGTCTGGGTCTTCGGCGTCATGGCGCTGGCGGTAGTGCTGTCGTTTGTCCTGACGCTAATGCTTGGCTTTGAAGATATTCCGCAAGAAGAAGCCGCCGCCGACGCCAGACAGCGCCAGGCCGGCACCCAGGCTTCTCACGCCTGAACACCATTTTGTTAACGAGGTAACGCATGGCGACTTTTCCACAGGGATTTTTATGGGGCGGCGCACTGGCCGCCAACCAGTCCGAAGGGGCATATCTGGAGGGCGGCAAAGGGCTGACCACCGTCGATATGATTCCCCACGGCGCGCACCGCCTGGCGGTCAAGCTGGGGCAGGAGAAACGCTTCGCGCTGCGCGACGATGAGTTCTACCCGAGCCACGAGGCGATCGATTTTTATCATCGTTATAAAGAAGATATCGCCCTGATGGCGGAGATGGGCTTTAGCGTCTTCCGCACCTCTATCGCCTGGAGCCGTCTGTTTCCTAAGGGCGATGAGCTGGAACCGAATCCGGAAGGGATCGCCTTTTATCGCTCGCTGTTCGAGGAGTGCAAAAAGCACCGCATCGAGCCGCTGGTGACGCTGTGCCATTTCGACGTGCCGATGCACCTGGTCACCGAGTACGGCTCCTGGCGCAATCGAAAAATGGTGGAGTTCTTCACCCGCTACGCCCGCACCTGCTTTGAAGCCTTTGATGGCTTGGTGAAATACTGGCTTACCTTCAATGAAATCAACATCATGCTGCACAGCCCGTTCTCCGGCGCCGGTCTGGTGTTTGAAGAGGGGGAAAATCAGGAGCAGGTGAAATACCAGGCCGCCCATCATGAACTGGTCGCCAGCGCCTTAGCGACCAAAATCGCCCACGAGGTGAATCCGCAAAATCAGGTCGGCTGTATGCTGGCGGGCGGCAACTTCTACCCTTACTCCTGTAAGCCGGAAGACGTGTGGATGGCGCTGGAGAAAGATCGCGAGAACCTGTTCTTTATCGATGTCCAGGCGCGCGGCGCGTATCCGGTCTGGGCGGCGCGGGTATTCCGCGAGAAAGGCGTGACCATCGCCAAAGAAGCGGGCGATGATGAAATCCTGCGCCATACCGTCGATTTCGTCTCCTTCAGCTACTACGCTTCGCGCTGCGCGTCGGCGGAGATGAACGCCGGCAACACCAGCGCCGCCAATATTGTTAAATCACTGAAGAACCCGCATATTCAGGCCAGCGAATGGGGCTGGGGCATCGACCCGCTCGGCCTGCGCATCACCATGAATATGATGTATGACCGCTACCAGAAACCGCTGTTCCTCGTGGAAAACGGTCTCGGCGCGCGGGATGAGATTGACGCTAACGGCGAGATTAACGACGACTACCGCATCAGCTATCTGCGCGAGCATATTAAAGCGATGGGTGACGCCATCGAGGACGGCATTCCGGTGATGGGCTATACCAGCTGGGGCTGTATCGATCTGGTGTCCGCTTCTACCGGCGAGATGAGCAAGCGCTACGGCTTTATCTACGTCGACCGCGACGATGCCGGACACGGCACGCTGGCGCGAAAACGCAAAAAGTCGTTCTGGTGGTATAAAAAGGTGATTGCCAGCAATGGGGAAGATTTGGCGTAGTGTGCCCCGCGGACTGAGGGAGCCTCAGCTTAACAAACACCTGCAACACGGAAATTTTCCCGGCTTGCGCTACGCTTAGCCGGGCTACAGGTTCATCAACGCCAGCGAACCGGTAGCCCGGGTAAGGCGTTTACGCCGCGCCCCGGGAAAAAAGGACGCTTGCTCCCCTGACCGAACTTCCGGCTCGCGCTGCGCTTAGCCGGGGAACGCCGGCTCCTCTGCGGCTTCAAGTGCCGCAAAACCGCCCTGCCCCTGCCAGCCATCAAGCCGCGCGTACACCACCTCGACCGCGTCCTTAATCGGCTGGGTCATTGGGTAATAAAAGCCGACGATATCCGGCTGAATGCCTAGGAAAATCACCTCGCCGATATCCTCTTTTAGCTGATCGATCAGATAGTTGAGCGGCATATTGTGGGTGGTCATCATAAACATCTCGGCGATATCGTCCGGATCGACGATGCGGATCTCGCCGGGATTCAGGCCCATATCGGTGGCATCGACGATCAGCAGGCGCTCGGGGCGCAGCTCGCGAATGGCGACGATATCGTTCTCCGGCGCGCTGCCGCCGTCAATCACCACCCATTCGCCGACGGGGTTAACCGCGCACATCTCCGCCAGCAGCGGACCTGCGCCGTCGTCGCCCATCATACTATTGCCGACACAGAGTAAAACGTCAGTCACGGAGTCTCCTCACTATCAGGTAGATGGCGCTTTCCTGGTGAATATCATGCAGCATGCTGAGCAGCGTTTTGCTCCACGCCTGCTGCTCGGGGGTCTGCCGGGCCTGCGCTTTATCAAAAGCGTTGGCCAGCATCGTCACATGATTGCTGTCGATAACAATCTCGCCGTACTTCGGCACGCCTTCCATTTTACGCCGCGCGGTGCTGCCCTCTTCGAGGGTCGCAATCCACGCCAGATACGCCTGCCACGGGCAGCTCAGTGCCGCCTCAAGGCAGTCGATCACGCCGAGGTGATGGCCAATCGCCAGGCTGTAATAGACCACCTGCTGCGCCTGGTCGGGCGTCGCATCGTTCTCATCAATAAATTTACGGCTCAGCTGACTGAACACCACCGTCTCGCTCATCGGATACGCGCTCCCTCGACCACCTGGTTCAGATGGGTGACGATCTCGGTCAGGCGCGGATCTTTTTCCGCCTCCAGCCAGCGCACCACCTGGCTATCGCCCTGCCCCAGCAGGCGCATATAGTCGTCGGCTATCTGGCGACCGTAGCGATAGCCCGCCAGCCGGCGCGCTTCGCGATCGATGCGCACCCGCAGCGGCTGTACCATATCCGGGTGCAGGAGTTCGGTCGGCTGCTCGTCCTGCTCGCCCGGCAGACGGGCGTGGATTTTCTGCTCCAGCAGGCCCAGCGCCATCGCGAATCCGTACAGCGTCGCGGCGGGGGTCGGCGGGCAGCCGGGAATATAGACATCCACCGGCACGATTTTATCGGTGCCGCCCCATACGCAGTAGAGGTCGTGGAAGATGCCGCCGCTGTTGCCGCAGGCGCCGTAGGAGATACAGATTTTCGGGTCCGGCGCGGACTGCCACGCGCGCAGCGCGGGAGAACGCATCGCCCGGGTTACCGCCCCGGTAAACAGCAGAATATCGGCGTGACGCGGCGACGGCACCACTTTGATCCCAAAACGCTCGGCGTCGAACAGCGGCGAAAGGGTAGCGAAAATCTCGATCTCGCAGCCGTTGCAGCCGCCGCAGTCCACCCGGTAGACGTAGGCGGAACGCTTAATTTTCTTCAGCAGCGATGCCTTCATGCTGGCGATGGACTCATCCACCGTCATCGGCACCGGAATGCCGTTTTCATCGCGCGGCCCTAATAAGTTACTCATCAGCTGGCCTCTCTCATATGGCGAGTCAGTTCAATACGGTCGGACGGCACCAGGCACTTCTGGCGTTTACACTCCGGGCAGGTCTCAAAGCTTTCGCGATGCAGCTCGGCGCGGCTGTCGCCGTTGTGTTTGAGCAGCGCGATGGCGTAGTCGATCTCTTTCTGTACGGCGAACGGCCGTTCGCATACCCGACAGTGGCAGATGGCAAAACGCGACTGCTGGAGGAAATCCTCTTTTTTCCACACCGCCAGCTCGTACTCCTGAGAGAGCCTAATCGCCGCCGTCGGGCAAACCTCTTCGCAGCGTCCGCAGAAGATGCAGCGTCCGAGGTTGAACTGCCACGCCAGCTGGTTGGTGGCCAGATCGGTCTCCACCGTCAGGGCGTTCGACGGACAGGCGTTAACGCAGGCGGCGCAGCCGATGCACTGCTGCGGGTTATGCTCCGGTTTGCCGCGGAAGTTTTTATCCACCGGCATCGGCTCCAGCGGGTATGAGTGCGTCGCGGTGCCGGTTTTGATAACTTTTTTAATAAAGGTAAACATGGCGATTCCTTATTTCAGCGGCGAGTTCTTACGCTCGATGCTGTAGCGCTCCAGCTCTTTGTACGGCACCACTTTGCTTTTCTTCTTGCGCACGTCGACCACGGTCATGCGGTCGGTGCAGGAGTAGCACGGGTCGAGGCTACCGATAATCAGCGGCGCGTCGGAGACGGTATTGCCGCGCAGCATATAGCGCAGGGTCGGCCAGTTGGCGTAGGTCGCCGCCCGGCAGCGCCAGCGGTACAGCTTCTGGTTGTCACCGGTCATGCTCCAGTGGATATCATCTCCGCGCGGCGCTTCCGAGAAGCCCAGCGCGAAGCGGTGCGGAATATAGGTGAACCCTTCGACCATCAGCGGGCCGCCCGGCAGGTTATCGAGGCCGAAGTCGATCATATTCAGCGCGGTGTAGACCTCGTTGATGCGCACCTTCAGGCGCGAGATGACGTCGCAGCCCTGTTCGCTGTGCACTTCCATCGGCAGCAGGCCGTAGCCGACAAACGGGTGATCGGCGCGGGTATCGCGGGCGTGGCCGCTGGCGCGCACCATCGGGCCAACGTTGCTGAAGTCGCGGGCGATTTGCGGGTCGAGACGGCCAATGCCCACGGTACGCTGCTCCATATTCGGCGTGCTGAGCAGCATATCTACCAGCTCCTGCACGTCGCGGCGCATCTGCTGCGCCAGCTGGCGGGTCTGGATCATGTCCTCTTTCAGCAGATCGCGACGAATGCCGCCAATCAGGTTCAGACCGTAGGTTTTACGCGCCCCGGTAAGAATTTCCGCCATCTTCATCGAGGTTTCGCGCACGCGGAAGAATTGCATAAACCCGGAGTCGAACCCGGTAAAGTGGCAGGCGAGGCCGAGGTTCAGCAGGTGCGAGTGCAGGCGCTCCACCTCCAGCAGAATGGCGCGGATCATCTGCGCGCGCTCCGGCACCACGATGCCCATCGCGTTCTCCACCGAAGTGGTGTAGGCGGTGCTGTGGGCGAAGCCGCAGATCCCGCACACGCGGTCCGACAGGAAGGTCACTTCGTTGTAGCCCATCCGGGTTTCCGCCAGCTTTTCCATCCCGCGATGGACGTAGAACAGGCGGTAGTCGGCGTCGATAATATTTTCGCCGTCAACGAACAGGCGGAAGTGGCCCGGTTCGTCGGAGGTGACGTGCAGCGGGCCAATCGGCACCACGTTGTTTTTCTTGCTACCCAGCTCGTTGATAAACTCGTAGGTTTCGGCGTCGGTGGTCGGCGCCGGACGCTGGCGGTAGTCCATGCTGTCTTTACGCAGCGGATAGAGTTCATCCGGCCAGTCGTCCGGCAGCACCAGGCGGCGCTCGTCCGGCAGCCCCACCGGGATCAGACCGTACATATCGCGCACTTCGCGCTCGCCCCATACTGCCGCCGGCACCCGCGGCGTCACCGACGGATACTCGGGTTTATTGGCGTCCACTTCCACGCGTACGGTGATCCAGCACTTCGTGCCCTGCTCCATCGACAGCACGTAGTAGACGGCGTAGTGGCCGTTCAGCTTGCGTTCATCGTTGCCGAACAGCACCGACAGCCAGCCGCCCTGCTTGTAGTACAGGAACTCGACCACTTCCGGCAGATAGTTGACCTTCACCGTGACCGTCAACTGGTCTTTGGTCTGCCAGGCTTCATCCAGCACCACGCCCGGAAAGGCCTGATGCAGCGCGGCGAGATAGTGTTGACCGATTTTTTCTTCAGACATGCTCAAACTCTCTTAAATCACGCCACCAGCAAGGAGACGAAGGCTAAAAAGGCAAAACCAAACCCGGCCCAGGTGACGCGGGAGGTGGCGCAAAAGCGCAGACGCGCCATGCTGTTTTCGAACAGCGCAATCACCAGCACGCCGAGCACCAGCTTGACGACGGCAACCACCAGCGCCAGCAGCAGACCGCCGACGCTAAAGCTGGTCATCTGTCCCCACGGGATAAATACGCCGACGAACATCTGCAGGACCACCAGCTGCTTGAGGCTGATGCCCCACTTCAGCACGCCGAAGCCGCTGCCGCTGTATTCCGAGAGCGGGCCTTCCTGAAGCTCCTGCTCCGCTTCCGCCAGGTCGAACGGCAGCTTGCCCATTTCGATAAAGGTGGCGAAGGCGCAGGCACACAGCGCCAGAATCAGCGGAAGAGTGCGGGCGACAGGCCAGTGATAAATGGTGTCGGTGATGCTGCTGATATGGGTGGACTCCGCGACCTGCGCCGCGACCCACAGGCCGAGCAGCAGGATGGGCTCCACCAGCACGCCGAGCATCGCTTCGCGGCTGGCCCCAATAGCGGTAAACGGGCTGCCGGTATCAAGGCCGGAAATAGCAAAGAAGAAGCGGGCGATAGCGAACAGGTAGATCAGGGTGATCAGGTCGCCCAGCCCCGCCATCGGCGAATCAACGGTCACCACCGGCAGCGCGGTGGCGATGGTCAGCATCACGCCGACCATCACGTACGGCGTCAGGCGGAAGACCCAGCCGGAGGCGTCCGGGCCAACGCTCTGGCGGCCCAGCAGTTTCAGGATATCCCGGTACTCCTGCAGCACGCCCGGACCGCGGCGGTTGTGCAGACGCGCGCGGGCGACGCGGGTCACCCCGGACAACAGCGGCGCGGCGGCGAACAGCACCAGCGCCTGCAACAATGCAATTAATACGCTCATTCTCAGGCTCCTCGGGAAATCACAATCACCACCAGCACCGCCAGCTCCACCAGCGCCACGCCGCGAAACAGCGCGGGCGCGGAAGCGTTCTGCCAGCCGGGCACCAGGCGCACCGGGTTCAGCCAGTGGCGCAGTTTCAGAATCGGCGCAAAGGCTTCTTTCACCGGCATGGCGAAACCGTGGGCGGTCACCACCATGGATTTTTCATGGTCGTAGCCACAGACCCAGGCCGCCCCGCGGGAGCGCGCCGGCAGGCGATCGCCCTTGAAGAAGATCATCAGCAACAGCGGCAGCAGCGGGCAGGCAATCAGCAGAATGGCGATCAGCGGCTGAGACACCACGCTGGAGACCTCCGCCTGCACCGGAAACGCCCCGCTCACCAGCGGCAGCAGCCACGGCGCGGCAACCCCGCCAATCACGCAGCAGACGGCGGCCAGCACCACGCTAAAGGTCATCAGCCCCGGCGCGCAGGTGGCGTTTTCCGCCTCTTTGCTTCGCGGCGCGCCGAGGAAGGTGACGCCGTAGACTTTCGCCATACACATCACCGCCAGGGCGCCGGTAATCGCCAGGCCCACCGCCAGCAGCGGCCCAAGCAGGCGGCCAACAAACGCATCGCCGGTGCTTAGCTTGAAGAAGGACTGATAGATTACCCACTCTCCGGCAAAACCGTTCAGCGGCGGCAGCGCCGCCATCGCCATCAGGCCCACCAGCATGGAGAGCGAAATCAGCGGCATTTTCTTGCCGATGCCGCCGAGCTTTTCGATATCGCGATGGCCGGTGCGGAACCACACCGCCCCCGCGCCGAGGAACAGGGTGGTTTTAAACAGGCTATGGTTGATCAGGTGATACATGCCGCCGATAAAGCCCAGCACCATCAGGGTCGGGTTATGGGTCGCCACGCCGGTGACGAACGCCCCGAGGCCGAGCAGGATAATGCCGATGTTTTCCAGGGTGTGGTACGCCAGCAGGCGCTGAATATTGTGCTCCATCAGGGCGTACAGCCCCCCGACGAAGGCGGTGATCATGCCCAGAACCAGCAGCATCACGCCCCACCACAGCGGCGGTACGCTGCCGGCCAGCGAGACCGTCAGGATGCCGTAGAGACCGACCTTCATCACCACCGTGGAAAACAGCGCGGCGGCCGGCGCGCTGGCGCCTGCGTGGGCCTGCGGCGCCCAGCCGTGCAGCGGAATAACTCCGGCCAGCAGCGCAAAGCCGACCAGGCCCGGCAGCCACAGCAGCGCGTTCTGCGGCACCGCCATCGCCAGCTGGGTAATCTGCGCCAGCTCAAGGGTGCCGTAGGACGACCAGACCAGCCAGCAGCTCCACGCCATCAGCAGCGTACCGAGGCGACCCAGCGCAAACCACAGCTTGCCGGACTGCGCGCAGCCGGTAAGAAATGCGGCGCACAGGGCCATAATCTCCGCCATCACCACCAGCGCGCCGAAGTTCGTCACCACCACCGCGCAGGTCGCAGCGGCCAGCAACAGGTTCACCAGCAGGCCGTTCGCTTTGACCTGCGGATGACGATGCCAGGCAATATTGAACAGCGAAATCGGCAGCGCCGACAGGCCGATCGCCAGCAGCCACAGCGCGTTGACGCCGCCCACGCGCAGGGTCAAATGCAGCATCTGCAGCATGCCGCCGCTAACGCGCTCCGGCATCAGCAGCGCCGTTCCGCCCGCCAGCACCAGCATCGCGCTGGCGACCGCGCCGCCAATCCCGGCGATCGCCCCGCTCAGCGGTTTGCGCAGGGCGAACAGAAACGCCAGCACCGCGCTGGCGGCGTACCAGGCCACCGCCTGATTCACTAAGGAAATCACACTCATTTCACGTCCCCTTGTTGCGCCTGGAACAGCGACAGATCGCCGAGATCGGTATTAAAAGTCAGCTGCCGCTTACGCTTGCTGGCCTGGGCGATATCGCGGATATCCACCAGCAGCAGCGCTTTGGTCGGGCAGGTACGTACGCACGCCGGGCCCTGCTCATCGAAGTGGCACAGGTCGCATTTGACGGCGATGGCGCGCACGCCCGGTACCCAGTCGAGCAGCGAGCTGACGCGGGCCGGCGCCGGCGGCGCGGCGGGGGCCAGGGGGGTATTGGCGTTAGCCGGCATATCCAGCGGACGGCTGCCGGAAAACTCAATGGCGCCGAACGGACAGGCGATGCCGCACAGCTTGCAGCTTACGCACAGGCTCTCATTGAGCTGCACCGCGCCATCAACGCGATTAATGGCGTTAACCGGGCAGACGGCGGCGCAGGGCGCATCTTCACATTGGTGGCACATCTGCGGCGCGGATTCTTTTTCATTGCGCATTAAATGCAGCCGGGGCATGGCCTGCAGGCCCTGCTGGCGGTGAGTCTCAGCGCAGGCGGCTTCGCAGGTGCGACAGCCGATACAGACGGTGGAGTCAGCAATTACAAAACGGTTCACCGGGTCATCCTCAGGTGAAAGTCATTTTTGACGAAAACAGGTTACGCAGGTGTCAGCTTCGACACTTGTCGACACCTGACGATTAACGGGCCAGCGTCAGGTGGCTTAAATCCACCGGCTGGTCTTGTTCGATAGCCTCGTAGAGACGGTCGTAAACGCTGGCGATAGTCGCCAGATAGTGCTCCAGAACCTGCTCGCGATCGCGGTTGCTGATCCGGCCATCAATGGTGCCGTCTGAACCCAGCGTGGCCTGGGCAATCAGGCGTCTGTCGTCGCTGTTTTTGGTTTCGACGTAGTACTCGATGGTGTGGCTGTTAAAGCCCTCCGCCAGCGCCACGTAGACCTGAAAATGGCCAAACAGTACGAAGCACAGCTCTTTATCCGGCGCGCAGCTCATGGCGTGATGCAGACGCGCTTTCGACAGGGTTATTCCCTGTACCAGCGAGTTGCAATAGGTGTGCCACTGCTCCTGATGCTGGCGGTGACGATCGGCGATGTAGTCCGCCTTTTCACTTAATTCCCAAATAGTCATCCCGGATCCCCCGTTGTATGAGATGCACCGGTTAAGCACTTTTCATGCCAAAATTTAATTAATTGATTTTAAACATATTTATAAAATTTCGGGGGCCGAAAAGACATGTCGATGACGACGTCTGCCGCGCGTCATCGACATTTTCGTGACATTACCTATGACCTGGCATCGTTATTGCATTAAAGGGCCATCGCGATACGGAGGCACCATGCACGAAATCACTCTTAGCCAGCGGGCGCTGGAAATTATCGAACAGCAGGCGCTGCAGGCCGGCGCGCGTCGGGTGACCGGCGTGTGGCTGAAGGTCGGGGCGTTTTCCTGCGTGGAGGCCAGCGCGCTGACCTTCTGCTTTGAGCTGGTGTGCCGCGGCACGCTGGCGGAGGGCTGCGAGCTGCATATCGCCGAACAACAGGCTGAATGCTGGTGTGAATCCTGCCAGCAGTACGTGCATCTCATCTCCCAGCACGTGCGCCGCTGCCCGCAGTGTCAGAGCGACCGGCTGCAAATCGTGGCGGATGACGGCTTACAGATTCAGCGACTAGAAGTGGAGTAATAAGATTATGTGTACAACCTGCGGCTGCGGTGAAGGCAACCTTTATATAGAAGGCGACGAGCATAACCCGCATTCGGCGTTTCGCAGCGCCCCCTTCGCGCCCGCCCCGCGCCAGATGATGAACATTACCGGCGTGAAAACCGATAACTTTTCCCCCACCCGCTCGGAAGCTGGCGACCTGCACTACGGTCACGGCGAGGCGGGTACCCATGCGCCCGGCCAGAGCCAGCGGCGAATGCTGGAAGTGGAAATCGACGTGCTGGATAAAAACAATCGTCTGGCCGCCCGCAACCGCGCGCGCTTCGCCGCTAAAAACCAGCTGGTGCTGAATCTGGTCTCCAGCCCCGGCTCCGGCAAAACCACCCTGCTGACGGAAACCCTGCTGCGGCTGAAAGAGAAAACCGCCTGCGCGGTGATTGAAGGCGATCAGCAAACGGTGAACGACGCCGCGCGCATCCGCGCTACCGGCACCCCGGCGATTCAGGTCAACACCGGCAAAGGCTGCCATCTCGACGCGCAGATGATCGCCGACGCCGCGCCGCGCCTGCCGCTGGATGACCACGGGATCCTGTTTATCGAAAACGTCGGTAACCTGGTGTGTCCGGCGAGCTTTGACCTCGGCGAACGTCATAAAGTGGCGGTGCTGTCGGTAACCGAAGGCGAAGACAAGCCGCTGAAGTATCCGCATATGTTCGCCGCCGCCAGCCTGATGCTGCTTAACAAGATCGACCTGCTGCCGTATCTCAACTTTGACGTGGAGAAGTGTCTGGCCTGCGCCCGCGAGGTGAACCCGGATATTGACATCATCCTGCTCTCCGCCACCAGCGGCGAAGGCATGGACCAGTGGCTTAGCTGGCTGGAGACGCAACAATGTGCATAGGCATTCCCGGACAAATCTGCGCCATTGACGGCAATCTGGCGAAGGTAGAAGTGTGCGGTATTCAGCGCGAAGTCGACCTGACCCTGGTGGGCGCGGTCGACGATCGCGGCCAGCCGCGTCTCGGCCAGTGGGTGCTGGTCCACGTGGGTTTCGCCATGAGCGTGATTAACGAAGCCGAAGCCCGCGATACCCTCGAGGCGCTGCAAAATATGTTTGAAGTCGAGCCGGACGTCGGCGCGCTGCTGTACGGCGAGGAGCGGTAAATGCGCTATGTCGATGAATACCGCGCCCCGGAACAGGTGATGCAGCTGGTGGAACATCTCCGGCAGCGCGCGCGCCTGCTGCCGCATACCGCCGACCGTCCGCTGCGCATTATGGAAGTGTGCGGCGGCCATACCCACGCCATTTTTAAATTTGGCCTCGACCAGCTGCTGCCGGAAAATATCGAGTTTATTCACGGCCCCGGCTGCCCGGTGTGCGTGCTGCCGATGGGACGCATCGACGCCTGTATCGATATCGCCAGCCGTCCGGGGGTGATTTTCTGCACCTTTGGCGACGCCATGCGCGTGCCGGGAAAAAACGGCTCGCTGCTGCAGGCGAAATCGCGCGGCGCCGACGTCCGCATCGTCTATTCGCCGATGGATGCCCTTAAGCTGGCGCAGCAGAACCCCGAGCGTGAAGTGGTGTTCTTCGGCCTTGGTTTTGAAACGACGATGCCCGCCACCGCCCTGACCCTGCGCCAGGCCCGCGAGCGCGGCGTCGCCAACTTCTACTTTTTCTGCCAGCACATCACCCTGCTGCCGACCCTGCGCAGCCTGCTCGACCAGCCGGATAACGGTATCGACGCGTTTCTCGCCCCCGGTCACGTCAGCATGGTGATTGGCACCGACGCCTACGGCTTTATCGCCAGCGACTATCATCGTCCTTTAGTGGTGGCAGGATTCGAACCGCTTGATCTACTGCAAGGCGCGGTGATGCTGGTTGAGCAGACAATAGCGCGGCACAGCGACGTGGAGAACCAGTATCGCCGGGTGGTGCCCGATGCGGGCAACCCGCTGGCGCAGTCGGCCATCGCCGAGGTGTTTTGCCTTAGCGGCGATAGCGAGTGGCGCGGTCTGGGGGTGATTAACGACTCCGGCGTGCATCTGACGGCCGCGTATCAGCGTTTCGACGCCGAAGCGCATTTCCGCCCGGCACCGCAGCGGGTCAGCGACGACCCGCGCGCCCGCTGCGGCGAGGTGCTGACCGGCCGCTGCAAACCGCACCAGTGCCCGCTATTCGGCAATACCTGCAACCCGCAGAGCGCGTTTGGCGCGCTGATGGTCTCATCGGAAGGCGCCTGCGCCGCCTGGTATCAATATCGCAGTCAGGAAATCGAAGCATGAAAAGCGTTCAGTTAGCCCACGGTAGCGGCGGTCAGGCGATGCAGCAGCTGATCGGCGACCTGTTTATGCAGGCTTTCGCCAACCCCTGGCTGGCGGAGCAGGAAGATCAGGCGCGTCTCGATCTTGCCCAGCTTAGCGCGCAGGGCGACAGGCTCGCCTTCTCCACCGACAGCTACGTCATCGATCCGCTGTTTTTCCCAGGCGGCAATATCGGCAAGCTGGCGGTGTGCGGCACGGCCAACGATGTGGCGGTGAGCGGCGCGCTGCCGCGCTATCTCTCCTGCGGGTTTATTCTCGAAGAGGGGCTGGAGATGGCCACCCTCGAAGCGGTGGTGAACAGCATGGCGCAGACCGCGCGGGATGCCGGCATCGCCATTGTCACCGGCGATACCAAAGTGGTGCCGCGCGGGGCGGCGGATAAGCTGTTTATCAATACCGCCGGGATCGGCGTCATCCCTACCGGTATTCGCTGGGGGGCGCAGCAGATTAGCGCGGGAGACGTGCTGCTGGTCAGCGGTACGCTTGGCGATCACGGGGCAACGATCCTCAACCTGCGCGAACAGATGGGGCTTGACGGCGCGCTGTCCAGCGACTGCGCGGTACTGACGCCCTTGATTCAGACGCTGCGCGACGTTGCTGGCGTGAAAGCCCTGCGCGATGCCACCCGCGGCGGCGTTAACGCGGTGGCCCATGAATTCGCCGCCGCCAGCGGCTGCGGGATTGAACTGCACGAGAATAAGCTGCCGGTGAACGATACCGTGCGCGGCGTGTGCGAACTGCTGGGGCTGGACGCGCTTAATTTTGCCAACGAGGGCAAGCTGCTGATCGCCGTCGCCCGCGAGGCGGCGGAAAGCGTACTTGCGCATCTACGGTCTCAGCCATTAGGCCGCGATGCGGCAATAATCGGCGAGGTTGTGCCGCGCGCGGGCGTGCGCTCTGTCGGTCTGTACGGCGTGAAGCGCACGCTGGATCTTCCCCACGCCGAGCCGCTGCCAAGAATTTGTTAACGGTGCGGCCCCCGGATTGCGGCTAACGCCTTATCCGGGCTACAAAACTGCGCGCACCTGTAGCCCGGCTAAGCGCAGCGCGAGCCGGGAAAAGCCAGCATGATTATCCAGCCCAAACCAGCGGGCACCCACGGATGGGTTAATGGCGGTCACAACCGCTTTATTAACAGACTATTATTTGTGTCATCACTTTCTTCTGCGCCGCTTTGCGGCGCTTTTGGACTTAAGCAATGTCGTATACACCGATGGGCGATCTTGGGCAGCAGGGTCTGTTTGATATCACCCGCATTTTATTACAGCAGCCGGATCTGGCCGCGCTGAGCGAGACGCTGACCGGCCTGGTGAAGCAGTCCGCGCTCGCAGACCGGGCGGCGATTATTCTGTGGCATTCCGGCAACCATCGCGCGGTCCGGCACGCCTGCGACGACGCGGGGCAGCCGGTGAGCTACGAAGATGAAACCGTCCTCGCCAACGGCCCGGTTCGACGCCTGCTCTCGCGCCCGGATGCGCTGCATTGCGATAGCGCCACCTTTGCCGAAACCTGGCCGCAGCTCGCCGGCAGCGGACTCTACCCCACCTTTGGCTATTACTGCCTGCTGCCGCTGGCGGCGGAAGGGCGTATTTTCGGCGGCTGCGAATTTATTCGCGACGACAACCGGCCGTGGACCGAAAAAGAGTACCAGCGGCTGCACACCTTTACGCAAATCGTTGCCGTGGTCACCGAACAGATCCAAAGCCGGGTCAGCAACAACGTTGATTACGACCTGCTGTGCCGGGAACGCGACAACTTCCGCATCCTGGTGGCGATCACCAACGCCGTGCTCTCGCGGCTGGATATCGACGAACTGGTCAGCGAAGTGGCCAAAGAGATCCATCGCTACTTCCGCATCGACGCCATTAGCGTGGTGCTGCGCAGCAACCGCAAAGGCAAGCTCAATATCTACTCCACCCACTACCTCGACGCCAGCCACCCGGTGCACGACCAGAGCGAAGTGGAAGAAGCCGGTACCCTGACCGAGCGGGTATTCAAAAGCAAAGAGATGCTGCTGCTCAACCTGCATCAGCACGACCCGCTGGCGCCGTACGAAAAAATGCTTTTCGAGATGTGGGATAACAAAATTCAGACCCTGTGCCTGCTGCCGTTGATGTCCGGCAATACCCTGCTTGGGGTGCTGAAGCTGGCGCAGTGCGATGAGAAAGTCTTCACCACCACCAACCTCAAGCTGCTGCGGCAAATCGCCGAGCGCGTCTCGATCGCCATTGACAACGCCCTCGCCTACCGCGAGATTCAGCGCCTGAAAGAGCGGCTGGTCGATGAGAACCTCGCCCTGACCGAACAGCTTAACAACGTTGAGAGCGAGTTTGGCGAAATCATCGGCCGCAGCGAGGCCATGAACAGCGTGCTCAAGCAGGTGGAGATGGTGGCGCAGAGCGACAGCACGGTGCTGATCCTCGGCGAAACCGGCACAGGTAAGGAGCTGATTGCCCGCGCTATTCATAATCTGAGCGGCCGCAATAGCCGCCGGATGGTCAAAATGAACTGCGCAGCGATGCCCGCCGGGCTGCTGGAAAGCGACCTGTTTGGCCACGAGCGCGGCGCCTTCACCGGCGCCAGCGCCCAGCGTATCGGCCGTTTCGAACTGGCGGACAAAAGCTCGCTGTTTCTCGATGAAGTGGGCGATATGCCGGTGGAGCTGCAGCCGAAGCTGCTGCGCGTCCTGCAGGAGCAGGAGTTCGAGCGTCTCGGCAGCAATAAGCTGATTCACACCGACGTGCGCCTGATCGCCGCCACCAACCGCGATCTTAAACAGATGGTCGCCGATCGCGAGTTTCGCAGCGATCTCTACTATCGGCTGAACGTCTTCCCGATCCACCTGCCTCCCCTGCGCGAGCGGCCGGAGGATATTCCCCTGCTGGTGAAGGCCTTCACTTTTAAAATTGCCCGCCGTCTCGGGCGCAACATTGACAGCATTCCGGCGGAAACGCTGCGCCTGCTCAGCCGCATGGAGTGGCCGGGTAACGTGCGCGAACTGGAGAACGTCATTGAGCGCGCGGTGCTGCTGACCCGCGGCAGCGTGCTGCAGCTCTCCTTACCGGAAATGAGTATCGAGACGGAGCCGCTGGCGGCGGAAGTGCTGCCGGAGGAAGGGGAAGACGAATACCAGCTGATTGTCCGGGTGCTGAAAGAGAGCAACGGCGTGGTCGCCGGACCGAAGGGCGCGGCCCAGCGTCTGGGATTAAAGCGCACGACGCTGCTTTCGCGCATGAAACGCTTGGGTATTAATAAAGACCAGCTGCAGTAGGTACATCTTCAGAACGCTGTTTCATTTTGATTTTAATGAAACAGCGTTCTGTGAGACAACTCGCTTTACCCGTTCCTGATGAATGATAAATAAGCCTTTTCCTTAATGGAGATGCTTATGACGCGTTTACCTCTGGCCGCCGCCATCGCTTTGCTTTTGGCTTCTCAGGCTGCATTTTCCTCTCTTCCCACCTTTTCAGTCTGGCCCGGCGGTGAAGCGCCCGGCGCGAAAAACAGCCCGGCGAGCGAATCGCTGGTGGAGCGCAGCAAAGACCCCTCGCTGCCCGATCGTGCGGTCACCGGCGTTCGCGCTCCGACAATTACCGTTTACGCGCCGGAGAAGCCCAACGGTATCGCGCTGCTGGTGACGCCGGGCGGCTCTTATCAGCGGGTGGTGCTGGATAAAGAGGGCAGCGATCTTGCCCCGGTGTTTAACGCCCGGGGCTATACCCTGTTTGTGATGACCTACCGGATGCCGGCGGACGGTCACGCGGAAGGCAGCGAGGCGCCGTTGGCCGATGCCCAGCGCGCGCTGCGTACCCTGCGGGCGCGGGCCGCCGAGTGGCATATCGACCCGCAAAAAATCGGCATTATGGGCTTTTCCGCCGGGGGACACGTGGCGGCAAGCCTGGAGACACGCTATAGCGAACCGGCTTACGCCGCCGTGGACGCGGTTGACCAGCAGAGCGCGCGGCCGGACTTCGCGGTGCTCGGCTATCCGGTTATTTCCATGGATCCGGCAATTGCCCATCCCGGATCGCGCAAGGCGTTGATTGGCGAAACGCCGACGGCGGAGCGGCAGCGTCGCTATTCACCGGAGCAGAACGTCACGCCGCAAACGCCGCCGACCTTTATTTTCCACGCAGTGGACGATCCTTCCGTGCCGGTGGATAACGCGCTGGTGATGTTTAACGCCCTGCGCGCGCATCAGGTGCCGACCGAGCTGCATCTGTTCGCCGAGGGAAAACACGGATTTGGCATTCGCGGGACCCGAGGCCTGCCCGCCGCCGAGTGGCCACAGCTGGCGATGAACTGGATAGCCTCGCTGGCGGAAATGAAAAAATAGCGCTGGTAATCCCCGGCTCGCGGCTGACGCCTTAGCCGGGCTACCTGTCCGCAGACGCTGGGGACCTCGTAGCCCCGGTAAGGCGTCAGCCGCCACCGGGGGGTTGCAGAGCTATTTATCAGAACTGAAGCCGTTGCTGGTCGCCAGTTCGGCAAACCACAGCGCGTTGCGCTTTATCTGCCGCTCTCCGGTTTGCAGATTAAGCCGCCAGAAACCGTAGCGGCGCTTGAACGAGTTAATCCACGACCAGTTATCGATAAAGGTCCACTGATGCACGCCAAAGCAGTTCGCGCCGTCGGCTATCGCGCGATGCAGCTGCACCAGATGCTCTTCCATCAGGCCGATGCGGAACGAATCGTCAATCACCCCGTCTTCGCCCGGCTCGCCTTCCGACTCAATATCCATCGCAATACCAATTTCCGCGAGGAACCACTTTATATTGCCGTAGTTATCGCGAATATTGGCGGCAATGTCATAAATCGCCTGCGGCAGAATCTCATTATTATCGCGATAAGGATTAAAGCGCCCTTGCGGATTCACGTAGTTTTCGAAATAGAACTCCGGGGTGAAATAATCCAGCGTATAGTCGCTTTCGCGCGCCTTCACCCGCCGCGGAACGTAATAGTTAACGCCGAGAAAATCGACGCGCGATCCGGTAATCAGCTCCACGTCGGCTTTTGTCACCTCCGGCAGGCAGTCGTGCGCGGCCAGAATTTCGCACAGCGCTTTCGGGAACTGATGCTTCACCAGCGGATCGAGGAAGCTGCGGTTGAAGAACAGATCCGCATACCACGCCGCTTTTTGATCTTCCGCGCTGTCGTTGCGGGTATAGGAGGGCGTCAGATTCAGCACCACGCCAATCCCGCTTTCCAGCGCCAGCGCGCGAAACTCGCGCACCGCTTTGGCGTGGGCCAGCATAATGTTGAACGCCACCTGCGCCGCCAGCCTGCCGTCTTTCTTGCAGGGATAGTGGAAGTCGTACAGGTAGCCGCCCTCAACCGGCACAATCGGCTCGTTGAAGGTAATCCAGTATTTCACCTTGTGACCGAATAGCTCAAAAGCGGTACGGGCAAAACGCGCGAAGAGATCCGTCACGTGCGCCGACTCAAAGCCGCCGTACTGCTTTTGCAGCGCTTCCGGCATGTCAAAATGATAGAGGTTGATCATCGGCTCGATGCCGTTTTCAATCATCTCATCAAGGTAGGCATGATAGAAACGCACCGCGTCCGCATTGGGCGCGCCGGTTTCGAAGTCATCAATCAGCCGCGACCACTGAATCGACGTGCGGAAGGAGTTGAACCCGGTCCGCTTCATCAACGCCACGTCCTGGGGATACTGATGATAGGTGTCGCAAACGGTTTGCGGCCCAATCTGCTGATAAAAACGTTCCGGCTGTTCGGCAAACCAGCTATCCCAAATAGAACGGTGCGGCTTGTTGCTTATCCCTTCCGTTTGCGGACCAGATGCCGCCGCGCCCCAAAAAAAGCCTTCCGGAAACTGATACCGGGTCATAACGCCTCCTGTAAGTTAAAAAAGGCCGCACCCAACGGGCGCAGCCAATAAGCACTACTCTGCAACCACTTCAATCGATTTGATAAACATGTAGCCCCAGTCGCCGGCAAATTTACCGAAGTCGATGCGGTTATCGCCGGCCTTCAGCTCAACCGGCACCTGCAGCTGCTGGCCCTGTTCATCGGTCTGCGGGAATTCAACCGCGATTGGCGCGCCGTCGTTGACGATAAACGAGTTTTTCTTGCCGCCCCATTTGCCGCTGAACGTCACCCGCAGCTGATACTTGCCGGCCCACGGCGCGGAAACCTGCCAGCTGACCTTATCCCCGTCGTTGGCGAACGGCCCGAGGAAGCCCTCTTCGTCAATCGTCAGCGCGTCTTTCTCACTTTTCGCCGCCTCAATTTTGCCATCGGTCACGTTCAATACCCCGCCGCCAAAACGGCAGTAGTCGGCGGGAACTTTACCGACGGCTTCCGTCACCGTGACCTTAACGGTTTTGCTGCTTTTGAGCAGGCCGTCATCGGCGCTAAAAGTCAGCGCGTATTCACCGGGAGCGCTGAACCAGGCGCGGGTTTCGGCTTTATCCGTCGCGCAGAAGTGGGCCTGCGCGCTGCCGCCGTTGCTCCAGCTCACCGTCACGTTGCGGTCCGGGAGGGCGTCATCGCGCCAGCTCGCGCTGAGCTGCACGCCCTGGTCCTGGCTGGTGGTGAGCGTCTCCGCCAGCGCGACTACCGGCGCCTTATTCGCCTGGGTATGCTTCACGCTAATCACGTTCGAAGGCGATGAACTGCCGCTCTCGTTTTTAGCGATGACGCGGTAATAGTACGTATTCCCCAGCCGCAGACTGCGATAGTCATCGCGGAACAGATCCATCGTCTGCGGGTTCCACTCGTTAACGCCGTCGGCAATGTCGCGCCCCACCACCTTCCACGGCCCGGATGGCGAATCGGCGCGCTCAACATCGTAGGCGCGCCCTACCGCCGCCCCCAGCCAGTTGATCGCAAAGGGTGAATCCGTCGGCCGCAGCGTCGGCGCGTCAGGTTTCGGCAGCGGCGGCGCTTTCTCCTGCCCGTTCATCTGCGCCGCGGCGGTACGCACCAGGTCGACCACCTCCATCTCCTGGTTGGCCTTACCTTCGACCGGGAAGCCCGGCAGATGGTAGCTATAGTGACCGGTGGACTCTTTGTGCCAGTAGAAGCCGCCGTCGTGACGATGACCGCGGAAGCCCCAAATCAGCCCGCCCGCCGCCTGCGCGCCGTTGACTTCGCTATGGACGATCGACTGCATAATGGCGTTAAGCTGCTGCGCGTCCAGCAGGCCGAATTCGCCCACCATATAGACTTTCTTACCCGCCGCCGCCGTCAGGTCTTTTTTCACCTGATCGGGATGGTTGTTATCGGCATTGGTGTAGTAGTGGTTGCTGACGATATCGACATGGGGATCGTTGAGCGCAAACCCGTTAATTTTCTTGTAGGTGCCATCCACCACCAGCTGATGCGGCGCCCACTTTTTGATCCACGCGGCGGTCTGTTGAAGAAACGCCGCGTTGGTGTCTTCCAGTTCGTTGCCGGTCTCCCAGGCCATAATCGCTTTTTCGTCGTAATAAGGACGACCGGTCACGCTGTTGGTACGGGTGATGACCTGGCGAATCACGTCAAGATAGGCCTTGAAGGTTTTACTGTCGGTACGGTAAAAATCCTCCGGCTTTTCGTGGTAGAACGCCGCCAGCTGCTCGCGACCGCCCCACCACCACCAGTGATCGATAAACGGCAGGATCAGGCGCAGCCCCTGTTTGTCCGCCTCGGCGATCATGTTGTCGTATACCCGCATTGCCTTTTCATTCAGGCGCGGCATGCCGTCGGCGGTTTCCGGGGCCTGAATATGGGTTTCGCGACCGCAGGCCTCGTCAAACGTCTGCTGCACCGAGAGCACGTATACCCGCTGCGCCCTGGCGCCGGTTTGCACGAGCGCTTTAATCCAGTTTTCCTGTTCCTCCGCCGTCGGCCAGCGGAAATATTGCCCCCAGCCGCGCGAGTCGGCCTTGCAGGTACCGCGCGCATCATCCTCGATACGGTGCAGTTCCGGCGCATGAATGCCCGCAAAGCGGAACACCTTGTCGCCATCTTTTAACGTTGCGCCGTCGCGGGTAATAAAGTGTTCAAAGTGCGACTGCTCCGCGGCCATCGCGCCTGCGCTTCCCAGCGCCGAA
Organism: Klebsiella sp. OBRC7; assembly: GCF_000293135.1. Taxonomy (NCBI): domain Bacteria; kingdom Pseudomonadati; phylum Pseudomonadota; class Gammaproteobacteria; order Enterobacterales; family Enterobacteriaceae; genus Klebsiella; species Klebsiella sp. OBRC7. The sequence continues at coordinate 131,593 of NZ_ALNJ01000001.1, read as the reverse complement.
AGCAGCGCGACGAGCATCAGTTTTTTCACCGGCTTAATCATCGTTATCTCTCCTTAGAACCAGACTTCGGCCTGCACGCCGAAGTTCAGCGTATCGGTGTCGCCGCTGCGCGAGTAGCTACCGGCGGAAAGGGTATTGGTGCTCCAGTCGTAGTTGCCGTCCAGCGCGTCGGACACCCCTTTATCCCACTTCGCGTAAGTCACAAAGAAGCGCAGCTGCGGGCGAGTCCAGAAGCCGGAATCAAAGGTCAGGGTCGGCGCGATGGTCACTTTCGTCAGGCCGCCTTTGCCTTTACCGTCCACGCCTTTGTAGTTTTTATCGTCGAGATATTCGTAGCCCAGCTCGTACTGCATGGCGAAGTTTTTGGTGATCTGCTGGTACGGGCGAATCCCCGCCACCCAACTGGTGCGCCCCCAGCCTTCGGCGTCTTCCGTCCACCAGCGGTAGTTTTTGTCTTTCTGATAGTAGGCGAACGTGGAGATTTCCCAGTCGCCGAGCGAGGCCATGTTATCCAGCACCACGCGCCAGGACTGGGTATCGTCGAGGTTTGCCCAGCCCCAGCCGTTTTTACCCAGCGAGTCTCCCGCCGCCAGGCCGCGCCCGTACTGGAAGACCACGCGAGAGTAGCCGCCGGTCAGGCCGTAAAAGCCGTCAAAGTTGTAAACGCCGGTCACGCCGTAGCCCTTCTCCGCCGAGGTCGGGTGCTTCTCGTTGCGGTTCATGTGGTGGCCAATCAGCTCAAGATCGAAGCCGGTGCCGCCGATCTTTTTCAGCCACAGGTTGAGCGAGTAGTCATCCGGATAGCCCTGATCGCCTTTGTCGACCGGGTAGGCTTTGGTTTCATCCGTCGGCGAGAAGGCGTAAACCCCGGCATCGAAGCGCGCGAAGCCGAGATCCATGTTGTCGAAGCCGCCGCCGGTACCGTTGTACTGAATGTACTCCCAGTCGAACTGGTGGCTGGAGGTGTTGGAGCTGCTGTAGCGCTTACCGGCCCAGAAGGTCATTTCCGGGGCGAAGTCGAGGTTTGACAGTTCGGCAAAACCTTCACGGAACTGCACATCATGCCCGTCGTCATCCTGGCAGTTCCAGTCTGAGGTGCATTTCGACTGATGGGTAATGTTGGCCTGGACTTTAGCCACCACGCCGGTGTCCGAGGTTAACGTCACCGTCGGGATCAGTTCGATCTTGGTGTCCTCTTCGTTGCCCAGACGCCACTTGCCGTCCGGCATCAGGCCAACGGAGTCGGCGCGGTTACCGTCGGCGTTGGCGAGGATCCCCGAACGGATATAGCCGTGGAGCATAAAATCGTACTTCGGATCGGCGATGGCGCAGTCGCTCATCACCGCGAGGGCGAGTAAAGACAGAGGTATTGAATGATTTAGCCTGATCATTTTTTATCCTTGGTTATTTTTTTATTAACACTGCCTGAGAACGGGAGGAAATTTACGGATCAAAATTGGAAATGTACATCCGCAAACGGAAATCGCTTTCCGTAATTGCCGGATGAGTTCACAAATTTAACGATAGCGGGCAAATATTCGTGATTTAGATCACATCTTTAAGCGGAAATAAAAAAGCCCGCGCGCGGCGGGCTGTGGCAGGCAGGGGAAAAGCTTAGCGTTCGGCGTCGGCGAGCTGCCGTTCATAGACCTTGAAGAACGGACGATAGAGCATCCAGGCATTAAAAATGGCGAACAGGCACATGCAGAGGTTTTTCCAGCTGCCGTTGGCTGACCACGCCGCGCCGAGCGGCGCCGGCATCGACCACGGCAGCATCGCCACCGCCCGATCGAGAACCCCAAGATGGGTTAAATACCAGGCGATACAGGCATTTATCAGCGGTACGAAAAGAAACGGCAGCAGGAAAACCGGGTTCATGATAATCGGAAAGCCGAACAGTATCGGCTCATTGATGTTAAACAGCGAGGGCAGCAGGCCAATTTTCCCCACGCTTTTCAGCTGCCGCGAACGGCTGCGCATCGCCATAAACACCAGCGGCAGGGTGGAGCCGATACCGCCGATTAGCAGGTAGAAATCCCAGAATCCCTGCAGGTAGATATGCGGCAGCGTGGCGGAACCGGCGGCCAGCGCCTGCTGGTTTTCAAACAGATAGGTCATCCAGAACGGGTTCATAATCCCGGTGATAATCAGCGCCCCGTGAATGCCGACAAACCAAAGCAGGTTGCAGATAAATAAAGAAATTAATACCGCGGTTAAGGTATCGGACGCCACCACCAGCGGCCGCACCGCTTCGCTAATCAGCTCCGGTAAAATGCGCCCGGTGCTCTGCAGCAGCAGCGCGTTGATGACGCTAATAGAGAGCATCACCACCAGCAGCGGGATCAGCAGCTGAAAGCCGTTGCGGGTCATCACCGGCACCTCTTCCGGCAGGCGGATGCACCAGCCTTTCTTATAGAAAAAGCGCACGATTTCAATCGAGTAAGTGCTTGAAATCAGTGCGGTAAAAATCCCCATTCCGCCGAGGAAAATATTGGTTGCGCCGTTGTCGCGAAAGCCGATAAACAGCAAAAACGCCAGGCAGCCGGTCAGCCCGCAGAGCCGCTCCGGCAGCCGGTACTGCTTGGCAAGGCTGGCGCTGGCGCCGAAGGCCACAATCAGCGCCACCAGCCCGATAGTCAATTCAAAGGTTGGCAGCAGAATGGGCCGCAGCTGGAAATAGAACTGGCCGAAAGCCGATGCGCCGTCGATGGAAACGGGCGGAAACAAAATCGGCACCAGCAAACTTCCGACAATCACAAACGGCATCGCCAGCGCAAAGCTGTCGCGCATCGCCGTAATATGGTTATTGCGCGTCAGAACGTTAGCCAGCGGCGCCAGCCGCTGCTCGATGATGTCGACGACAACATTCATCAACTGAATGTTCATAGTCCTGCCTTATAGGAATAGTTTATCGCCAGGATGATCGCGAACTCCCGGATAAAGTAAAAGCCCGCCATAGGTGATCGTGGTCACAATAAATAAATCCACAAACGGAAAGCGCTTTCCGTTTTATATCCATTATGACTATAGTCGGCGCATCCATCTCATCAGGAGCGATATATGAAAAAGATAATGTTGTGCTGTTCCGCGGGCATGTCCACCAGCCTGCTGGTGAAAAAAATGATCGCCGAAGCCGAGCAGCGCGGTCTGCCGGTGGAGATCAACGCCTTCGGCGTCGCGGAATTCGATCAACAGGTTGGCCATTACCAAGTGGTCCTGCTGGGGCCGCAGGTGAAATACATGCAGAAAGATCTGCAAAAGCAGGCTGATAAATACGGTATCCGCGTGGAACCCATCAACATGATGGATTACGGCATGCAGAAAGGCGGCGCCGTACTGGATTTCGCGCTTTCCCTTATCGATAACAAAAACTAAGGAAAGATCATGAGCTCTCTGTACGCGAAGCTGATCGCCGTGATTGAACAGAAGATCACGCCTATGGCGGGGGCGATCGGCCAACAAAAATACGTCACCTCCATTCGCGACGGTTTTATTACCGCCCTGCCCTTTATGATCGTCGGCTCGTTTTTGCTGGTCTTTATCTTCCCGCCGTTTTCCCCGGATACGACGTGGGGATTTGCCCGCGCCTGGCTGCAATTTTCTCTCGATCATCGCGATGCGCTGATGCTGCCGTTTAACTTCAGCATGGGGGTGATGACGCTGTTTATCGCCGTCGGGATCGCCGCCAGCCTGGCGAAACACCACAATCTGGACTCGCTGACCGCCGGGATGCTGTCGCTGATGTCGTTCCTGCTGGTGGCCGCGCCGCTGAAAGATGGCCAGATCTCCACCGCCTACTTCTCCGGCCAGGGGATCTTCACCGCAATTCTGGTGGCGATTTACTCTACCGAGCTGTACGCCTTCCTCAAGCGCCACAATATTACGATCCGTCTGCCGCCGGAAGTGCCGGCTGGCGTGGCGCGCTCGTTTGAGATCCTGATCCCGGTGCTGGCGATCGTGCTGACGCTGCATCCGCTGAACCTGTTTATCGAAGCGCAGCTGGGCATGATCATCCCGGAAGCGATCATGTCGCTGGTGAAACCGCTGGTGGCGGCGTCCGATACCCTACCGGCGATTCTGCTGTCGGTGCTGGTGTGTCAGGTGCTGTGGTTTGCCGGGATCCACGGGGCGCTGATCGTCACCGGGATTATGAACCCGTTCTGGATGGCGAACCTGTCGATCAACCAGGCGGCGATGGCCGCAGGCACCGCGATCCCGCATATCTACGTCCAGGGCTTCTGGGATCACTATCTGCTGATCGGCGGCGTCGGCTCCACCCTGCCGCTGGCTTTGATGCTGCTGCGCAGTAAGGCGGTGCATCTGCGGACGATTGGCCGGATGGGCGTGGTGCCGGGCGTATTTAACATCAACGAGCCGATTCTGTTTGGCGCGCCGATCATTATGAATCCGCTGTTCTTCCTGCCGTTCGTGCTGGTGCCGATGATCAACGCAACCCTGGCCTACTTTGCGCTGAAGCTGGACCTGGTGAGCCGCGTGGTGTCGATGACGCCGTGGACGACGCCGGCCCCTATCGGCGCCTCGTGGGCGGCGAACTGGAGCTTTAGCCCGGTGATCATGTGCCTGATTTGCATGGCGACGGCGATGGTGATGTACCTGCCGTTCCTCAAGGCCTACGAAAAACAGCTGCTGGAGCAGGAGCACGCTAACGCGGCGGCCCAGGCCGAAAGCGCGCCGCAGTCCGCATAATTCATACTATTCAGAGGTTTGTCATGGAATTAGAAGAACAGGTAATGGGTATCATCATCAACGCCGGGCAGTCGCGTAGTCTCTGTTACGAAGCGCTGAGCTGCGCTAAAGCGGGTGATTTCGCCACCGCCGACGAAAAAATGAAAGAAGCGGCGCATTTTGCCCGCGAGGCGCATCTGGTGCAGACCCAGCTGATTGAGGCCGACGAAGGCGAGGGTAAAACCAAAATGACTCTGGTGATGGTTCACGCTCAGGATCATCTGATGACCTCGATTCTGGCGAAAGAGCTGATCGGCGAACTGATCGCCATTTACCGCTCGCGACCGCTGCACGCGTAGGGTTCCCCCTCTCCGGGGGAGAGGAGATGACGTAGCCCGGGTAAGGCGTTTACGCCGCAACCCGGGAAAACGGTAAATGCTCATGTCACCTGGCTGGCTGACTTCCCGGCTCGCGCTGCGCTTAGCCGGGCTACCTGAACTGCACGCGTAGCTCCCTCTCGGAGAAAACCGGCAACCACGATTAAGGACAACCATGCTACATCTGGGTTTAGACATTGGCGGCACCAAAATGGAAGCCGTCCTGCTCAACGCGGCGGGCGAATGCGTCTATCGCCAGCGCCGTCCGACGCATAAAGAGAGCTATCAGGCGTTTATGCAGCAGCTGCTCGGACTGATTGCGACCGTCCGCGACTGGAGCGAACGGCCGTTTACTCTCGGCATCGGCCTGCCGGGGGCTATCGACCCGCAAAGCGGCCTGATTAAAAACTGTAACTGTCTGGTACTCAACGGCCACGACCTGCGTCATGACCTGATGCGGGAGCTCGGTCAACCGGTATGGATGGCGAACGATGCCGACTGCTTCACCCTCTCTGAGGCGGTGGACGGCGCGGGCGCGGGGGCAACGACCGTATTCGGCGTTATCATCGGTACCGGCTGCGGCGGCGGCGTTGCGGTGAACCAACGGCTGCTCAGCGGGCCTAACGCCATCGCTGGCGAATGGGGACACAATCCTCTGCCGGGCTATTGCCCCGAGCGCGACGGCCCGGCGCAGCCCTGCTACTGCGGCAAAGAAAATTGCATCGAAAGCTTTATCTCCGGTACCGGCTTTGCCCGCCGCTACGGCGAGCAGGCGCCTGCGGAAGCGATTATCGCCGCCGCGCAAAACGGCGAACCGCAGGCGCTGGCCCACTGGCGGCATTTTATTGACGCTTTCGGCCGTAGCCTGGCGTCGGTAATCAATATCCTCGATCCGCAGGTGATTGTACTGGGCGGCGGGCTCTCCAACGTCGGGCAAATCTATGAGCAGCTGCCGTCGGCGATTGTCCCGTATCTCTTTTCCGACAGCTGCCGAACGCAGATCAAACAGGCCCGCTTCGGCGACGCCAGCGGCGTGCGCGGCGCGGCCTGGCTGCCGGTTCTGGCCAACGCTGAAGCCGGTCGGCGGTAGACACTTTTTTCAGCAGGTATGCTAAGCTAGGCGAAAATATTCAGACAGAAAATGCCATGCCAACCATTGATGATGTTTCAAGATTAGCGAATGTCTCCCGAGCGACGGTATCCCGCGTGCTGACCGGCACGCGGGGCGTGCGCGAAGAGAGCCGGGAAGCGGTGCTGCGCGCGGTAGAGGAACTTAACTACCGCCCGAGCTTTGCCGCGCAAAACCTCGCCAGTCAGACATCCAATCACGTGGGGCTGGTGATCCCGGCGAACGATGACAGCAGCGGCGCGCGCCTGCTGCCGATGCTCTCGCTAGCGCTGAAGGGGCTGAATAAAAACCTGATTGTTCAGTACGTCACGGATGCGGCGGAACAGGCGGCGGTCGTCGACGATTTACAGCGCCAGTGCGTGGCGGTGGTGGTGCTCGGCGCCGTCCCGGCGGATGCGCCGCGCAACGTGATCTCCTTTGACCGCTTCAGCATTGCCGGGGTCAATAATCAGGGCTACGACTACGCTTTTGCCACCGAAAGCGCCTGCCGCTACGTGATCGGCAAGGGCCATCGCAATATCGCGCTGCTCGTTGATAACGACAGCGATGACGCCAGCCGCCAGATGCTCGAAGGCTATCGCAACGTCCTGCAAAACTACTCCATCCCTTTTAACCGGCAGCTGATGCTGGCGGCCAACGATAACGTTGAACAGGCGCTGCTGACGCTGATTAACAGCTTCAGTAAATACTCGGTGATTATCGTGAAACGGGACCGCTACGCCGCCGAAGCGATGCGCCTGCTGCGCGAGTTCAACGTTGCCGTACCGCAGGAGGTCTCGCTGCTGAGCCTGGAAGATTCTCCCCTCGCCTCGCTGCTCAATCCGCCGCTGACCTGTATCTCCTGGCCGCTGGAGCAGCTGATGGAGAACTGCCTGCAGCGTATCCGCAACCTGATTGACGAGCGCCCCACCTTCTCTCCCGAAGGGCGCACGCTGGCGGGCCGCCTGATCCCCCGCCAGTCGGTGGCCGATCTCTCCTGATTTCAGCGTCCGGCCTTCCGCGTGGCCGGGCCTTTTCCTCTCCCGCCGCGGGTTCGCACGCTAATCATTCGCCTCACATCTAAATAAGAATTATTTTCATTTATAAATAGCTTGTGCTATATAACATAGCAATGGCTATAAATGATGATTAATTAACCGCAACGTTGTGAGGGACCTTATGCTGCACCTGCCACCCCTGAAGCATCTGATGTTTGCCGCCACGCTGGCGCTGCTGGCCGTCGCCCCCGTCCAGGCACAAGAGAAATTTAAAGTGATTACCACCTTCACGGTGATCGCCGATATGGCGCAAAACGTCGCGGGCGACGCCGCCGACGTCAGCTCCATCACCAAACCGGGAGCCGAGATCCATGAATATCAGCCGACGCCCGGCGATATCAAACGCGCGCAGGGCGCGCAGCTGATTCTCGCCAACGGCCTGAACCTTGAACTGTGGTTCGCCCGCTTTTATCAGCACCTGAACGGCGTACCGGAAGTGGTGGTCAGCAACGGCATTCAGCCGATGGGCATCAGCGAGGGGCCGTATAACGGTAAGCCCAACCCGCACGCGTGGATGTCGGCGGACAACGCGCTGATCTATGTCGATAACATTCGCGACGCGCTGGTGAAGTACGATCCTGAAAATGCCGACGCCTATCGCCACAACGCCGAAGCCTACAAAGAGAAGATCCGCCAGACCATGGCGCCGCTGAAGGCGGAACTGGCGAAGCTGCCGAAGGATAAGCGCTGGCTGGTGACCAGCGAGGGCGCGTTTTCTTACCTGGCCCGCGATAACGGCCTGCAGGAGCTCTATCTGTGGCCGATCAACGCCGACCAGCAGGGTACCCCGCAGCAGGTGCGCAAAACCATCGACACCATGAAGAAAGAGCGCATCCCGACCATTTTTAGCGAAAGCACTATTTCCGATAAACCGGCGCGTCAGGTGGCCCGGGAGGCCGGCGCTCACTACGGCGGCGTCCTGTACGTCGACTCTCTGAGCGCCGCCGATGGCCCGGTGCCAACCTGGCTCGACCTGCTGCGCGTCACCACCCAAACCATCGTCCAGGGCATCAACGACGGACTAAGGAAACAGGCATGAGTCACGAGCTGCCGGGCCTCGCGGTCAACAACGTCAGCGTCACCTGGCGCAACGGTCATACCGCGCTGCGCGATGCTTCGTTTAGCGTCCCGCGCAGCGCCATCGCGGCGCTGGTCGGGGTAAACGGCTCGGGAAAATCGACGCTGTTTAAAGCGCTGATGGGCTTTGTGCACGTCGGAAAAGGCGATATTGCGATTCTCGGTCAGCCGGTTAATCGCGCCCTGCGGCTGAACCTCGTCGCCTACGTTCCGCAGGCGGAAGAGGTGGACTGGTCCTTCCCGGTGCTGGTGGAGGATGTGGTGATGATGGGGCGCTATGGCCATATGGGCTGGCTGCGGCGGGCCAAACCGCGCGACCATGAGATTGTCGACGCCGCCCTGGCGCGGGTCGGTATGAGCGAGTACCGCCACCGCCAGATTGGCGAACTCTCCGGCGGGCAGAAAAAGCGCGTGTTTCTGGCCCGCGCTATCGCTCAGCAGGGAAAAGTCATTCTGCTGGATGAACCCTTTACCGGCGTCGACGTGCAGACCGAAGCGCGCATCATCGAGCTGCTGCGGGAACTGCGCGACGAAGGCTGCACCATGCTGGTTTCCACTCACAACCTCGGCTCGGTAAGCGAGTTCTGCGACTACACGGTGATGGTCAAAGGCACCGTGCTGGCCAGCGGCCCGACGGAAAGCACCTTTACCGCCGAAAACCTCGAGCTGGCGTTTAGCGGCGTGCTGCGCCACGTGGTGCTGAGCGGCGCGGAAGAGCGGATTATCACCGACGATGAGCGGCCGTTTATCAGCCGTCGGGCGGCGGGAGGCGAAAGATGAGCTGGCTGCTGGAGCCTTTTGGTTATCACTATATGCTGAACGCGATGTGGGTCTCGGCGCTGGTGGGCGGGGTGTGCGGGTTTCTCTCCTGCTACCTGATGCTTAAAGGCTGGTCGCTGATTGGCGACGCCCTCTCCCACTCCATCGTGCCCGGCGTGGCGGGCGCTTATATGCTCGGTCTGCCCTTCGCGCTGGGGGCGTTTCTTTCCGGCGGCCTGGCGGCGGGCAGCATGCTGTTTCTTAACCAGCGTTCGAAGCTCAAGGAAGACGCAATTATCGGCCTGATCTTCTCCTCTTTTTTCGGTATTGGCCTGTTTATGGTGTCGCTGAACCCGACTTCAGTGAATATCCAGACCATTATTCTCGGTAATATTCTGGCCATCGCCCCGGAGGATATTATCCAGTTGGCAGCGATTGGCTCTATTTCGATGGCGATTCTGCTGCTGAAGTGGAAAGACCTGATGGTGACCTTTTTCGATGAGAACCACGCTCGGTCCATTGGTCTGAATACCACCGCGCTGAAGCTGCTGTTCTTTACCCTGCTGGCGGCCTGTACCGTGGCGGCGCTGCAGACCGTCGGCGCGTTTCTGGTGATTTGCCTGGTGGTGACCCCCGGTGCCACCGCCTGGCTGTTGACCGACCGCTTCCCGCGCCTGCTGGCGATTGCCGTCGCGATTGGCAGCCTGACCAGCTTTTTCGGCGCGTGGCTGAGCTACTATCTGGACGGGGCGACCGGCGGGATTATCGTCGTCGCCCAGACGCTGCTGTTTTTAGCCGCTTTTGTTTTCGCGCCGAAGCACGGCCTGCTCGCCAGCCGTCGCCGCGCCAGGGAGGCCTCATGCTGAGCGCGCTGCTTGAACCTTTCCAGTTTTCCTTTATGGTCAACGCCATGCTGGTGGCGGCGATCGTTGCCATCCCCTGCGCGCTGCTGTCGGTGTTTTTGGTGCTCAAGGGCTGGGCGCTGATGGGCGATGCCATGAGCCACGCGGTTTTTCCGGGCGTAGTGGTGGCGTATATCCTCGGTATCCCCTTCGCCATCGGCGCGTTTATCGCCGGGCTGTTCTGCGCCATCGCCACCGGTTATCTCGACGATAACAGCCGCATTAAGCGTGATACCATCATGGGCATCGTCTTTTCCGGGATGTTTGGCGCGGGCCTGGTGCTGTACGTGTCGATTCAGTCGGAGGTCCATCTCGATCATATTCTGTTTGGCGACATGCTGGGTATTTCCGCCAGCGATATTGTACAAACGTCGCTGATTGCGCTGGCGATTGCGCTGATAATCGGGCTTAAGTGGCGTGATTTTCTGCTGCACGCCTTTGATCCGCAGCAGGCGAAGGCCAGCGGATTGCGCTGCGGGCTGCTGCATTATGGGTTGCTGTGCATGATTGCGCTGACCATCGTGGCGACGCTGAAAGCGGTGGGGATCATTTTGTCGATTTCGCTGCTGATAGCGCCGGGGGCGATCGCTCTGCTGCTGACGCGACGTTTTGTCAGCGCCCTGCTGCTGGCGGTGGCGATGGCGTTAAGCTGTTCGCTGGGCGGCGTGTGGCTGTCGTTTTATCTCGACAGCGCCCCGGCGCCGACCATTGTGGTGCTGTTTACCGTCCTGTTCGTTATCGCGTTTGTCTGGACGTCGGTTCGCGATAGTCAAACCACGGCTCGTTCAGGCGAAGCCCCGGGTCGCGGCTGACGCCTTACCCGGGCTACAGACCGCACGAATTGTAGCCCGGCTAAGCACAGTGCGAGCCGGGGAGTTTATTGCTGGACGTCGGTTCGCGATAGTAAAACCACGGCCCGTTCCGGCGAAACCCCGGGTCGCGGCTGACGCCTTACCCGGGCTACAGACCGCACGAATTGTAGCCCGGCTAAGCACAGCGCAAGCCGGGGAGTTTATTGCGGCTTTTTGGGCCGATACTTATCCGGTAACTTCGGTACCGGGCGTTTGTCATCGATCAGGTGGCGAATCGTCAGGATCGGGTGCCGCCAGAGCATCCGCGGCCCCGCCCAGCGCATAATCTGCTTCATCTCTTCGCGTTTCGCGGGCTGATAGCAGTGCACCGGGCACTGCTTGCAGGCGGGCTTTTCTTCGCCAAATACGCACCTATCCAGCCGCTTGTCGGCATAGCCGTTGAGCGCCTGATAGTATTCTGTATCGTCACGGGCCTCCGGGCAGCGGCGCTGGTAGAGCGCAATCATGCTGCTAATGGTCTTTTTTTCCCGCGCAATACGTTTGCCCGCCATCGCCTGTTCCCCCCGATAAAGATGCATTCATAATACACATTAAGAGAGGGCGATGCAGCCCCATACTCCCTGAGGATTATGCCGGTTTATCCACGTGCCCCAGCGGTTTTTCCGGGAAGCACACATCGCGCACCCGGCGCTTGAGTTCCGCCGCGTCGGGGAAACCGCCATCCTGCTTGCGCTCCCAGATTTGCACATCATCAACGGCCACCACGAAGATCCCGCCGGTTCCCGGAACCAGCGTGACCGAAGCGATATCGGTGCTAAAGCTGTGCAGCAGTTCCTGTGCCATCCAGCTAGCGCGCAGCATCCAGTTGCACTGCGAACAGTAGGTGATGGTAATCGCGGCTTTATGGCTCATCGGCTTCTCGCTGTCGGTAAAAGGGCAAATTGTAAACAACTTGCAGATTAATTGAAGATAACATGATTATTTTGTTGCAAACGATAATACCTATCATTACCATTCGCAATCAATAAGCATGGAGAAAAAACGTCCAGTAACGGAATAACCGGACACACCTGCACTCTGGAAGTAACGCGTGAGCCAATACTAATAATGATTAAGGCGTGGCTACTATGTATAACTCCACTCAATCAACAGCATGGTTCAAGAAAAGCCTGCTGGTGACTTCTTTGCTTACAGCAATTTATCAGACTTCCGCCGGGGCGGCTGATACCACCGCGAAAACCACCAGCAGCGCATCGACTGATGACAGCTCGGAACGGATGACCGTTACCGCGCCGGCGCCGTTGCTGAAAGCGGGCAGCGAACATTCGATCGGCGCTCAGGAGCTGCAGGATAAAGGGGCCAACGACTTTGGCTCGATCATGCGCTACGAGCCGCTCATTAGCGCCACCGGCGCCAGCGGCGGTTCCGGCAACGGCAAAAGCGGCTTCGACCGCGGCGGCTATACCGGCTACAACATACGCGGCATGGAGAGCAACCGCGTCGGGATCGACGTCGACGGCATCGCCCAGCCGAACGCCACCGGGCGCAGCTACGCCAGCCGCGCGGGCCTTAATACCTTCGGTATGGGTCGCGACTATATTGACCCCTATATGTACGGCAGCATCGATATTCAGTCCGGGGCGACATCAACCGAAACCGCTAACAGCGCCATCGGCGGCAACGTCTCTTTCCGCCCGAAATCCGCGGATGACTATCTGCATCCGGGCAAAACCAGCGCCTTCGGCTACCGCAGCGGCTACGACTCGTCCGATCGCAGCTTGCACAACGGCGTCACCGTTGCCGGCGGCGACGAGACCCTGCGCGGGATCTTCGTCTACAGCCGTCGCGACGGTCAGGAGACGGAGAATAACAGCGGGACCGTTGATTCCTATCCGGCAAACTGGCACTCCAACGCCTTTATGGCCTCGGGGATCTGGCAGCCGAATGACGAACATAAGTTCACCAGCACCTTCGATTATTACCATAAAACGAACCACACGCATTACGACGCCTGGGACTCCAGCGGCAACAGCGTTATCGGTACGTCAAACCAGACCAGCCAGACCCGCCGCTGGGGACTGAGCCTGAAAGACGACTGGACGCCGATGAACGACTATATCGACAGCGTATCGACCAAAGTCTACTACCAGCATACCGAGGCCCATGACTGGACCTATATGCCGGACAGCGTCACCCGCGCAATGCAAACGGTGAGCTCCGACTACGATACCGACACCTGGGGGATTCAGAGCGCGCTGGCGAAATCGATAGGCCGCCACGATCTGAGCGCCGGTTTTAACGCCAGCACAACGAAAACCCAGCGGCCGTTAACCCAGTCGCCAACCCCGAGCGCCTTTAGCCAGATTATGCAGCCGGACGCCGATAGCCGCGGCTATATCGTTGCCGGCTTCCTGCAGGACAAAATTAACTTCGACCTCGACGGCCATAACTTTGCGGTTATCCCGGGCATGCGCGTGATGCATCAGTCGACCAGGCCGGAAAACGTCGCCGATTTGGCCAACAACAGCAGCGTGCTGACCGGTTCCGACGTGTCAAATCTGTACGGTAAGAACGCTGATACCCAGGCACTGCCGTCGCTGGTCTTGCAGTACGATATCACCCCGCGCCTGATGACTTATCTGCAGTATCAGCGCGGCGCGCAGTTCCCGAACGCCAGCCAGCTTTACGGTTCGTGGAACCTCGGTTCCAGCTACGCCGGACGCGCCCAGTATGCGCTGATCGGCAACACCGATCTGAAAACCGAAACCAGCGATAACGTTGAGTGGGGGATGAAGGGTGAAGTGGCGGATGGCATCACCATGCGTACCGCGCTGTTCTACAACACCTATAAGAACTTTATCGCCTATACCCGCTACACCCGCGCCAATAATCCGACGCAGTTCACTAACGTACCGTCGAACATCTACACCATTTACCAGGCGGAAAACCGCGATAAAGCGTACATCTACGGCGGCGAAATCAGCGCTAAATTCAACTTTGGCACCTGGTTTGAAGAGGTTAACGGCCTGAGCGCCACCCTCGCTTACGGCTATAGTGAAGGGCAATCGAAATCCAGCTACAGCGGCGATAAGTACGTCGACCTCGATAGCGTCGCGCCAATGAAGGCCATCGTCGGCGTGGCGTGGGACGATCCGGCAAAAGTGTACGGCACCGCGCTGACCGCCACCTTTGTTAAGGGCAAGCGCGCCACCGCCACCAACCGCGAAAGCTATACCAACTCCGGCTCCGCGATTACCGATTCGACCAGCGAGTATATGCGCGTTCCGGGCTACGGCATGCTGGACTGGACCGCGTACTGGCAGGTCGCGAAGAATGTGCGCGTCAACGGCGGCGTATACAACATTACCGATCGTAAATACTGGGATTATCTGAGCAGCCGCAATATCGAAACGGCGACGAACCAGGACGCCAACGACAGAGCGCTGGCGGTGATGCCTGGCCGCACCTGGCAGCTGGGCGTGAACGTCGATTTCTGACCGGCCAATAATAAGAAACCTGCTCCCCGGCCGCGCGCCGGGGAAACTCATCGTAGAGAAGGATGTGAATTATGCACAACACCCAACCGCAACATACCCCGCTGTGGCAGCGCTATCTGACCACGAAAGCGCAATCTTCCGCGAAATACGCCCGCGATATCGCCGCCGAAATGGGGATTAGCGAAGCCGAGCTGACCGAAGCCCGCCTGGGCTACGATGCCGTACGTCTGCAGGACGACGCCCGCGCCATCCTGACGGCGCTGGAAACCGTGGGGGAAACCAAATGCATCTGCCGCAACGAATACGCGGTGCATGAGCAGGTCGGCGAATTTACCCATCAGCATCTGAGCGGCCACGCCGGGCTGGTGCTTAACCCGCGCGCCCTCGATCTGCGCCTGTTTCTCAGCCAGTGGGCCAGCGCTTTTCGCCTGAACGACAACGGCCGCCAGAGCATCCAGTTCTTCGATCCGCACGGCGACGCGCTGCTCAAGGTTTACACCACCCGGAATACCGACATGGCGGCCTGGGATGCGCTGATTGCCGGGCATACGCAGCAATCGCCTGCCCCGCTGGCGATTCGCCCCGCCGCTCCGCTGAAATATGCCGACTCCGCCGACGGCGAGGCGCTGGAAAACGAATGGCGGGCCATGACCGACGTTCACCAGTTCTTCGGCCTGCTGAGAAAATATAACCTGTCGCGCCAGCAGGCTTTCCGCCTGGTCAGCGACGATCTCGCCTGCCGCATTGACACCCGGACGCTGCCGGGCCTGCTGGAAACCATCCGCCAGGATGGCAACGAGATCATGATTTTTGTCGGCAACCGCGGCTGCGTGCAGATCTTCACCGGCGCGCTGGAAAAGGTCGCCCCGATGCGCGGTTGGCTGAATATCTTCAACATCGCGTTTACCCTGCATCTGCGCGAGGAGAGCGTGGATGAGATCTGGGTGACCCGCAAACCGACCTCTGACGGCCACGTCACCAGCGTCGAGCTGTTCGCCAAAGACGGCACGCAGATCGCACAGCTGTTCGGTCAACGCAGCGAAGGCCACCCGGAGCAGGCGCAGTGGCGTGCGCAGGTCGATCGTTTGACCACAGAAGGGCTACTCGCATGAAGCGCTGGCTGATATTACTTGCGGCGTTTCCGCTGTTGGCCAGCGCCGCCGCCGAACGCATTGTGTCGCTCGGCGGCGACGTCACGGAGGTGGTTTACGCTCTCGACGCCCAGCGGCAGCTGGTGGCGAAAGACAGCACCAGCACCTGGCCTGCCGCCGCGCAGAGCCTGCCGGATGTGGGTTATATCCGCCAGTTGAATGCCGAGGGGATCCTCTCCCTGCGCCCGACGTTGGTGCTGGCCAGCGCCCAGGCACAGCCCTCGCTGGTGCTGAAAAAGGTGGCAGAGAATAAGGTTAAGGTAGTCAATGTGCCGGGCGGCTACGACCTTCCGGCAATCGAAGCAAAAATTGGCGTGATTGCCGACGCCCTCGGTAAGCAGAGCGAAGGAAAAGCTCTGCGCCAGAAACTTCTTCAGCAGATCGCGCAAATTCCTTCCCAGCCTGTAAACAAGCGGGTGCTGTTTATCCTCAGCCACGGCGGCATGAATACCATGGTGGCCGGGAAACAAACCGCAGCGGACGGGGCAATCAGGGCGGCCGGGTTAGAGAATGCCATGCAGAGCTTCGACCATTATCGCAGCATGTCGCAGGAGGGCGTTATCGCAAGTAAACCGGACCTGGTGGTGATCTCCGCCGATGGGCTGAAAGGCATGGGCGGCGAAGCCGGGCTCTGGAAGCTGCCGGGACTGGCGCAAACGCCAGCGGGACGCCATAAACAGGTACTGGTGATAGATGATATGGCCCTGCTCGGCTTTGGCCCGCGTACCCCGCTGGCGGTGCTCGCGCTGCGGCAAAAAGCGGAGCAGTTGCCCTGATGCGCACCCACCCTGCCCGGCATCTGTGGTTAATGACGCTGCTGCTGATTGTCCTCACGCTACTCGCCACCACCCTGGGCGCCATGCGTCTGCCGTTGGCCAGCCTGCTGCCCTCCGGCGACGAGATCCTGAGAAACATCTGGCTGACCATTCGTTTGCCGCGAGTGCTGCTGGCGCTGCTGGTCGGCGCCGCGCTGGCGCTCTCCGGCTGCGTGATGCAGGGGCTGTTTCGCAACCCCCTCGCCGATCCGGGGCTGTTAGGGATCAGCGGCGGCGCGGCGCTGGCGGTCGCCTGCTGGCTGGTGCTACCTCTGTCGGTGCCGCTGCTCGTGGCGCTGTACGCCCCGATGCTGGCGGCGTTTATCGGCAGCATGGCGGTGATGGTGGTGATTTTTATCCTCAGCCGGGCGGGAGACGCCTCGCTTTCGCGCCTGCTGCTGGTCGGCATCGCCATTAACGCCCTGTGCGGCGCGCTGGTCGGGGTACTGGCGTGGATCAGCAACGATACCCAGCTGCGCCAGCTTTCGCTTTGGGGGATGGGCAGCCTCGGGCAGGCGGAATGGTCGACGCTGCTGGTGGCGGCCACGCTGATGATCCCGGCCTCTCTCGTGGTGTGGGCGATGGCTTCACGGCTTAACCTGCTGCAGCTGGGCGATGAAGAAGCGCACTACCTCGGCGTCAACGTTCGCGCCCTGCAGCGGCTACTGCTGCTGTGCAGCGCATTGCTGGTGGCGTCGGCGGTGGCTATCAGCGGCATTATCGGGTTTATCGGACTGGTCGTGCCGCATTTGATGCGGATGTGGCTGGGGCCGGACCATCGCGGCCTGGTCCCCGGTTCGCTGCTGTGCGGCGCGATGTTACTGCTGCTGGCCGACACGCTGGCGCGTACCGTTGCCGCCCCCGCCGAGATGCCGGTCGGGCTGTTGACCAGCGTACTCGGCGCGCCGTGGTTTCTGTGGCTGATTTTTCGTCGGGAGAAAGGGCCCCATGGATAACCGCTATAGCGCGCGTTCGCTGTCGCTGCGTCTGGGTAACCGGCAGATTATTCATGATGTTTCGCTCCAGCTCTGCGGCGGTGGAATGACGGCATTGATTGGCCCCAACGGCGCCGGTAAATCAACCCTGTTGCGCCTGTTGACCGGTTATTTAACGCCCGACGGTGGCGAACGGGTGGTGGAAGGCCGCCCGCTGGAGAGCTGGTCGGCAGAAACGCTTTCCCGCCGCCGGGCGGTGATGCTGCAGCGTACCCAGCTTCACGCCGACTGGCCGGTTGAGACGGTTATCGCCATGGGCCGTTCGCCATGGGGCGGCGTAGCAAATGAGGAGATGATCTGCCAGGTAATGAAAGAGACCGGCTGCGATCATCTGGCCGGAAGACGCTACCCTTCCCTCTCCGGCGGCGAACAGCAGCGGGTGCAGCTGACCCGCTGTCTGGCGCAGCTGTGGCGCGATGGCGCCCCCGAGGGCTGGCTGTTTCTCGATGAGCCCACTTCGGCGCTGGATCTCTATTACCAGCAGCACCTGCTGCGCCTGCTCAAACGCCTGACCTGCAGCAGCCGGCTGCACGTCTGCATAGTGCTGCACGACCTGAACCTCGCGGCGCTGTGGGCCGACCGGATTCTGCTGCTGCATCAGGGGAAGCTGGTAGCCGAGGGCACGCCGCAGGAGGTGATCCAGCAGCCGATTATCAGCCGCTGGTACGGCGCGGAGGTCAGCATGGGGGAACATCCCGATGCGGCCGTTCCGCAGGTCTATCTGGCGCCGTGAACTGATGAAATGATTATGCCGGGCGGCGGCTAACGCCCCGCCCTGTGAAAACGTTCCTTTCTGAACAGCGAAGCCGGTATGTCTACCGGCTTCGCTGCGATTGCCAAATTAGAAGATCTGCCGATACAGCGCTTTAATCTCTTCCAGACTGGTGTCACGCGGGTTGCCGCCGGTGCACACGTCCGCAAGGGCCGCGCCGGCCAGAGCATCAATATCCTCTTCTTTCATTCCCACGTCGCGCAGGCGCGCCGGGATATTGACGTCGCGATTCAGCTGCGCCACCGCCTCAATAGCTGCCTGACGCGCTTCGGCAATCGGCAGGGTTGACGCCTGCTTGTTGCCGAGGGCCACCGCGATGTCGCGATATTTTTCGCCAGTATATTCGGCGTTGTAGGCCATGATATGCGGCAGCAGCACCGCATTAGCCACGCCGTGCGGCGTACCGTAGAACGCGCCCAGCGGGTGGGCCATACCGTGGACCAGCCCCAGACCAACGTTTGAGAAGCCCATTCCGGCAATATACTGCCCCAGCGCCATCCCTTCCGCGCCCTGCGCCTCGCCCTGTACCGAAGCGCGCAGCGAGCGGCCAATCACCTCGATAGCCTTCAGATGCAGCATGTCGGTGAGTTCCCATGCGCCTTTGGTGATGTAGCCTTCAATCGCATGGGTTAGCGCGTCGACACCGGTCGCCGCCTTCAGGCTGGCCGGCATGCTGCTCATCATGTCGGCATCGATGATCGCCACTACCGGGATATCGTGCGGGTCGTAGCAAACAAATTTGCGGCGATTCTGTACGTCGGTAATCACGTAGTTGATGGTGACTTCGGCTGCCGTACCAGCGGTGGTTGGGATGGCAATCATCGGCACGGCGGCGTTTTTCGTCTCCGCCCCGCCTTCCAGACTGCGGACGTCGGCGAACTCCGGGTTATTAATGATGATGCCTATCGCCTTACAGGTATCCTGCGGTGAGCCGCCGCCGATAGCGATCAGGTAGTCGGCGCCCGACTGTTTAAACGTCTCTACGCCCTGCTGCACAACCTCAATCGTGGGATTCGGGACCACTTCATCAAAAATGCTGTAAGGCAGCCCGGCTTCGTCGAGAATAGCAAAAACTTTTGTCGCTACGTTAAAACGAATCAGATCCTTATCCGTGACCACCAGCGCTTTTTTGAAGCCGCGTTTTTTAACTTCGTCAACGATACAGCGAATCGAACCTGGGCCAAAATAAGAGGTTTCGTTTAAAATCATTCTGTAAGCCATTTGTGCTCCCTCAACTCGAGTGTTTGGTAACCATAATATTTAGCCCTACAGTAACGTGACTGAAGCAGCCATTTTATTATTTCATATCAAATAACACCCTAATTGCCCGGCACCTGACTCAGTTAATTAACGCATCGCACTTTAGCTATGAGATTTGTCCAACATACTGGACATCCGTGGCCATCATTTTAATGACGACCACTGGCACTCTGCAGCATTATAAATTTGAGAAAGATATTATCTCATTATGTATATTATTGAAGTAGATCACATTATTTTATTTTTAACCACCGACACGCATTCATATAGCAAAAAAGAGAGCTGTACAGAAGCACAAAATGTCTCCGCGCGCCAACCTCATTACAGCATATGGTCATATCGTCGACTTAACACTTTAGAAACAAAAACATCATTTACACAACAAAACGGTCATTCCGGGCCGTCGACTATCGATTAAAAATCCCCCATAAGAATTATCTGTCATTATCGGCAATTGCTTATCGATCAAAGGGTAGACGAAATACCTTTTACTTAGGAGGTGTGAATTTTCACTATTAAGAATATTCTCTATTAATTGCGAGATATTAACTATCAAAAAGATAAAAAAAATCAAAAAAAAACCTAAGAGGCTTATATTTATTGCAAACATCATAACCTCTTGTTAGTATAACCTTTAGTCCATATTTTTATTATAAAAATACCATTTATGATGCTTATTAAACTTTATTCTTATCACCTGACCATACTTCTCCAACGGCAGGAGTAAATGTCTGACCTTATAAATTGACATTTCACACTTGTCCGCTAACTCACGAGTAAGTAACCCCTCAGGCTCATGTTCTTTTAATACATAAAGAATATACTCCTGCTCTGGTACAAGTACCCCGGAGAATTTATTGATACCCATTGAACTCATCAATACTCGTAAACTTTCAACTGCAGCTACAGAATTTTGATGTGAATGCGGGGTACAGGGTGAAAATGAAATCTTCATGAGTCAGCTCCTTCTGTCATTAAGTACACGGCAGTATGGATTGCCCCTACTAAAACGGCAACATTAGCTTTAAATTTCAAGCTAAACAGTACATTTATCTGAAATTCACTTTTTTTTATGATAAAAACCCTGATATAAAGAGTGAATTTTTAATTCCGTGCGGAGATAAAAATGCGGTTCGATATAGAGGGATTTATTACATTTGATACTGAGGAAGCATCTCTGGTCAATCTGTTGACCGGTGATTGTATTGAACTCTCTGCTACTTCCACTCGCCTCCTGACCAATCTGTTACAATACCGAGGGGATATTATTTCTCGCGTTGATATTTTTCAGTCGGTATTTGAAAAGTATGGCGCCAGACCTTCTAATAGTAATCTTAATCAATACATCTCAACGCTACGTCGCAGCCTTGCCGATCTGGGCATAGAGAAAAATGTGATTATTACGGTTCCGCGAATCGGTTTTAAGATTTCTGAAGAGGTCATTATCACCTGCGACAATGATTACTCCTCCTCTTTCACACTCCCGACGCTTACCCCAGAATCTCCCAGGCGTAATCTGCTGTGGAAACACCGCAAAGTCGCCATTTTATTTATCCTGTTAGCGATCGGTTTGATGCTGTTTTCACAGATCTTTACCGATAAAAAACAGTCATCTACAATATCTTTCATTCAGGATAAATGTACGATTTATAGCGCCGGAACACTACGCGCAACGGAAATACTCAGAAATAAAAAGCTGTTCCCCTCAGGGCTCGATTGCTCTACGCCAAAGAAAATATACCTTTTCAACCGACAACTAAATCAGGAACAAGATTTAGGTATTTATATGGATATATTCATACTCAAATGCGATATGAAGTACCAGCAGTGCCATAGTTACTACTATAAGGAAATAAAAAATGCGTAAATACGCTTTAATCGTTCTGCCCTGTACGCTGGCGCTGACATTAGCTTTCATCCTGTACATTTTTTTCAACAGCCGTGACACCTTCTCCTGTAAATCTCAGTACGACCTTACTGAAAATATAAATGAGAACATTCTCCGCTCACAGGGCTTGCTTTCCGCTGAACTTTCTAACCATCGTCTTTTAATCAACCTTGAGGGATTACTTACCAGTAATGGCAATAAATACATTGTCTCGCGCACCATCGCCCTCAATTTAAAAAAAACCACTACTGCGGGTCATCTTTTTTATATTTCCGATGCGCAAATCACTCGCCACAGCGGTGATAATACGCCTGAAAATATCGCGCAGAAAAACCTCTTTAGCGATCAAACTCCTGATAGAATCATCTATATAAATCGCGTTAATAATGATACTATTTTATTCGGTAACCAGACGTTCCCACAATATGGTTGCCAGCGTCAAAAAACAATCATTGATTGAGATTTATCTCATTAATTTTAATTATAAAGATATCATGACGATACATTTACTACCGACGTTAGCCAGCATCGCTAATATTATTGATATGATTAACCCACGGCTAAACCTGCACCATGTCAGAACGGCGTTTATCGCATCGCATCTGGCTAATTTAGTCGGTTTCTCTGCGGCCCAGCGGCGTAAAACCATTCTCGCGGCTCTTGTTCATGATGTCGGCGGGTTAAATGAAAAATCGCGCCTTGAACCGCTAAATTACATCGATAACGAACATAATAATCACGCGCTTATCGGCAGCGAGTTGCTTAGCCGAATTCCGCTGTTTCGCCCGCTTAACAGAATTGTTCGCTATCACCACACCCGCTGGCGCAATGGTCTCGGGCATTATATTGAAGGTGAGCGAGTGCCCGAAGAGAGCCATCTGCTCTTCTTCGCTGATCGACTGGATGTGCTTTATTGCCAGCACCGTACCGACCATAGCGTTTTTTTACGCAACAAGCTAATCGACATCGTTGCCGCCGGAACCAACATTCTTTATAAACAGGAGTTTATTCAGGCCTTCAGAAAGCTCTCCGCCGATGACCGTTTCTGGTCTGTCATGGCCTCCAGCGACTATCGCGATTACATTAACGCGATCCCCGGCGTCCATAACGACACCCTCTCTTTACACAATCTCCGCGATATTGCCGAGCTGGTCTCTTTTATTATCGATCAGTTCAGCCAGCAGACGCCCTGGCACTCCGCAGCCGTCGGGCACATTGCCGGTTATCTGGCGACAAAAATAGAAATGAGCGCGACGCAAACGTTGAAAGTAGAGATTGGCGGGTTACTGCATAATATTTCCTGCCTGGATCATAGCCCGCAGTCGAAGCGCGTTAATGCAGCAGGCAACGTCCTGAACACGCTTTATCCTATTGAAGGTATTGATGATATTTCTGAGTGGATGGCTATACAACATTGCACCGCGCCGCTTCAGTTATCTCAGGAAATCCTCAAACCAGAAGCCGTGCTTATCGCGGTGAGCCGACGGGTAGTCCATGCGCTAAACGGGCCGAAAGCGGAAGAGAAGTCGCTGGCGCAGTTAATAAAAAATAATCCGGGAGATGAAATTCCCCCGTTTATGTTGGCCCTGATTGCCCAATACTCCTCACAGATTATTCAGGTCTATCGTGCAACCGCTGGCGAAATTAAAGCGTTAGTGAATCGCATTGCGCAACTCGCGCATTCTGTTTAGGAGCTAAACCAGCCTAATCACAGACTCAGGCGCTCAATCCACCGTCCAGAACCAGGGTTTGTCCGGTCATATACTGGCTCCCCTCACCGATTAAAAACGCCACCGCTTGCAGCACATCATCCGTTTCGCCCAATCGGCGTAGCGGTATCGACTGGCGCATCTCTTTTAATTTTTGCGCGGGTATCTCCTCCAGCATCTCCGTACGGATCAGGCCCGGAGCCAGGCAGTTGACCCGAATGCCGAAGCGCCCGACCTCGAGCGCCAGCGAGCGGGCAATACCGCTCATCGCCGCTTTACTCGCGGCGTACGCCGTCTGCCCCACGTTGCCCTTTAACGCGCTGACCGACGACATCATCACAATGGAGCCCCGCCGCTGCGTTAACATCGCCGGCAGCAGCACCCGGTTCCAGTTCATCATCGAGATCACATTGGTGTCCAACACCTCGCGCCAGAGCGCGGCGTCCTGATGAATATGCAGGCCATCGCGAGCTATCCCGGCATTGTGGATAATCGCTTCCGGTGCCCCCCGTTCGGCCAGTAGCGCCTGCGCAAGCTGTTCAACCCGCGACGCGTCGTTGCCGTCGCAGACATATCCCTGTACCCGGTGGGCGGAATTTTCGCTCGCCGCACGAGTGGCGTTAATCGCAGCCTCATCGCGGCCGGTAAAGACCACGTTCCCGCTTTGCGCCAGGCCGGTGACCAGCGCCCGACCAATACCGCGGCTGCCGCCGGTCACCAATATCCATTGTTGCGCCATATCAGTTACCTGACTCCTTGCTGATGTGCTGACACAGTTCGCCCAGGGTGATCCCCGGATTGTGAATGAACCAGTCCGCCTCCAGAGTAATATTGAATTCACGTTTTGCCAGCACCATGAGCTCGACGTAGTCAAGGCTATCCAGTTTCAGTCGAACCAGCGGCGTATTCTCATCAATCTCATCCGGTTCCAGATCTTTCGCATCGCAAATCATTTCACATACTTTTTGCAGAACTTCATCATAGGCAGTCATAAATTATCCTTAATTATCAATTATGCACGGGGCCAACTTTTAGCGTGACCACGTTCGTTATTATCAGGTCATCCAGCTGCGCCGCAGCGGCGATGCGCACCAGCGCCCCCTGTTCGGCCTGGCCCACCACCAGCGAGGGCAGCAGCCAGAGCGACAGAGATTGGGGCCGAATCGGCGTCGCTTTGCCCGCGAGACGAGCATCAAACACCACCTCCTGGTGGGTTTGTAGCACCGGATAGCGGGTAAATATTTGCTGCAACGAGGTTTCCTGCGGCCCGAGCAGGGCCGCGATGTTTTCCTGGCGCAGCAGCGCGGGATCGCCAATCAGCTGGCGGAACAGCAAGGCGTCAAGATACTGCCACTGCGCCAGGTCGGGCCAGGCGGCGTTGAAGCGGGACTGCAGCTCGCGCAGCGTCTTTGGCGCAATTATGCAGGGCTGTTTACCCACCAACGATTCCGGCTCGGCCGCCGTGGTCATCTGGCAGGACAGGCAGAGTTCGCCATTCAGCGGATTGCTGACCGATGTGGCGGATAAAAGGCGATTTTTGGCTACCCCGGGTGTTAACAGCCAGTCGGTATCGCACCATATTGGCCTGCGTAAGCGAACCTGGCATTTTACGTAACGCTCAGGGCGGTACAGTCGGGAGTGGGCATCGCGCTTCACGTCGAGCAGCGCGCGCATTCCGTGGACGCTCAGCTGTCCCGCGCCCATCTCGCGCGCTGCCGCGAGGTCGAAGTGAATCGGGTTTTCGTCGCCGGAAAACGCCGCCCACTGCTGCGCGTCGGCAAGGGTGTAGTGCAGCAGCGTCACGCGTGTTTCTCCAGCACCAGCGCAGCATTCGCGCCGCCGAAACCAAAGCTCAGATTCAGCGCCCGATGTATCTCCCCCTGACGGTGCCCTTCGGCGATATAGTCAAGATCGCACTGCGGGTCAGGCTGGGTTAAATGGGCCGTCGCAGGCAGGATCCCCGCCGCCATCGCCTGCAGGCAAACAATGGTCTCGAAGCTACCTGCGGCGGCAATCAGATGCCCGGAGTAGGCTTTGGTGCTGGAAATCGGGATGCGGTACGCTTCGTCGCCCAGCGCCTTTTTCAGCGACTGCGTTTCGTTGAGATCGTTGAGCGGCGTTGAGGTGCCGTGGGCGTTGATGTAATCGAGGTCAGCAGGCTGGAGATCCGCGCCACGCAGCGCCCAACGGATGGTCTGCTCGCGGGCTACGCAGTCCTCCGCCGGGGAGGTAAAATCCACCGCGTCGGAGAAATTAGCATAGCCGGTGACCTCCGCCAGGATCGTCGCCCCGCGCGCGAGGGCGCTCTCGCGCTCCTCCAGGCACAGCACCGCCCCGCCTTCCGAAAGCACGAACCCGCTGCGCTGCAGGCTGAACGGACAGCTGGCCCGCTCCGGCGACTCCGTTTCCCGGCTCAGCGCGCCGAGCACATCGATATTCCAGATCGCGCAAACGCTGTTTAGCGATTCCCCGGCACCGGCGAGCAGCATGCTGGCGCGGCCAAAGCGAATCGCATCATAGGCCTCGCCGATAGCGATAGTGCCGGTGGCGCAGGCCGCGACCGGGGTATTTTGATAGCCGCGTAAATTCCACAGCTGGCTACAGGCGGCGGTGCTCACGTTGGGCATGGAAAAAAAGCAGCTAAAGGGCGAGGAGACGCCGGTTTTCTCAAACTCGGGTACCGCCAGATAGCTTTCATCCAGCCCTGCCCAGCCGGAACCGATGATGGCGCCGCACATTAGCGGGTCATAAAACGCCGTAGGAGCTTCGCCCGCAAAGGCCATCGCCACCGCTTCCCGCGCGGCGGCCAGCGCCAGGCGCGCGTGACGCGGCAGACGCCGACGAATCGCGGCGGGAACCCCCTTGAGGCTGGGTTCATTCGCCACCTGCCCGATAAAATGCGTGTGAATACCGTTCGCGGAGAGATCCACATAGCGGTAGCCGCGTCGATAATCCATGATGGCCTGCCAGCTTTCGGCGGCGCTATCGCCGAGGGGAGTCACCGCGCCATAGCCGGTTATCACCACGCGATAAGGGGATTTACTGTGACTCATTCTGGGAAGTCCTCTGTTGCGGGTTAATGCCTCCCTGCGCCAGCCAAAGCTGCAAAGTGGCATAAAGATAGTCGTACTGGTTCTGCGCCAGGCTGTTCTGCACATCAAGCAGCGCGTCCTGGGCGTTCAGCAGAGTCTGATAATCCACCGCCCCTGAGCGGTAGCGGCTCCCGGTGAGCGCCAGACGCTGCTCGCCCAGCTGCAGCGATTGCAGCAGACGATCGCGCTGCTCGTCGGCGTTAAGCCGCTTCTCCATCGCGTTGTCCACCTCCGACAGCGCGGTATAGGCGGTGCGGCGAAAGTTCACCGCCTCCTGCTGTACCTTCACGCTGGCCTGTTCCACGGTGAGCTGTACCGTGTTCCACTGGATAAAGGGTGCGGAAACGCTGCTGCCCACGGTGCGCAGCGGGTCGTTAAACCACTGGTGAAAGAGCTGGCTTCCGGCGCTTAGCGTTCCCTGCAGCGAGAGCGTGGGATAGAAGCTCAGCCGCGCGGCGTCTGAGCCCGCCAGCGCCGCCCGCAGGCGGGATTCCGCCGCCTGCAGGTCCGGACGGCTGGCGAGCGCGGCCAGCGGCGTGGCGTTGGCAATAGCGATATGCTGACGCACATCCAGCGCGGAGGACTCATCGGTGTGCTGAGCCGGCGGTCTGTTGAGCAGCAGCGCCAGCGCGTTACGGGAAATCGCCCGCTGCTGCTTCAGACTCAGCAGCTGATTCTGGCGGCTAAAGACCGTCTGCCGCGCCTGCAGCACATCGAGCAGGCCCACTTTCCCCGCTCGCTGCCAGGACTCAATCTGCGCCAGCGTCTGCCTGGCGATATCCAGACTCGCCGCCTGATACGTCATTTGCTGGTTCAGCAGTGCGATGTTCCAGTACAGCTGCGCGGTGGTGTCAATCGTCGACAGGATCGTCGCCCGGTAGTCCTGCTCGCTGGCTATCGCCTCCCATTCGCTCTGCTCCCGGATCCGCGCCAGCTTGCCCCACAGATCCAGCTCATAGCTCAGGGACAGTGAGGCGCTGTAGCTCTCCTGCGAACCGCCGCTGTTGAGCGGTTTTGAGTTACTGCCGGAGCCGTTGAGGCTCGCGTCGGGGCTGATATTGGTCCGGGTGAGCCCGGCGGAAATACGCGCCTGCTTAAGGGTTAAGGCGGCAGCGGCGAGATCGTTATTGCTTTCCAGCACCTGGCCCACCACCCGCGACAGACGTTCGTCGCCGAAACGGTCCCACCAGCGCTGCGCTTTCTCCTGCGAGCGCGCGATGCTGTCTCCCTCTGTCCGCTGCCAGTTCTCCGGCACTGACAGAAGCGGGCGCTGATAATCGCTGCGGGTTAAATTCCCGCAGCCCGTCAGCAATATAATTAACGGTAATAAAGTCAGCGGTCTCATTCGCGGGCCAGCGCCTCCGTCGGGTTCAGTCGCGCCGCGCGGCGCGCTGGAAAATAGCCAAACGTCAGGCCAATCAGGGCGGAAAAACCGCAGGCCATCGCTACCGGCAGCCAGGTGAAAACCATGGAAAACTCCTGCGTCAGCAGGGCAAACAGGTTACCGGTGGCCCAGGAGCCCAATACCCCTGTCAGCCCGCCGAGCGCGCAGATCATCACCGCCTCAATTAAGAATTGGTGCATGATGTCGCTGGGGCGAGCGCCGACCGAAAGCCGGATGCCAATCTCATGGGTGCGTTCGGTAACGGAAACCAGCATGATGTTCATGACGCCAACGCCGCCAACCAGAAGCGAGATGGCGGCAATCGCGGTGATCAGCAGCGACATGGAGTCAGAGGTTTTTTGCAGCGCGTTGGCGAGCTGTTCGTCGGTCTGGACAAAGAAATCTTTTTTGCCGTGCTCGCGGATAAGATGCCTTTCCGCCCGCCGCGCCGCGTCCTGCGGCGACAGCGTTTCCTGAAAGCGCAGCGTGAGCGCCTCCAGCGGTTTGTCCCCGGAAATCCGCTGCAATAAAGAGGTATAGGGGATCCAGGCCGACATAAACCCGCTGACCACCTTCGGTCCCGGCTTGCTGGCGATGCCGATCACCCGCCACGGCGCGCCGGCGATTTGCACAATTTTACCCAGCGGATCTTCATTACCGGGAAACAGCGTCTCTTTGCTGGTTTCATCCAGCACCAGCACCGGTTCACGATCGTCGACATCGCGGTGGGTAAAACCGTTGCCGTGGAGGAAACGAATGCCCTGCAGCGAGAAATAGTCGGCGGAAACCCCGGAAAGAATAATTGAGGAATCAAACCCCTGGCGCACCGCGGTCGTCATGCTGGAGACAATCGGCGACACCCCAAGCACCCACGACTGTTTGCCGAGACTGGCGATATCATCCAGCGACAGCGCCCGCTCCATATCCGGACGCTTGCTGCCCCAGCCGGTGCCGGGGCGGATTTCGAGCGTGGTATTACCCAGCTTGCCAATCTCGTTCATGATGCTCTGCCGGGCGCCTTCTCCCACCGCCATGGAGGAAACCACGGACGAAATGCCGATGATAATCCCCAGCATCGACAAAAAGGCGCGCATACGATGCCCCAGCAGCGACCGCCATGCCATCCGTACCGACTCTCCGATGCTGCGCGACAGCGAGGCCCGGCCGTTATCCTGCACCGCGGGCAGCCGCGGAATGCCGTGATTATCACGCGCGCCGCGAATGCTGTCGGCGACCACCTGCCCATCGCTGATCTCGACGATCCTCTGGGCCTGCTGCGCCACCTCGCGATCGTGGGTCACGATAATCACCGTATGCCCGTCAGCGTTCAACTGGTGCAGAACATCCATCAGCGCCCGGCCGCTGACGCTATCCAGCGCCCCGGTGGGTTCATCGGCGAGAATAATCTGCGCGCCGTTGATCAGCGCCCGACAAACGCTGACCCGCTGCTGCTGGCCGCCGGAAAGCTGCGCGGGTTTATGCGCCAGGCGCGCGTCAATGCCCAGCTTTTCCGCCAGCAGCGCAATGCGTGCCTGGCGCTCAGCTGCGGGCATCGCGGTATAGAGCGCAGGGATGGCAATATTCTCTTCCGCCGTCAAATAAGGCATCAGGTGATAGCGCTGAAAAATAAATCCCAGCCAGCGGCTGCGCAGCTCCGCCAGCTCTGCGCTGTCGGCCTGATGGGCGGCGATGCCGTTGATATACACTTCACCGCTGCTGGGTTTATCCAGACAACCGATAATATTCATCAGCGTCGATTTACCCGAGCCGGAAGCGCCCATAATCGCCACCATCTCGCCGGGCATAATGGTCAGAGAGATGGATTTCAGCACCGGAATCCGTTGCGTCCCGGCAACAAAATGGCGCGTGACGTTGTTCAGCAAGATTAGCGGCTCAGCCATCAGATGGACCCCGCATCCTGCGGGATTACCACCCGCTCACCGGACTGTAATCCTTCAAGAACCTGCGCATACTGGCGGTCGTTAATACCGATGCGAATGGTACGCTCCTCGCTGCCGTTCTCCTTTTGCACCACGACCAGGTAGCGCTCATCGCCGAGCGAACGCCCCAGCGCGGCAACCGGCACGCGCAGCGCATCTTTCACCTGCGCGATGCGGATAAACACCTGGGCGGTCATCGAGGTTTTCAGCAATCGCTGGCGATTATCCACCTCGAAGGTGCCGTTATAGTAAATGGCGCTGCTCTGCTGGTTACCGACAGACGCGCCGGCGTTTTGTTCCTCCAGCGCCTCCTGCGGCGCGGGCTGGACATAGCCAAGCTCCCCTTCATAACGGGTTTGCGGGTCGGCAATGACGTAAAACCATAGCGGCTGTCCCGGATGGATTTTCTGGATATCGGCTTCGGAAATGCGGGTTTGGACCTGGACTTTATCGAGATCGGCGAGCACCAGAATCGTGGGCGCAATTTGCGAGGAGACGATGGTTTGCCCTTCACGGGTCACGATGCCCAGCACTTCGCCATCCATAGGCGCGAGAATGCGGGTATAGCCGAGGTTGGCGTTGGCAGTCTGCACGCTCATTTCCGCCTGCACAATCTGCGCCTCATTCACCGCAATCTGCTGAACCTGCGCGGCATACTGCGCCTGCGCCTGTTCGAGGTCGCTGCTCACGCCGGAGCCGTCGCGGCTCATGGCCTGCTCGCGCGCCAGCGCTTTGCGGTACTGCACCAGCATGGCCTCAGAGGACAGCTTTTGCGCTCTGGCGCTGGCCAGCTGCGCGGTAGCGTTGCGTAAGTCGGAAAGCTGCAGCGTCGGGTCGATTTCGGCTAACAGCTGCCCTTTGCGCACCCGCTCGCCCTGGCGCACGTACAGTTTACGCAGCTGGCCGCTGACCTGCGCGCCGACGCTCACCTGGACGGCAGGTTTGATAATCCCGCTCGCCAGCACGACCTTTTCGATATCCCCGCGATCGAGCGTAACGGTATCAATCGACTCGGCCTGTGCCGGAAATGAACGCTGATAGTAGACGGCGGCAACAATGGCCAGCATAGCGACCAGCGCAAACAGCCACGTTTTACGGCGGCGTAAAAATGCTCTTCTCATTGGCCCACCTCTCCCTGTGTGATATCGCGCAGCTTGCCTTCCTTCAGGCGATAAACCCGCGTGAAATGATGCAGGATCTGCTCGCTGTGGGTCACGACGATCAGCGTCTTGCCCTGTTCGCGGCAGTGCTGGCACAGCGCGAGGATCGCCGTTTCCGCGGTTTCATCATCAAGATTGGCGGTCGGTTCGTCGAACAGCAGTATGGGCCGGGTGCTGTAAAGCGCCCGCGCCAGCATCAGCCGCTGACGCTGGCCTAAAGAGAGCGCCGAGTGGCTCTCGCGGATCAGCGCCTCCATTCCTCCCGGCAGCGCCTGAACCACCGGCGCCAGCGCCATTTTTTCGACCAGCGCCTCCACTCGCCCGCGATCGCTGTCGCTGTACCACGGATCAAACAGGGTGATGTTTTGCAGCACCGAGGCGTTGAACAGGATGTCTTCCTGACTCTGTAGCCATACCTGCGACGCCAGCTGCTGCGCGCTCACCTCATCGTTGTTCAGCAAAATTCGCCCATGCTGCGCGGAAAAAAGCCCTGCCATCAGCCGCAGCAGGGTGCTTTTT
The DNA here is from genome assembly GCF_000293135.1 of Klebsiella sp. OBRC7. Taxonomy (NCBI): domain Bacteria; kingdom Pseudomonadati; phylum Pseudomonadota; class Gammaproteobacteria; order Enterobacterales; family Enterobacteriaceae; genus Klebsiella; species Klebsiella sp. OBRC7. Next base: position 100,632 of record NZ_ALNJ01000001.1, on the reverse strand, counting down.
CCGGCGCCGGAGTCGCCCACGATCGCCAGCCGATCGCCGGGCTCCAGGATGAGATCAACGGCATTGAGTACCGGACGCTGCGGGTTGTAATGAAAGCTCACCTGCTCGAACGTCAGCCGCGGAACGGCTTCACCGCTGAGCGGAGCAAACTGGGGCGCAGCAGGCTCATGGCGGGTGAACAGGCCCTGCGCGCGGGTATCAATCACGTGCAGCTGTGATTTACGGATCACGGCATAAAATATCCGCGTGACGTAGGAGGTAAAAATCTGTCGTAAAAAGCTGTAGGCAAAAAAGTCGCCCAGCGAGATAAGCTTTGCATGCACCAGCGGCAGCACCACCAGCATGAAAACCACCATCTCAAGGCTACCGGTCAGCTGGTACAGTCCCTCTTTGACCTGCTGATAGACTTTCTGCCGCTGGAGGCAGGTGAAAAGGTCATGAGACAGACGGGCAAACTGCGCTTTACGCTGCGTCTCCAGTCCGGCGGTTTTGATAGTTAACACGCCCTGTAGCGTTTCCATAAAAAAGTCATTCAGCGTCGCGCTTTTCAGCTGCAGCTGCTGCGTATACCAGCGGTCGCGGAAAATGGCCCAGACGCTAATCAGCCCCATAGCCACAATACCCACGGCGGAAATCAGCGCCAGCACCGGGGAGATCCAGAACATAATACCGATCGCGATAACGCAGATGATCCAGTCCGAGCGGAGCCCGTTATCCAGTTCGATTTTTTGCAGCATCCCGCCCTGCCAGGCGATAAAACGGCTGAAAACGTCCCCCGGCGCGCGTTTTTCAAAAAAACGCAGCGGATTATTCAGCAGGCGGGAAAAACCGATATCGCTCTTAAGCAGGACAAAGCGGCGAATAAATCGCTCGCTAATCACCCTGACGCCCAGCGCCAGCAGCGTGGATACAACAAAGGCGAGGATGAACCATAAATAAGGAAACTGCGTATTTTGAACGTCAGAGAAGGCCTGATTGATCGCCCGGCTGACCATCGTCGGCATTAAAAACAAGGTGAGCGAAACCAGGAAGGTCAAGAGCATCAGCTTATAAATGCCCGGTACCGCCGCGGTCTCCTTCAGGCTCATCGCCCGCGGCATCTCCTGCTGCGCGCCAGCAATAACCGGGTCCGGGCCGGCAATCGCGCCGGGCGACTCTTCAAGGATCAGCGCATAGCCGCTAATCTCTTTTTTTAATGCCGAGAAAGGCAGCCACTGCTGGCCAATCGCCGGATTCATGACGCAGACGTAATCCCCTTTTCGCCAGGCCAGCAGTACATAGTGGCTGGCGCCGTAGTGCAAAATGGACGGGAACGGCAGCGCATGAAGCTCTGCGTGATCGAACAACACCGGCGCGGTGGCAATACCGATCTGCTGCAGGATAACGGATAAATCGCTCAACGATGTCCCATGATCGGATGCCGGGAAAATTTCCCGCAAAGCCGGCAGCGAGCACGGAATATTCTGGGTTTGCGCCAGCATCGCAATACAGGAGAGGCCGCATTCATTGGTCTCTTCCTGGAAAACCATATCAGGAATAATCTTTTTCATGATGATGCATCAGTGATTAATAAAATAGAGCGAATGGCTGTGCCACAAAAGCCAATCCTGCGGATAGTCACGCAGGGTGTTTTCAATCATCGTCGGTAGCTTTGCCGCGACCTCTTTTGGCCTCAGCGGAGAATAGATCTTTATTTTTATCCCGTGCTGATAATAGAGGTGATAAAAAACAACCTGCGCCGATACGATGCGAGAAAACCGCTGTACCCCGCTATGTAATTTTGCCGGGCGGCCAAATAGCCGGCAGCTTATTTTTCCGGACTGCGCTTCAGGGGTCTGTACGGTATAATCAGCCGGAATATCGGGGAAAATAATCATATTTTCCCGCCCTGCCGACACATTAGTCATTAACGCCATAAGCTCGCTAGCCAGCGATGTATTATCCTGGTGGATTGAGCAGTAAGAGAGCGCGACGCCGCCCATTTTACGGCTGGCGACGGTATAGTTTTCCGCGCTGGAAGAAACCACTACGCTGGCTTTGCCCGGCGTCACGCCGGCCCCGACCATCGCCGCTAAGATATCGGAAATGCAGTGCAGCGGCGCAAGGACAACCGGCGTCTTTTGCGCCGCCAGGGGAGCGACAACGGCGTCAAGCTCTCGCGTGCATGCCTGCATCTGGGCCAGGGTGGCCGGGTGCTGTCCCCAGGTCGCCCCTATCTCCAGCAGCTGGCGGCGCATGGCTATCCATCCGGCATCAATTCGATCCTCGACGCCCGTCAGGCAGCGGTAGTTTTGCGTCGCCACGGCAGTGCGGCCACGGTACTGTCTGCCCAGCAGCCGCAGCCGACACAGCGCGCGAATCGCCAGCAGCAGCAGAGGCATCGGGGTAAAACGCATGACTCTACGCACCGCTTTTTGACCGTAGCCGGTAAGAGGCCGGCAGCGCCAGCTCAGCTGCGCGGACCATTTTCTTACGCTGAAGACGCTCCAGACGATGAGAAAGCGCGCCACGCTTACTCCTTATCCTGGGTTAACAGCTGGCGTAAATAGTCGGCAAATTCAGGAAACTGACGATCCTTTGCCACTACGTATTTTTTATTCACAATAAACAGCGGCGTCGCGTTGATGTCATAAAGCTCGGTGATTTTCGCCATATATTCCAGACGCTCGGCAACGGCCTGGCTTTGGCGTAACTGATGGTATTTCTCGACATCAATACTATTCTTTTTCAGCCAGCCATTAAGCGTTTCCTCATCGGCTAAATTAATCCCGCGGGTCATTACCGCGTTAAACGCCTGGTCGCGCATCTGGCGCTCAATGCCCATAACTTCAAGGGTCGCAAAAACCGGCGCAAAGACCGCCAGTCCGTTATTCTCGCCAGTAATATGGATAACTTCAAAGGTGCTATCCGCGGGTAGCGTGGCGGCGAATTTTTCGATCTCTTCTTCGTTCGATGCGCAGTAGTGACAGCCATAGGACATCACTTCAATAATGCTTTTCTCATTTTTTATTGGGCTACTGGCAACGGTTGCGCTGTCAATTTTCCGCAGGGCGGAAGGCTGACTGCTATCCAGTGAAAATGTATTAAACACAAATATGTGATAGCACAGCACGGTAATTAGCGACGAAATTAACGCCACCAGAAACGTATAGCCAACGGCGGTAATAGGTTTTATCTTCATTTGATACCAGGCTCGCGAGAATGGCGGAGGAATACATGGAGGGTTACCCCTCCATGTATCACATCAGAGATTAACGACGGATGCTGTTTGGCACGACGCACATGCTGTCCGGCGCATCTTTCATGCTAACGGTCGAACCGTGCTTATCCGTACAGGTGGTCACTTGTTTACAGGTAGAAATACCGCCAACGACCACTGTCTCGTAAGAACTTGTGCAAGTTTCCTTGCAGCATCCGCCAATAATATTTGATGCTTCAATCATACTTAATTTTTGCATTTGTTAGATCCTTAACTATTTATATTGAAATGTATTTTTCTTACACTTACCTACTGGCTTAGCTATCTGCCAGTAATTCTGTCGATGTTAGACTTTGTATGCTGTTATACGCAGGGGGTGGCAACGATACACTTGAAAATATTAAACAGTTCTACGTTATTTTTAGCATTTAATTTTTTCATCAGGCCCCGTTTGCAGCGGCTCAGTCGACGAACATCAATTTTTTGCTCAGAGGAAATTTGCGACAATGACTTCCCTTTGAATATTTCTTCCATTAACCACCAGTCATCGCTGGAGATACTGTTATTAAAATCCCGGGCTAACCACTTCTGTCGGGTATAATTAATAAGCGAGCGGCTATAAAATATTTTCTTTGCCACCATCGAATCAGCGCCTTCAATGAATTTAAAAAAATTCTCCAGCGACTCATTTTTTAATAACCAGCTCGCCTCCGGGAGCAGCGAATGCAGCGCAAAGAACAGAGAAATATTATTCTCTCCTAATAAAATCACCAGCTGCTGATTTTCCCGGCAGTAGTACTCTTTTATAGTGTATAGCGCATTAAAGCGTTCGTCCGGCAAACTGTCGACATCGCAGAGCACCCAGCGCAGCTCCTCTTTCTGCTTCGGCAGACGCAGCGTGTTGATCAGCTGAGAGAACTGGTCGAGCCTTGAGAAAGAGCAGTCGTCGTCATGCGCAGCAAGATCGTCAACCAAAGAACGTACGCCTTCTGAGAAAAAGATATTTTTATCGTAGAGAAAGAAACGGCGGCTCATTTTTCATCATCCTTGATCTATTCTACTGGTAATTAAGGGTGTAATACGCTGTTGCCTGAAAAGCACCGGTTTGCAAGGTTTTGTTACTCAAGGCATCCGGTTCCCCTTCAACAAAAGCTTTAAAATTTAACTGCATAGTGGCATCGGAAATAGCGACCGCGGTTGTTGGCGTATTGAGTGAAATCGCCGTGCCGTTACTCTCTTCAAAACCAATGCCAATGCCGCTGGCGGAATTTGGCGCTACCGGCGTAATCGCCAGACGGTCGCTCATATTGGCATTTTCCGTCCCGCTAAAGGTTACGGTAACGGAATTAAAAACATCGGTACTGCAATCCTTAAGCTCAATCACAAACGCTTTGGGCTGTGATTTACTCTCCGCATAGAGCGTACGGGTTGAAATCTGACCAAAATCAACGGCGATATTTTTGGATGAGGGAACGATACTGCAGCCATGGGCCGCGACGGTGCCTTTAAAGGTTAAGTCGCCGCCGATCAGTTCCCCGCTGGCATACGCCGGCGTGACAGCCGGCAGCAAATATATAAGAACCATTGATGCGATAAATTGACGCATGCTGCCCCCTTACTGAAACTCAGCGACCACGGTGGCCGATGCCTGGAATTCCCCTTCGAGAATATTGGTCCCGGCATTAGCAATCGGCGCGGCGGTCAGATTCCATGTTCCCTGATTGTTATTAAAACCCGGCACGTCATAAAATCTATTCGCGGCCACTAAACTGCCGCCTGAATCTTTCAGAATAATGCCAAGATTGGATCGATCGACGGCGCCGGTGGTCCCTAAATAATCGCTATTAAAACTGGCGGTATTGGCCTGCTGAATACCCAGGCGAATATTTAAATTACCGTTCGCGAAACTTCCCCCTTCGCATTTCACCTGAATCGGCACGGACCGGCTGTAATTATTGCCATTTAGCAGCGAACCCGAACTGGGGATGGTATCAAAATCAACGACGATCGGTGAACCTGAGTTGACAATGCATTTATCCGGAACGGTAATGACCCCGGAATTAATCGATATAATCGACATTGGGGTACTGCCCATTCCTGAGCTGTAATTCCCCAGGCGGCCGTAAAGCTTGGCGATTTCTGTACCCAACAGGTTAACGCCGTTGATAATAGGCTTAGTAATCATAAACGTTACCCGCCCCTTGGCGCCGGACTCAAAGTTATTAAACTGGGTAGTTGGCGGGACACATTGGTTCTGAAAGGCATTATTCGATTCGTTATAAAAAGGCACCGAAAGATATTCCATGCGCTGACCACGGATATAAATTTCAATTTTGACATCCATATAATCATTGAGCTTTAAATAGCCCGGCGCGCTTCCCTGCTGCATCAGCGAGGCGGTCGAAGAGTAATAAATTGCCTGATCTTGCATGGGAATCGTACAGCTGGCTATACCAGAGTATTGCCCGCCCAACGAAAATTCATAAGGAATCGTTGCCCCAATGCTGTTATTGGTAATATCCTGATTGACCACGTCAATATTATACATTTTAGGTCCGCCGACCGGCGTAATTTCCCCTTCAATCGCCGCTCTGGCATCAAGGGATAATAAGCCGCCGCAGAGTAAAAGCGTGACGCAAGATTTTCGCCCGAGAACCATCGTCGTCATCAGAGATACTCCATTTTTAAACGCAGCAGTCCGCTAAAGTTGCCCGCGGTCACGTTTCGTCCGGTTGACTCCAGCACGGCAATAAACGTCAGGCTGCTATCGCCGGTTTTCACAATAAACGGCGGCTGCGTTTGATTAATATCCAACGCCCGTTCTTTGACATCCAGCAGGCGAATACCAGCTCCTGAGATGCTGCCGGTCAGGCGCAGCAGCTGGCGATTACGTTCATCCGATTCGCCGATAAAAGTGAGCTGAACCGCCTGCTCGCCGGTGGTGTAGAGATGCTTGCTGTTGCCCGTCGTCCGTGAGGCGATGCTGTCGCGCGCCTGCGAGGCGCCTTTCAGGCAATCCCTGAGTTCGACGCGAACCAGCACCGGCTGGCTCCGGTCGCCGGCCTGATGAAAACGGCGGGCGCTGATTTCACCCATCTCAATAATCTGCAGGCGGCTCTGCGGTGCCAGCACGCAAGGCGAGGCATAAACGGAGCCATTGAATATCACGTTACCGCCATCTTCCCCCTGATGATCCCGGTTATAGTGCTGTGGCTGTAGCGGAATATCAGCGTCGGCCAGCGCTGGCATACTGATACCGAATACAAACAGTGCTAATAGCGATAGACGCGTTTTCATCATCAGGTTCCTCTTTAATTACCCTTGCTGCGATGGCGGCAGCGCTTTACAGGTATTTCCTTCACAGCGATATTTCAGCTCCGGATGACCGCCATAATCGTTCACATACATCATGGCGAAATCTCGCACGCCGCCGTCGGTTACGCTGAACTCCATGCTGGACTTCGGCGCAATCATAATCCCCGGAAACTTAGTGATTTTTTCACCCTTGACGCGGGACAAGCTAATAATGGTGATGTAATAGGGCGTCGGGTTTTGCGCGGTCATCTTATTGCCGCTCTTTTGAAAGACGACCTGGTCCTGCCAAATCTCGCTTTTGCTTTTGGGAATAATGGCCGTCGGGCGGAAAAATAATTTAATCCGCGACTGCATGGCTAACTGCAGGACATTCGCTTTATCCGGCTTGGGCGGGATTTCGCGCACGCTTAAATAAAACAGGCTTTCCCTGTCCTGCGGCAGCTGGTTAATACCGTCAGTTTTGGTGACCCGCGCCACCCCTTTTTGCCCGCCGTTAATCCGCTGTAAAGGCGGCAGCACCACCAGCGGAGAGGTAATCTTGTTGCCCTTGCTGTCCTCAACCCATGATTGCGCGAGAAAAGGAATATCCGGGCTGGTGTTGGTTAAATTCGCGCTCGCCGAGCTGTCTTTACCGGTAATGATAAGACGCGTGCGATCCAGCGAAACTCCCGCCTGAGCGGTACCGCTTACCGCCGTCAGCATCACAACGCCCATCCAGCAGAATTTGTTGCTTATTATGCTCATTTTTGGCCTTTTATTACTGTCACAGTCATTTACACGGCAATAGCGCGGCTGTCGAACGACGCACGATGGTCGGCGGGATGGCAATCTGGCACTGCTTTTTCCCGCTCCACACTACGCTTAGCAGCTCCTGAGGATTAACCCCCGCCAGCCATCCCTGACCACCTTCCATAATCATGGAGACGCTCACGCCATCGCCGTTGATAACCTCCGCGCCGAACGGTGGATAGGTACCGTCAGCCAGGCGAATAATCCCCATCATTTTTTCTCCCTTGGCCATGCCAAAGGTCTGATAGCCAATGGCGCCTTCGGTCAGCGTGGCGGTGCTGATGGCTTTTGCCGGTTCGATGGATTCCGACATCGCATCGACATCAACACGGGTATCAAAGCTGTTGTAGCTCACGATGTCCGGGATAACGGCAATACCGAAATTGTTGGTTCTTGATTTACCGTCATTGAGCGGAACGTCGCCGATACCGTTGGTATTCACCATCACGCGCGCCGTGTTAAGCGTCGCGCCGCTGTTGTGGATCGCCGCCCCGTGCCGGGTAGCGGTAAAGCCGCCGCGCAGGGTGCTGCTCAGGGAAACGTAGTGATCCTGCTGATAGCTGGCGTTGCTGTTGATTTCGGCATACTGCGAGCGGCGCTGATAGTAGCCGTCGACGTTGGCATAGCCGCTCTGGCTCGCCCCGGCACGCAGTCGCCACAGGTTGTTGTAGTCGCTGCTGTCGGTGTACGAGAGCATCGGGCTGGTTTTGCCGTTATTGGTCTGTACGTCGAGACCGCTCCATTTGCTATCGCCAACGGGAATGGAAAGCGAGAAAGCAATAGAGTCGTCTTTACGCCCTTCGTAATCGGAACGGTAGGCCGAAATATTGGTGGTGATCCCGCGAATATTACCGACGTTAAACGAGCGCCCTAACGAGATGCCGTAGCGATCCTGGCTGCTTCGATTCCAGTAATTCTGGTGGGTATAGGTCAGAAAGACGGTAGTCGCTTTGCCTGGCTCATCGGCCCAGAACGTTTTATTCCCGGTGATGGTATAGACTTCTTTTTCACGGCCAAGGCTGTCGTAACCCTCGTAACGCTCGTTGAGATATTGCGAGAAAGAGCGGAAATCTTCCTGAGAGAAGCGATAGCCGGCGAAGGTAATTGAACTGTTATATTCGTCGAACGTTTTCGCATAGCTCAGCTTAAACGAGGTGCCTTTAAGCCGTTTCTGGTTTGACTGCTGGCTGTAGGATTCGGTGGCATCAAGCGAGAGCGCGCCCAGTACGCTGAGATCGCGGCCAATACCGGCGGAGACCGCGGTATATTCCGCCCCTGCGCTTTGTAAACCACCGTACAGCGACCAGGCGTTGGTTATCCCCCAGGAGAAATCACCGGAAGCGAAACCTGGCCCCTGAATTTTATGGTTATAGCGGGACGGCGCGCCGACAGCCACGTTGTAACGCACGTAGCCGGGACGCGTAAGGTAAGGAATGTTGGCGGTGTTAACCTGGAACGTCGAAATGGAGCCGTCCTGCTCCTCCACCTGAACATCCAGCGTACCGCGCACCGAGCTGCGTAAATCCTGAATGTTAAACGGTCCGGCGGGAACCGTCGTTTCATAAATAATGCGCCCGCTCTGCTTCACCGTCACTTTGGCGTTGGTCTTGGCCAGGCCGCGAATTTCCGGCGCGTAGCCCTGCAGGTTTGGCGGCAGCTGACGCTCATCGCTGGCGAGATTAAGCCCGGTAAAGCGCACGGTGTCGAAGACCTGAGAATCAAGGTAGATCTCCCCCGCCGTCAGCTTTGCCGCCATCATCGGCAGCGGACGGTAGGCGTAGATCTGATTCATGTCGAAATCAAATTGATGCGTCGCGCTGTAATAGCTGGTCTGATATTCGCCGCGCAAACGCCAGCCGCCGAGGTTAACCCCGGTCTGGCCGTATCCGCTCAGGGTGGTGTAATCTTCATGCATATCAAGCTGGCGGGTATATTGGCCGGTCAGACTGTAGTCGAGCAAAAACCCGCCGATGCCCTGGTCCCAGCGCTCCGGCGGCGTCCAGTTCGGATCGTTGTATTTCATCCACGCCTGCGGGACGGTGATGTCCAGCACCCCGGCGTAGTTGCTGAGCTTAGCCCCAGGAAGGCTCAGCAGGTCATAGCAATCGGCAAACGGCTGTGCGACCTTTTTCTGCGCTTCTTCTTTCAACGCCAATCTGGCAAGAATTTCGCCGTTAATGCAGGCCTGGGTATGCTTCTGGTCCTTAGAAGCCAGATAACGAACCTTTTGCTGCCCGACCGCCTGGCCATTTATTTTAATATCTAATAAGTACTCGCCCGGCGGGACATAGTTGTCGGTGGCGAAACGGGTTAAATCGATATTGTCGCGATCGGCGGCATCCAGTACGTCGGTATTGAATTCCACGTCGGTTGAGGCACAAGCCATAGAAGCACAGCAGAAAAAAAGCATCTGAGAGAGGATTATTTTTATTTTTAGTTCTGCTGACATGACTATTCATCCCGAATCATTCAGTAAAATATCGTGCGCGGTAAACAAGCTACAACAGCAATAGCTGGCTTGCGTCTAGTTGTAATCCATATAAAAACGAGTGACGGCGTGAAAATCCCCAGCCTTAATATGTTGCTGAACCGGAACCAGCGAAGCGGTGAATTTCAGCGTATTATTCTCATCACTTAGCAGATATCCCGAGGAGGGTTCTCCAAAAGTTAAAACTTCCCCACGGCGATCGCGAATCTGTATACCAAACCCCTTTCCTTCCCCATCAGGAATTAATACGGTCGGGTCCTGCGATGACGCATTGCCGGTAAAAGTAATCGTGGCATAAGCACCGGGCGTTGATTGATTTTCGCTGCCGTAAGACGCGCAGCCCACTAAGCGCACCAGAAAAGGCCGGACGAGCTTACCTTCTTGATCCATATTAATATCGCGAGCGGATATGTTGCCGAAATCCACCCATAGCTCCCGCGAGCTGGGATCAATATCGCAGGCGGCAGCAACCAGCTCCCCCGAAAGCGCCAGCTGTCCGGGCGTAAAATTAGTACTCGAAGCATGTCCGGAAAAGAGTAATACCGATACGAATAGCGCTATCAGTCTCTTTTTCTCTGTATCCTTAACCATACTCAGAATTCCATATTATCGGGTACACCATCCAATATCGCGGGGAGAAACCTCCCCGCGAGCGATAATTCAAAATCGATTATTGATAATCGATAGTGAAATTGATCGTTGACTGGAATGCACCTGCGGTTACGGTAGTGGTAGAACCGCTCGCTGCCGCTTCCGCTTTCAGGAAGGCCACGAAAGGAATGGTGTTAGTACCATCGACCAGGGTGACCGGCGTGGTCTGCGCGCCCCAGGTCACAGTCTGGCTAGCGCTGTCTTTCAGGCCGATACCTGCACCAGATGCGGTACCAGAAGTAAAGGCAGCCAGAGTAGGATCGTTCGGGTTAACCGAAGTCGGGGTATAGGAAACAACGGCGCTGCTGGCGATGGTGGTATCGCAATACTGCAGCTCGATGTTTTTGGTTTCAGTTGCCTGACCACCGCCTTGCAGCAGGGAAACTGGAACCTGACCAAAATCAACGGTTACCGGGCTGGACGACGGCGCTAAACCACACGCGGTATTCACCAGCTCACCCTGAAGCTCAATCTGACCATTAGTGGTATCAGCCAGTGCAGACATTGAGCCGAGAGCAGCAGTTAATGCCACAGCCATAGCAACTTTATTCAGTTTCATAGAAAATTCCTGCGTTGTAAATTTTTATCCTAAAGAGTAAGGAGCTATAAAATTGCTGAGTTATACTCTTATAACAATTTGCAGCCCTCCGCATCACCGAAAAATCCATTTCAATAATTAGACTATTAATTAATATTAATAATTTAATTAAAGCCAGATCCCCTGGTTGACAAAAATACTAACAAATCATTTTTTAGGTAAAAAGAAATACATTTACAAAGGAATTAAAAAAAGATTTAACCTCGCGAACAGTGCCGCCATAGGAAATTAACTCGCAGGATGCTGAGATATATCCTAAAAACAAATTACGAAAGGTAATTAATAGAGGATAAACGAAAGATGTTGATGGTAAGATAATTGTAACATAGATCACATTTTATTAACAATAAACCCTTTTCTGCTATACGCAACAGTGAAAAGCAGACGGAATAAGGGAAATAACGCGAGGCGTACGACGCCGGTGAAAACGGATTTCTCCCCGTCTATACCATCGACCTGCATTCGCCAGTATAGCCTTTTTCCTCTGCGACCTCCCCCTCCGGCATACCGCCGCTGCTTCTTGTTTTCCTGACCTGAAGACTCCGTTATCATGCGGCTCATGGGTCAATAAACAGAAATGCACAGTTTCACGGGAACCGATGAGCGATAGCGCGACGTCATGAAAACAATAAACTCCGCTAACTCATTAAAACTTCAGAAAATGGACAGCAAAAACTGATGAGTACACTAGAGAATCTTGACGCCCACACCCCGATGATGCAGCAGTATCTCAAGCTGAAAGCCCAGCACCCGGAGATTCTGCTGTTTTACCGGATGGGTGATTTTTACGAACTGTTCTATGACGATGCGAAACGCGCATCGCAGCTGCTGGATATCTCGCTGACGAAGCGCGGCGCTTCCGCGGGCGAACCGATTCCGATGGCCGGGATCCCCCATCACGCGGTTGAGAACTATCTGGCTAAGCTGGTTAATCAGGGCGAGTCGGTGGCCATTTGCGAACAGATTGGCGATCCGGCAACTACCAAAGGACCGGTTGAACGCAAAGTCGTCCGCATTGTGACCCCGGGTACCATCAGCGATGAAGCGCTGCTGCAGGAACGCCAGGACAATCTGCTGGCCGCCATCTGGCAGGATAGTAAAGGTTTTGGCTACGCCACCCTCGATATCAGCTCCGGACGTTTTCGCCTGAGCGAACCCGCTGACCGCGAAACGATGGCGGCGGAGCTCCAGCGCACCAACCCCGCCGAGCTGCTGTACGCGGAGGATTTTGCCGAGTCGTCGCTGATTGAGGGCCGCCGCGGCCTGCGCCGCCGTCCGCTGTGGGAATTTGAAATCGACACCGCGCGCCAGCAGCTCAATCTCCAGTTCGGCACGCGCGATCTGGTTGGTTTCGGCGTTGAAAACGCCCCGCGCGGCCTGTGCGCCGCCGGCTGCCTGCTGCAGTACGTCAAAGACACCCAGCGCACGTCATTGCCGCATATCCGCGCCATCACGATGGAGCGCCAGCAGGACAGCATCATTATGGATGCGGCTACCCGCCGCAATCTGGAGATCACCCAGAACCTGGCCGGCGGCTTTGATAATACGCTGGCCTCGGTGCTCGACTGCACCGTGACCCCCATGGGCAGCCGTATGCTTAAGCGCTGGCTACATATGCCGGCGCGCGACACCGCCGTGCTGGTAGAGCGCCAGCAGACCATCGGCGCGCTGCAGGAACATTACACCGAGCTGCAGCCGGTACTGCGCCAGGTCGGCGACCTCGAACGTATTCTGGCGCGCCTGGCGCTGCGCACCGCCCGCCCTCGCGATTTAGCGCGTATGCGTCACGCTTTCCAGCAGCTGCCGGCACTGCGCGCGATGCTGGGGGACGTCGACTGTGCGCCAGTACAGCGGCTCCGGGAAAAGATGGGGGAATTTAGCGAGCTGCGCGAACTGCTGGAACGGGCGATTATCGATGCGCCGCCGGTACTGGTTCGCGACGGCGGCGTTATCGCCCCCGGCTATAACGCGGAACTCGATGAGTGGCGCGGCCTGGCCGATGGCGCGACCGATTACCTCGACAGACTGGAAGTTCGCGAGCGCGAACGTCTGGGGCTGGACACGCTGAAGGTAGGCTACAACGCCGTCCACGGCTACTACATCCAGATTAGCCGTGGTCAGAGCCAGCATGCGCCGATCCACTACGTCCGTCGCCAGACCCTCAAGAACGCCGAGCGCTATATTATTCCTGAGCTGAAGGAGTATGAAGACAAAGTGCTGACCTCCAAAGGAAAGGCGCTGGCGCTGGAAAAGCAGCTGTACGATGAACTTTTCGATATGCTGCTGCCGCACCTTGGCGACCTGCAGCAGAGCGCCAGCGCGCTGGCGGAACTCGATGTGCTGGTGAACCTCGCCGAACGCGCGGAGACCCTCAACTACTGCTGCCCGACCTTTAGCGATAAGCCGGGTATTCGTATCAGCGAAGGCCGCCATCCGGTGGTTGAGCAGGTTCTGAAAGAGCCGTTCATCGCTAACCCGCTGCACCTCGCCCCGCAGCGGAGAATGCTGATTATCACCGGTCCGAATATGGGCGGTAAAAGTACCTATATGCGTCAGACCGCGCTGATCGCCCTGCTGGCGTATATCGGCAGCTACGTTCCGGCGAAAAAAGTCGACATCGGCCCCATCGATCGTATTTTCACCCGCGTCGGCGCGGCGGATGACCTGGCCAGCGGCCGCTCAACCTTTATGGTAGAGATGACCGAAACCGCCAATATTCTGCATAACGCCACCGAGCATAGCCTGGTGCTGATGGATGAAATCGGTCGTGGCACCTCGACCTACGATGGCCTGTCGCTGGCGTGGGCCTGCGCGGAAAATCTGGCGAACAAGATTAAGGCCCTGACCCTGTTTGCCACCCACTACTTCGAGCTGACCCAACTGCCGGAGAAAATGGAAGGCGTGGCCAACGTCCACCTTGATGCTCTGGAGCACGGCGACACCATCGCCTTTATGCACAGCGTGCAGGATGGCGCGGCCAGTAAGAGCTACGGTCTGGCGGTTGCCGCGCTGGCCGGTGTGCCGAAAGAGGTGATTAAACGCGCGCGGCAGAAGCTGCGCGAGCTGGAAAGCATTGCGCCGAGCGCTGCCGCCACGCAGGTGGACGGTACCCAGATGTCGCTGCTTTCCGCTCCGGAAGAGACCTCGCCCGCGGTTGAAGCGCTGGAGAATCTTGACCCGGATTCGCTGACTCCGCGCCAGGCGCTGGAGTGGATCTATCGCCTGAAGAGCCTGGTGTAGTTCTCGTTTAACGTGAAAAAACGGCAGCGCCCTGCGGTGCTGCCGTTTTAACAAATGCAAACTGGGTGCGAGAGGATGCATCCTGACAACCAATACGCGGGGTTGCCCCCGCGCTGATGCTATTTCTTCGATTCGTAAGCGAGAACAGCTTTAAACTCCATACTACGCTCTTTAATACTGAGTTCGCACAGCGAGCTGCGCACCAAAAGCGTAAATCCCAGTACCGTAATACACAGTACGACGATTGCCACAAGGGCATATTTTGTTAGCATGTCTTGCCTCCCTGCAAAGAAGAGACTAACATCTGAATTGTTCAGGTTCATTCGTCAGCCTCAGTTGATAGAAATATCTCCTGGGGCTTTCGTCTATCTGAACCCTTGTCAATGCTCAAAGCCAGATAGCCTCAAGCACCCGCCGCTATTCTATATTTTCCCGGCCGCGAAGCTTATCGGTAATTTATCAAACCCGTTGATTTTATTATAAACTGGAAGATGGCTCGTAAACGTATCTGCTCTATTAACCTTTTATGCAATTTGAAAATTTAATTAATAAATATTTTGCATTGATTAACTAAATATAAAAAGGCCCGACTAAGCGGACCCCGTTGATTTTAGCGTTTATCTTCCGCCAGCAGCGGCGGAATATGCGGCACCATTGGCGCGTCATCGATATCCTTTTGGGTCATGCGGAACGCTTCCGGATAATGTTCCCGGCTGGTGCGGCGTAGCGGTTCAGTATTCCGCCAGGTGTAGAAACAGTGCTGGCACTGAAATACCGTCCAGACATCTTTTACCGGCGATGTTGCCAGCACTTCAATATGTTCATCGGCGCAGCGTGGACAAATCATCTTCTTCTCCTTATTTACGGTTGGCCAGCATGGCGGTCAGTTTTTCAGCCCAGGCTTTAGTTTCAGGAAGATCCTGTACCGGCTGGCTGTAGTGGCCGCGCAGATCGGGCGCAACCGGCGTGGTGGCGTCGATAATCAGTTTGTCGGTGATCCCCGCCGGGCTGGAGCCCGGATCAAGCTCCAGGACCGACATATTCGGCAGCTGTACCAGGTCACCCGCCGGGTTGACCTTCGACGACAGCGCCCACATCACCTGCGGCAGGTTGAACGGGTCGACGTCTTCATCAACCATGATCACCATCTTCACGTAGCCCAGGCCGTGCGGCGTGGTCATCGCCCGCAGACCCACCGCGCGGGCAAAGCCGCCGTAGCGTTTTTTGGTGGAGATAATCGCCAGCAGGCCGTGGGTGTACATCGCGTTAACGGCCTGCACCTCCGGGAACTCGGCCTTCAGCTGCTGATACAGCGGTACGCAGGTTGCCGGGCCCATCAGGTAATCGATCTCGGTCCACGGCATACCGAGATAGAGAGACTCGAAAATCGGCTTGCTGCGGTAAGAAACCTTATCGATACGCACCACCGTCATATTACGGCCGCCCGAGTAGTGGCCGGTAAATTCGCCGAATGGGCCTTCAATTTCGCGCTTGCGGCTTTCAATCACCCCTTCGAGGATCACCTCTGAACCCCACGGTACGTCGAAGCCGGTCAGCGGCGCGGTGGCGATAGGGTACGGGCTTTCACGCAGCGCGCCGGCCATCTCATATTCCGACTGATCGTATTTCAGCGGCGTGGCGCCCATCAGGGTGATAATAGGATCGTTACCCAGGGTAATGGCAATCGGCAGGTCTTCACCGCGCTCTTCCGCTTTGTGCAGATGCAGAGCGATATCGTGCATAGGTACCGGCTGCAGGCCGAGTTTACGTTTGCCCTTCACCTCCATACGGTAAATGCCGACGTTTTGCTTACCAAAATTGTCCGGGTCGAGAGGATCGCGAGAAACTACGCAGGCTTTGTCGAGATAAAAGCCGCCGTCGCCGTCATTGAGACGGAACAGGGGCAGAATATCGAACAAATTAATCGCCTCGCCGTCGACGGTATTTTCCGCCCACGCCGGGTTTGCCCGCCGCTCCGGCGTCACCGGGAATTTATCCCAACGACGAATAAATTCGTCGATCTGATTTTTCACCGGCGTATTCGGCGGCAGCCCCAGCGAGATAGCGTGGTTCTGCCAGGAACCGATGGTGTTCATTGCCACGCGCGCATCGGTAAAACCGCGAATATTGTCAAACCACAGCGCGGGAGCGCCATCGCCGATGCGCCCGGTCGCGTTTGCCGCCGCGGCCAGATCCGGCTCCGCGTTCACTTCTTCGCTAATTTTCAGCAGTTGACCCTGGTCGTCCAGCGCCTGCAAAAAGCTGCGCAAATCATCAAAAGCCATTATTCATTCTCCTGTGATACATTCTCTACCGCCCGCAACCCGCTCCAGCGGCGCGCTTTGTGATACTCCAGACCGAACTGATCCAGTACCCGCGTGACAACGTGGTCAGTGACGTCCTCAATGGTTTTGGGATGGTTGTAATAAGCGGGCATGGGCGGCACCATCGCCACCCCCATGCGTGACAGGGCCAGCATGTTTTCCAGATGGATCGTGCTCAACGGCATTTCACGCGGCACCAGCACCAGCTTACGCCCCTCTTTCAGCACCACGTCCGCGGCCCGCCCCACCAGCCCCTCAGCATAACCGGCACGGATACCCGCCAGCGTTTTCATACTGCAGGGGATAACGATCATGCCGTCGGTACGAAACGAACCCGATGAGATGACGGCGGCCTGGTCCGCCGGACTGTGCGAGAAATCGGCCAGTGCAGCCACTTCACGGGCGCTGTAAGGCGTTTCCAGCTCAATGGTGGTTTTGGCCCACTTTGACATCACCAGATGCGTTTCCACTTCCGGCATCTCTCGAAGCGCTTTGAGCAGCGCAACGCCCAGCGGAGCGCCCGTCGCTCCGGTCATCCCTATGATTAGTTTCATCATCGCCCCACAATTGTTCGTATGCGAACGTTTTTATTAAAACTACGCTTGATGAGCTTTTCGTGCAAGTGCGTTCGTACACGGCCGCATTTTTCATCAAAACAGGAAAAATGCTAAAACGTCTCCCGAGCGGCTATCATAGAACCGACGGTTTGATTACGGAGTTGTCATGGAGTTAAAAAACGAGGCGTTTCACCTGCTACGCCAGCTTTTTCAGCAGCACACCGCCCGCTGGCAGCTTGAACTGCCGGACCTCACCAAACCGCAGTATGCGGTGATGCGTTCCATTGCCGAACATCCCGGCATTGAACAGGTGACGCTAACGGAAGCGGCGGTCAGCACGAAAGCGACGCTGGCGGAGATGCTGAGCCGAATGGAGAGCCGCGGTCTGGTTCGTCGCGAACACGATCCGGCGGACAAACGCCGTCGGTTTGTCTATTTAACCGCAGAAGGCGAAGCGCTACTGGCAAGTTCAATGCCGCTGGGTAACGCCGTTGATGAAGAATTTTTAGGTCGGCTGAACGATGAAGAGCGCCAGCAGTTTTCGCAAATCATCCACAAGCTGATAGCGCGAGAACCCAATTAACCCAGGCGCTCGCGGAGAAAATCAATAAACGCCCGGACCCTGACGGGAACGTGCTGCGCGTCCGGGTAAACCGCGTACACCCCCTGGCGCGGAAAGCTAAACGCCGGCATCACCTTCACCAGCGTGCTGTCTGCCAGCGCAGCAGCCACCATCCATTCGGGCAGCAGCGCGATGCCGCTGCCCGCCAGCGCAAAGGCCATCAGCGCGCTGGCGCTATCTGCCGACAGCCGCGGCGCCTGTTTAATCTCGAAGGCGATGCTCTCCTCATCGGGCCCGGTAAGCGGCCAGCGGAGCGGCGCGGTCAGACGTTCATGAATAATCCACGCCGATTGCGCCAGATCATCAAGCGTCTTTACAGGATGCTGCGCCAGCCATGACGGGGCTGCAACCGGGACGATGGCAAAGCGCGATATCAGCGCCGCGCGGTAGCGCGAATCCGCCAGCGTCCCGAGGCGAATCGCCACGTCAAACCGTTCGGAGATTAAATCCGCGTGGTGAGAAGAAGAAACATGGCGCACGCGGAGCGCTGGATGCCGCTGGCTAAACTCCCCCAGCGCCGGGATAATCACCTGCGCGCCATATTCTGGCGTCGTTGTGATCCGCAGTTCACCGCTCAACCCCACGTGGCTGCCCCGGACGTCGTCCTGCAGGTTTTCCGCCGCTTTCAGCAGCGCGACCCCGCGATGATAGAAGAGCGAACCGGCTTCCGTCAGCGTCAGCCGCCGGGTCGATCGCAACAGCAGCGTAACCCCCAGCTCGCTCTCCAGCTGGCGAATGTTGAAACTCACCACCGCCTTGGTCTGCCCCAGCGCCGTCGCCGCCGCGGTAAAACTTCCGCTATCGACCACCGCTACAAACATGTTCATCCGCTGCAGGTTCAGCATCGCGCCGCCAATTGTCAAAAAATTTCAGACAGTATATCTCCGAATGTCGTGTTTATTCGCCCTGATGCTGAGGTTTACAGTAGCGGCCTTCATGGGGGGTTTAATCAATGACGTATCGCAGCAAGGTCGCAACCGTTTTTCTGCTGGGTTTCTTTCTCGACTTAATCAATATGTTCATCGCCAGCGTCGCCTTTCCGGCGATGGGCCGGACGCTGCACGCGTCGGTGGGCGAACTGGCGTGGGTCAGCAATGGCTATATTGCCGGGCTCACGCTGGTACTGCCGTTTAGCGCCTGGCTCAGCCAGCAGTTTGGTACCCGGCGGGTATTCCTGCTTTCGCTCAGCATATTTAGCTTTGGGGCTCTGGCCGCAGGAATGGCCGACTCGTTGACCAGCCTTGTCATGTGGCGCGCCCTGCAGGGGATGGGCGGCGGACTATTGATTCCGCTAGGCCAGTCGCTGACCTGGCAACAGTTCAGGCCTCACGAGCGGGCGAAACTTTCCGCCGCGGTGATGCTGGTCGGGCTGCTGGCGCCGGCGTGCTCGCCGGCGATCGGCGGGGTGCTGGTGCAATCGCTCAGCTGGCGCTGGGTTTTCTTTGCCAGCCTGCCGATCGCGCTGCTGACGTTCGGACTGGCAGCGCTGTGGATTAAGGATGAGAGACGCGTCGAGCGGCCGGGGGGACTCCTGCGTCTCTCGCTACTGCGCGATCCGCTGCTGCGCTTTTCAATGCTGGTCTATCTCTGCGTGCCGGGGACTTTTATTGGCATCAATGTCGTCGGGATGTTTTATTTACAAAGCGTGACGGGGATGTCGCCCTCCGCCATCGGCGCCCTGATGCTTCCGTGGTCGCTGGCCTCGTTTGTGGCGATCGCGACGACCGGCCGTTATTTCAATCGTCTCGGCCCCCGCCCGCTTATCGCGGTCGGCTGCCTTCTCCAGGCTGTCGGGATCGTTACCCTGGCTGGCGTCAATGCGCATACCGCCAACAGTATGCTAATCGCGGCATTTGTATTCATGGGCGCAGGCGGCAGTCTGTGCAGCAGTACGGCCCAGAGCAGCGCATTTCTGAATGTGGCGAACGGCGATATGCCGGACGCCAGCGCGCTGTGGAATCTTAACCGCCAGCTCAGTTTCCTGATGGGATCTGCGCTACTGGCAGCCTTACTGAGCGCCTTTTTGCTTTACTGGCCAACGCCGCAGGCGTGGCGTGGCGTATTTATCGCCGCCGCCGCGTTGACCCTGGCGCCGCTGCTGGGCTGCCTTACCTTCGATAACCGGGCGATAATCATGCGCCTGCACGGTAAAATGGAGAACAAATGAATCGCTATATTGCGGAAGTTATTGCGGCCCACGTGGCTATAGAAAACTGGCTGAATCAGGGTGAAGGGAGCGTCGACGCGCTGATGCGTCGCTTTAGCCCGGACTTTACCATGATCCCGATAAACGGTATGCGCATGGATCATCAGGCGGTCAGCGCCTTTTTTCACGGGGCTCGCGCCAGCCGTCCGGGCTTAAAGATTGTCGTCGATAGTGCCGCCATACTTGCCGAATGGCACGATGGCGCAGCGGTGAGCTACCGGGAAATACACGCGCTCCCTGGCAAAGCGGAAACCGCGCGCTGGTCGACGGTTCTTTTCCGTCTGCAGGAAGAGAAAATCATCTGGCGGCACCTCCACGAGACGGCGATCGCGTAATCGACGGAGGCCCAAAAAAGAAAAAGGCCCAATCAAACGATTGAGCCTTTTTTAAGAAAGGTGTCTTACTCGCGGAACAGCGCTTCGATGTTCAGCCCCTGGCTTTGCAGGATCTCCCGCAGACGGCGGAGACCTTCAACCTGGATCTGACGCACGCGTTCGCGGGTCAGGCCAATTTCGCGGCCCACATCCTCAAGCGTCGCGGCTTCATAGCCGAGCAGACCAAAGCGACGAGCCAGCACTTCACGCTGCTTGGCGTTCAGTTCGAACAGCCATTTGACGATGCTTTGTTTCATATCATCGTCCTGCGTGGTGTCTTCCGGGCCGTTGTCTTTTTCATCGGCCAGAATATCCAGCAGCGCTTTTTCCGAGTCACCGCCCAGCGGTGTATCCACCGAGGTAATGCGCTCGTTCAGACGCAGCATCCGGCTCACGTCATCAACTGGCTTATCCAGCTGTTCGGCTATCTCTTCCGCGCTTGGCTCGTGATCCAGCTTGTGGGACAACTCGCGTGCGGTACGCAGATAGACGTTCAGCTCTTTGACGATATGGATCGGTAAACGGATCGTACGGGTTTGGTTCATGATCGCCCGTTCAATCGTTTGACGAATCCACCAGGTCGCGTAAGTCGAAAAACGGAACCCACGTTCCGGGTCAAACTTCTCAACTGCGCGAATCAGCCCCAGGTTACCTTCTTCAATCAGATCCAGCAGAGCCAGACCGCGATTGCCGTAACGGCGGGCTATCTTGACGACCAGACGCAGGTTACTTTCGATCATCCGGCGGCGTGACGCAACGTCACCACGCAGCGCGCGACGCGCAAAATAAACCTCTTCTTCGGCCGTCAGCAGTGGGGAATAACCAATCTCTCCAAGATAAAGCTGCGTCGCATCGAGCACCCGTTGGGTTGCTCCCTGCGAAAGAAGCTCTTCCTCAGCCAGATCGCTATCACTGGGTTCCTCTTCAACTAAGGCTTTCTCATCAAAAACCTCGACTCCGTTCTCATCAAATTCCGCGTCTTCATTTAAATCATGAACTTTCAGCGTATTCTGACTCATAAAGATGGCTCCTACCCGTGATCCCTGAGCAAAGCACCTTCCGCTAAACATCACTTAAAAGACGCCCGGACGAAAACCCTTTCTGCCCCGGTAAAGCAGGCTTTCTGGCCGCCCTGGCGTCTCTTTTAGCGATACTGAGCTTATCCGTACTTTGCCAAATTATCGCTGCGGTAAATACTGCAGCGGGTTGACGGATTTCCCCTTGTAACGAATTTCAAAATGCAAACGTGTAGAACTTGTACCTGTGCTACCCATGGTAGCGATTTTCTGCCCCGCCTTGATATCTTGTTGCTCTTTTACCAGCATCGTATCGTTATGTGCGTAGGCACTCAGGTAATCATCGTTGTGTTTGATGATAATAAGATTACCGTAACCGCGCAGTGCGTTACCGGCATAGACGACGCGCCCATCTGCGGTCGCGACAATAGCCTGTCCTTTACTGCCTGCAATATCAATACCTTTATTGCCACCTTCGGCACCACTAAAGTTCTCGATAACCTTGCCATCAGTCGGCCAGCGCCATGAAGAGATCGGCGAACTGGTTGACGTACTGCTTGCAGTCGATTGGGTTGTGCTGACAGTCGGAGCCGTAACAGGCGCGACGGTTGTTGTCGTCGTCGCAGGCTTGTTATTCGGCAACATCTTATTAGCACTCTGTTCACCTGAAGATTCAGAATACGTAATAGTTGGTTGGGACGCAACTACCGCGGTGGATTTTTGTGCAGAATTTGCGGTTAACATCCCGCCGCTGCTGGCCTTCACGCTGGCCTGGGCGACAGGGTTATCTCCGGTGATTGGCTGACCGGATGCGTTGCCAACCTGCAGCGTCTGACCCACGTTCAGACCGTACGGCGCCGGGATATTATTACGCTGCGCCAGGTCGCGGAAGTCGTTCCCGGTGACCCACGCAATATAGAATAGCGTGTCGCCGCGTTTAACAGTATAGGTACTGCCGCCGGTGTAGCTACCTTTCGGAATATCCCCATACTTACGGTTATAGACAATTTTGCCGTTCACCGTTTGTACCGGCTCCTGAGCCATCGGCTGAACCTGAGCGGGCTGCGTCTGCACCGGCTGCGTTTGTACCGGACGCGCCTGCGGAACGTTATTTGACGGAGGCGTGATCAGCATTCCGGAATTCGTGCTGGAAGACGAAGTCCCGCCAGCCGAGCTGACCGGCGCAGGCGGATTGTTGGAGCTGCTGCAGCCTGCCAGCCACAGTGACACCAGTGATAAAGCCGCAATGCGGCTTAAGGTAAAATTTGGGCTTCCCGCGCTCATTTATCCCCCAGGAATATGTTAACTACCAATATCTTGCTCACCGGACGGCGCCCGGCCAGGACACGAAAAATGCGTCCACCCTATGCCTAAATGCAGGCAAAAAAACCTGGAATAATCCGGGTTCAGGCCAACTCCCCCTTCACGAGGGGAACAAAGCGCACGGCTTCGACAGTATCAATAACAAACTCGTTGCCGCGCCGACGGATCCGCTTCAGGAACTGATGCTCTTCGCCAACCGGCAGCACCAGTACGCCGCCATCGTCCAGTTGCGCCAGCAGCGCGGCCGGAATTTCCGGCGGCGCGGCGGTAACGATAATTGCGTCGAACGGCGCGCGCGCCTGCCAACCCTGCCATCCATCGCCGTGACGGGTTGAAACATTATGTAAATCAAGTTGTTTAAGACGACGGCGCGCGTGCCACTGCAAACTCTTAATTCGCTCAACCGAGCAAACGTGATGCACCAGATGCGCCAGAATCGCCGTCTGATAGCCAGAGCCGGTGCCGATTTCCAGCACCCTTGACTCCGGCGTTAGCGTGAGAAGCTCGGTCATCCGCGCCACCATGTAGGGCTGCGAGATGGTTTGCCCCTGACCAATCGGCAGCGCCGTGTTTTCCCACGCCTTATGTTCAAAGGCTTCATCAACAAACTTTTCTCGCGGCACCATCGCGATCGCGTTCAGCACGCGCTCGTCAATAATGCCCTGCGTGCGAAGCTGATTGAGAAGACTTTCAACACGTTTACTTACCATTGCGTATCAACTCCAACGCGATCCAGCCAGCCGCTAACCACCTCATGCGCGCCGTGGGCGGTTAAATCGACGTGTAGCGGCGTGACCGACACATAGCCTTCATCCACAGCGGCAAAGTCGGTATCCGGCCCGGCGTCGTACTTTTCGCCCGGCGGTCCGATCCAGTACAGCGTATTGCCGCGCGGATCTTTTTGCGGGATCACCTGGTCGGAAGGATGGCGACTGCCGCAGCGGGTCACGCGGATACCTTTGATCTGCTCAAGAGGCAGATCCGGCACGTTGATATTGAGAATGCGCCCGGTACGCAGCGGCTCGCGGCTTAAAGCGCGCAGAATAGAGCAGGTGACCGCCGCGGCGGTATCGTAATGCTGATAGCCGTTTAGCGAGACGGCCAGCGCCGGAAAGCCCAGATGACGGCCTTCCATCGCGGCGGCAACGGTGCCGGAATAGATGACGTCGTCACCGAGGTTGGGTCCGGCGTTAATGCCGGAAACCACGATATCCGGACGCGGCCGCATCAGGGCATTGACCCCGAGATAAACACAGTCCGTCGGCGTGCCCATCTGTACGGCGATATCGCCGTTATCAAAAGTGAAAGTGCGAAGCGAAGATTCCAGCGTCAGGGAGTTCGACGCTCCGCTGCGGTTACGATCGGGTGCAACTATCTGAACCTCAGCGAATTCCCGTAAGGCCTTTGCCAGGGTCTGAATGCCCGGCGCATGAATCCCATCATCGTTACTCAGCAATATTCGCATAGTCACCCGTTGTATTGATAAGCTCCCTTACTACGCTGGTGGCGAAGCTGCCCGCGGGCAGCCAGAAACGCAGTTCAACGGTAACGTCATCCCACCAGTTCCAGCTCATCTGCTGGGGATAAAGCAGCATCGCCCGGCGGGCGGCCTCTACTTTTTCACGCACCAGCAGCGCCTGTAGCTGCGTCTCTTCGACCACTGCCGCCTGCTCGGCGGCCAGCGCATCCCGTTGGCTTCCCCAGTCGCCGCTGCCCACAAGCGCAGCGGTAATCATCAGCTCGCGGTTATCTACCCGCGCCTGGAGTTCCGTCAGTTCTTCAGAGGCCGCAACGAACCAGCTTCCGCGCCCCGCTAATTGTAGCGCATCGCCATCAACAACCTGATTAAATTCCGGTTTTTTTAATCTAATACCAACCTGTTGATTAAACAATGCGCTGCGGGCCGCCGACAACCAAAAACTGCGTTTATTGCGATCGCGCACCGGCGCGCCGCTCTCGGCCCAGCGCAGCGCCCCCAGCAGGTTACTGCCGCCGATACCGAAGCGCTGGGCCCCAAAATAGTTGGGTACGCCATGCTCAGCAATCGCCTGTAAACGCGTTTCGACATCGTCGCGATCGCTGATTTCGCGCAGCACCAGCGTAAACTGGTTCCCCTTCAGCGCCCCGAGGCGCAGCTTGCGCTTGTGGCGCGCGTACTCCAGTACCTGACAGCCTTCAAGCTGAAATTTGCTCAGGTCAGGCATCTCTTTGCCCGGTACTCTGGCACACAGCCACTGTTCAGTGACCGCGTGTTTGTCCTTCTGCCCGGCAAAGCTCACTTCACGCGCATGAATTTTAAGGAATTTTGCCAGCGCGTCAGCAACAAAACGGGTATTGCAGCCGTTTTTCAGAATACGCACCAGCACATGCTCGCCTTCGCCGTCAGGGGCAAAGCCGAGATCCTCAACTACCAAGAAGTCTTCCGGACTGGCTTTTAGCAGCCCCTGGCTCAGCGGTTTTCCATGCAGATAAGTGAGTTCGTCAAAAGCGATCATTTCTCCGCCTTACGCAGCAGCGCCACCGCTTCACAGGCAATGCCTTCGCCGCGACCGGTAAAGCCCAGCTTTTCCGTGGTGGTGGCTTTGACGTTAACATCGTCCATATGGCAACCGAGATCTTCGGCAATAAAGATGCGCATCTGGGGAATATGCGGCAGCATTTTTGGTGCCTGGGCGATAATGGTGACGTCAACGTTGCCAAGGGTATAGCCTTTCGCCTGAATCCGCCGCCACGCTTCGCGCAGCAGTTCACGGCTGTCGGCGCCCTTAAAGGCCGGGTCGGTATCCGGGAACAGCTTGCCGATGTCGCCCAGCGCCGCCGCGCCGAGCAGCGCATCGGTTAACGCGTGCAGCGCGACGTCGCCGTCGGAGTGGGCCAGCAGCCCTTTCTCGTAGGGTACGCGCACGCCGCCGATGATGATTGGGCCTTCACCGCCAAAAGCGTGTACGTCAAAACCGTGTCCAATTCGCATTAAGCCTTCTCCTGGTGTCGGGAACGGGTAAGGTAAAATTCGGCCAGCGCCAGGTCTTCCGGGCGCGTCACTTTAATATTATCAGCTCGTCCGGCGACCAGTTCAGGATGAAAGCCGCAGTACTCCAGCGCCGAGGCTTCGTCGGTGATGGTCGCCCCTTCATTAAGCGCCCGCGTCAGGCAATCAACAAGCAGTTCGCGAGGGAAAAATTGCGGCGTCAGCGCGTGCCATAAATCGTTACGTTCAACGGTATGGGCGATGGCAGCCCTGCCCGGCTCCGCGCGCTTCATCGTGTCGCGAACCGGAGCGGCCAGAATGCCGCCCGTACGGCTGGTTTGGCATAGCTGAAGCAGGCGGCTGAGATCGTCCTGGTGCAGGCAGGGGCGCGCGGCATCGTGCACCAGCACCCAGTCGGCTTCGCCAAGAACCTTCAGGCCGGCGAGAACGGAGTCCGCGCGTTCCGTGCCGCCATCAACGACGGTGATTTGGGAGTGGTTCGCCAACGGCAGTTGGCTGAAGCGAACGTCGCCCGGGCTGACGGCAATCACTACCCGCTGTATAAGGGGGTTTGCCAACAGCGCGGCGACCGCGTGCTCGAGAATCGTTTTGTTACCGATTGAGAGGTATTGTTTAGGGCATTCCGTTTGCATGCGGCGGCCAAAACCGGCTGCCGGCACCACGGCGCAAACGCCCGGAAAAGTGGCTGCCATGTTGTAATCCTGGGCCTGTTTATCGATTATTCTGCTGTTGCCCCGCGGCCTGGTTGCGTTTTGACGCATCCGGCACCAGACGATAAAACGTTTCGCCCGGGCGGGTCATACTGAGTTCATTGCGCGCGCGCTCTTCGATAGCTTCCTGACCGCCGTTGAGGTCGTCAATTTCGGCGAACAGCTGATCGTTGCGTGCTTTTAATTTAGCGTTCGTTGCCTGCTGCGCGGAGACATCGTCGTTAACCCGGCTATAGTCGTGCAGACCATTTTTGCCGAACCATAGCGAGTACTGCAGCCAGACCAGCAAAGCCAATAACAGCAGCGTTAGTTTACCCATCCTGCCCCCTGAAAAACGGCATCATCATCCCATAACTCGCCCGAGTTCTCTACTCTGGCGCGCGGACGACGCCGCGTAACGCGGGGACTGTACCACATTTTTACCGTTGATACCCAGGCTAGATTCATTCGTAGAAAGGACTACCCCAGTAGCCAGAGGAACAGCAGACCGAACATCAGTCCGACGGTTAAAATCGTCGCGCAGACGCTGTACTGAAGTTTGCCGTCCATCAGCGAATGCAGCGCGATGCCAACCACGACGGCAACCGGCATTAATGCCAGGAAGAACGGCCAGGTGTAGAGGAGAACAAATAGCGTGTTACTGCCATAGATCAGGAAGGGAATACCCAGCGCCAGCAGCCATGAAATAAAGCCAACGGCAGCGCCCGACAGAGACCAGGTGGTCTCGTCGCTGACTGCCGGCGGCGGTTCTGAACGAATAATACTGATGTTCTGGGTATTGCGCATATCGAATCCTGTTGACCTGGCGATCGGCATCCTGTGATGATGCCGCGGCCGTTTCAGGATCTGATAATATCGCTCTGTCGTAGCAGGTCTAATAATTGGTGCACCAAATTTGTTACCAATTGTTCACCGTCGAGGTGAATTTCGGCGCGCTCCGGGGATTCATACACTGAATCAATTCCGGTAAAGTTGCGCAGCTCCCCGGCCCGTGCCTTCTTGTACAGCCCTTTCGGATCCCGCGCTTCGCAGATCGCCAGCGGCGTATCGACAAAGACTTCAATAAAGCGCCCTTCGCCCAAACGTTCGCGCACCATCTGCCGCTCTGCACGATGCGGTGATATAAACGCAGTCAATACTACCAGCCCGGCATCCACCATCAGCTTCGCCACTTCACCCACCCGGCGAATGTTTTCTTTGCGGTCGTCGTCGCTGAAGCCAAGATCGCTGCACAGGCCGTGACGCACGTTATCGCCATCCAGTAAATAGGTGCTCACGCCGAGCCGGTGCAGCGCCTCTTCCAGCGCGCCGGCAACGGTGGATTTCCCCGAGCCCGAAAGCCCGGTGAACCACAGCACCACGCCGCGATGGCCATGATGCTGCTCGCGCTGCGCCTGCGTGACAGGATGCGCGTGCCAGACGACGTTTTCGTCATGCCGGGCCATTACTTGCCTCCCAGCAGGTCGCGGGCGTCCCAGTGCGGGAAGTGCTTGCGAATAAGCTGGTTCAGTTCAAGCTCAAACGCGCTGTATTGCGAAGCGCCTGCCTGAGCCTGCTCGTTCGGTTCGCGTACCATCCCTGCGCCAACGGTCACGTTGGTCAAACGGTCGATAAAAATCAGGCCTCCGGTGACCGGGTTATCCTGGTATTTATCCAGCACCAGCGGCTCATCGAAAGTCAGATCCACCAGCCCAATGCCGTTGAGCGGCAGCGATTCCACTTCGCGCTGGGTCAGGTTGTTAATATCAACCTGGTAGCGTACGCCATCCACGCGGGCGCGGGTTTTCTTACCGGCGATTTTAATGTCATAGCTCTGGCCAGGCGTCAGGGCCTGCTCCGCCATCCATACCACATCAACGCTGGCGCTTTGTACCGCAGGCAGAGAGACCGCCGCGTCCACCAGCAGGTCACCGCGGCTGATATCAATTTCATCTTTTAGCACGAGAGTGATCGCTTCCCCGGCCGCCGCTTCCGGCAGATCGCCGTCAAAGGTGACAATGCGCGCCACGGTGGATTCCACCCCCGACGGCAGCACTTTCAGGCGCTGTCCTACGCTCACGCTGCCGGCGGCAACCGTACCGGAGAACCCGCGGAAGTCGAGGTTCGGGCGGTTGACGTACTGCACCGGGAAGCGCAGCGGCTGGCTTTCCACCACGCGCTGAATCTCAACGGTTTCCAGCACTTCCAGCAGCGTCGGGCCGCTGTACCACGGCATTTTATCGCTCTGGCTGGCGACGTTGTCCCCTTCAAGCGCAGAAAGCGGGACAAAGCGAATGTCGAGATCGCCCGGCAGCTGTTCAGCAAAGGTCAGATACGCTTCGCGGATGGTGTTAAAGGTCTCTTCGCTAAAATCGACGAGGTCCATTTTATTCACCGCCACCACCAGGTGTTTGATCCCCAGTAGTGTCGAAATAAAGCTGTGACGACGGGTTTGATCGAGCACGCCTTTGCGCGCGTCGATCAGCAGGATCGCCAGGTCGCAGGTTGACGCGCCGGTCGCCATGTTACGGGTATACTGTTCGTGTCCCGGAGTATCGGCGATAATAAATTTGCGCTTCTCGGTAGAGAAGTAACGGTAGGCGACGTCAATGGTGATGCCCTGCTCACGCTCGGCCTGCAGACCGTCCACCAGCAGCGCCAGATCGAGTTTTTCGCCCTGGGTACCGTGACGTTTGCTGTCGTTATGCAGCGAAGAGAGCTGATCTTCGTAAATCTGACGGGTATCGTGCAGCAGGCGGCCAATCAGCGTACTTTTGCCGTCGTCGACGCTGCCGCAGGTCAAAAAGCGCAGCAGGCTTTTGTGCTGCTGGGCATGCAGGTAGGCTTCAACGCCGCCTTCATTGGCAATTTGTTGTGCAATTGTGGTATTCATGGCGGCTCCTTAGAAATAACCCTGACGTTTCTTCAGCTCCATGGAGCCTGCCTGGTCGCGGTCAATCACGCGCCCCTGTCGTTCGCTGGTGGTCGACACCAGCATCTCTTCGATGATCTCCGGCAGCGTTTGCGCATTGGACTCCACCGCGCCGGTCAGCGGCCAGCAGCCGAGGGTGCGGAAGCGCACCATCTGTTTTTTGATCATCTCGCCGGGCTGTAGATTGATGCGATCGTCATCGATCATCATCAGCATCCCGTCGCGCTCCAGCACCGGACGCTCTGCCGCCAGGTACAGCGGAACAATTTCGATATTCTCCAGATAGATGTACTGCCAGATATCCAGCTCGGTCCAGTTGGAGAGCGGGAAGACGCGGATGCTTTCGCCCTTGTTAATCTGGCCGTTATAGTTGTGCCATAGCTCCGGGCGCTGGTTTTTCGGGTCCCAGCGGTGGAAGCGGTCGCGGAAGGAGTAAATACGCTCTTTGGCGCGGGATTTCTCTTCATCGCGGCGCGCGCCGCCGAACGCGGCATCAAAGCCGTATTTGTTCAGCGCCTGCTTGAGGCCTTCGGTTTTCATGATATCGGTATGCTTGGCGCTGCCGTGGACGAACGGGTTAATGCCCATCGCCACCCCTTCCGGGTTTTTGTGCACCAGCAGCTCGCATCCGTAGGCTTTAGCGGTACGGTCACGGAACTCATACATTTCGCGGAATTTCCAGCCGGTATCGACGTGCAGCAGCGGGAACGGCAGGGTGCCCGGATAAAACGCTTTACGCGCCAGATGCAGCATCACGCTGGAGTCTTTACCGATGGAGTACATCATCACCGGGTTAGAGAATTCGGCGGCCACCTCACGAATGATATGGATGCTTTCCGCCTCCAGTTGCCGCAGGTGAGTAAGTCGTTTTTGGTCCATAACCGTTCCTTAAGCCAGATTTACTACAGAAGCCTTAAAGGCGTCTGAGGATGAGGTGTGCTGAAACCAGGCGAGCTGTTGATGTAATTGCACCACTTCACCCACCACCAGCAGCGCAGGCATCGGGGCGTCTTTCGCCAGGTTTTCAAGCTGTTGTAATGTGCCGGTCTTCGTTTGCTGATCGGCGCGGGTGCCGCGCGAGATCACCGCCACCGGGGTGTCGCCATCGCGACCGTTGGCGATCAGCTGCGCGCTGATTTCCGCCGCTTTCAGGCTGCCCATATAAATCGCCAGGGTCTGGCTGCTTTGCGCCAGCCGCGCCCAGTCAAGCGGCGAGTTTTCCGCGCCGAAGTGTCCGGTAATAAAGGTGACGCTCTGGGCATAATCACGATGCGTCAGCGGAATTCCGGCATAGGCCGTTGCGCCCGCCGCCGCCGTCACGCCCGGGACGACCTGAAACGGAATGCCCGCTTCGGCCGCGGCCTGCAGCTCTTCGCCGCCGCGGCCAAAAATAAACGGGTCGCCGCCCTTCAGGCGAATCACCGTTTTGCCCTCTTTCGCTGCGTCCACCAGCAGACGGTTGATCTCCTGCTGCGGTACGGATACGCCGGAAGCGCTTTTACCGACGCAGATTGTCTCCGCGTCCCGGCGCACCAGTTCACGTACTTCCGGGGTGACCAGGTTGTCGTAAAACACCACGTCCGCCTGCTGAAGGGCCTGTAGGCCGCGCAGGGTCAGCAATCCGGCATCGCCTGGCCCTGCCCCGACGAGAATAATTTCACCGGGGCGTTTTTCCGGCTGCCGAAGTTCATCTTCCAGCGCTTTTTCCGCTTCATCTTTATTGCCCGCCAGCATCAGACTGGCAAAGCGACCGGTAAACACGCGCTCCCAAAAGCGGCGACGTTCGGCGGTGGTTTTCAGATGGGTTTTAATATGGTGACGCCAGTAGCTCGCCGTTTCAGCCAGCCGCCCCAGGTTGGTGGGCAGCAGGGCTTCGATTTTTTCGCGCAAAATCCGCGACAGCACCGGCGCTTTTCCGCTGGAAGAGATAGCCACCAGCAGCGGAGAGCGATCGACAATGGACGGAAAGACAAACGAGCACAGCGCCTGATTATCCACGACGTTGACCAGCCGATAGCGCGCGTTCGCCGCGACATAAACGCGTTGGTTCAGCTCGTCATCTTCGGTAGCGGCAATCACCAGAAATACGTCATCAAGCTGGTGCTCTTCGAATACGGTTGCCCGCCACTGAATTTCCTCGCGCTCAACCTTTTCGGCAAGTTCCGGCATCAGCGTTTCGGCGACAATTTGCACCTTCGCTTCAGCGCGCAGCAAAAACGTAATCTTACGCGCGGCTATCTCGCCGCCGCCGATCACCAGCACGGGTCTGTCTTTCACTTCGGCAAATATCGGCAAGTATTCCACTGCGCAACAACTCTCTTACAATCAGCAATAGAGCGACTATAGGGTGCGGTTTAGAGCAAATGAAATTACGAAATGGAATGAGTTGTTACTCAAAAGAATAACGACCCGGGAAAGCTAATATCAAAAAGTGCTTAACACGCGGTTTTTCCACCATTTAAGAGCGATTGAAATTGTTTAACCCTGGTCACAGTTTCATACTATGCGGGTGAAATTGTTTTAAGTACTAAAGGACCCCCTATGTTTTCCGCATTGTGCCGTCGCCTGCTCCCCCTGGCGTTGGGCGCAGGTTTTGTCTTCTCCGCCGCCCCGGCATTCAGCGCCCCGGGCGAAACCGCCAATGCCCAGGCTCGTCATATCGCCACCTTTTATCCCGGAAGAATGACCGGCACGCCAGCCGAGATGCTGTCGGCCGATTATCTCCGCCAGCAGTTCGCCCAGATGGGTTACCAGAGCGATGTGCGCAGCTTCAATACCCGCTACGTCTATACCGATAGCAATCAGCGTAAAAACTGGCATAACGCCACCGGCAGTACGGTGATCGCCGCTCATGAAGGCCAATCTCGTCAGCAGATTATTATCATGGCGCACCTGGATACCTACGCGCCGCAGAGCGATAAAGATGTAGAAAACAACCTCGGCGGCCTGACCCTGCAGGGGATAGACGATAACGCAATGGGGCTGGGCGTCATGCTGGAACTTGCTGAACAGTTAAAGAACGTTCCTACCCGTTACGGTATTCGCTTCGTTGCCACCAGCGGCGAAGAAGAGGGCCGGCTTGGGGCGCAGAATCTGCTCAAGCGCATGAGCGACGCGGAAAAGAAAAACACCCTGCTGGTGATTAATCTCGATAACCTGGTCGTGGGCGATAAGCTGTACTTTAATAGCGGCCGCAGCACGCCAGCGTCGGTGCGCAAGCTCACCCGCGACAGGGCGCTGGCTATCGCCCGTAGCCACGGCATAGCGGCCTTCACCAATCCTGGGATGAACCGGGACTTCCCGAAAGGCACCGGCTGCTGCAACGACGCCAGCGTTTTTGATAGCGCCGGGATCCCGGTACTGTCGGTGGAAGCGACCAACTGGTCATTAGGTAAGAAAGACGGTTATCAACAGCGGAGCAAATCACGCAGCTTCCCGCAGGGCACGAGCTGGCATGACGTACAGCTGGATAACCTGCAGTATATTGATAAAGCGCTGCCGGGGCGTATTGAGCATCGCGGACGCGATGTGATGAAAGTGATGCTGCCGCTGGTGAAAGAGCTGGCGAAAGTCGAAAAAGTTAAAACGGGGAAATCCTGATTTTCCTGAGAGGGAGACCAAACTGCGGTCTCCCTGCTCTATTCATCTACAACCGCTCTTCGCAGTATTTACGCCGCTTAACCTTCGTGCAGCCCGCACTCTCTTTTCAGGCCGAAGAAGCGCGTTTCTTCCTCCGCCATCCCCGGCTCCCATTTGCGGGTGGTGTGGGTATCCCCCACCGACAAATAGCCCTGATCCCACAGCGGGTGATACTTCAGGCCGTGCTTTTGCAGATACTGATAGACGGTACGATTATCCCAGTCGATGATCGGCAGCACCTTAAACACGCCGCGCTGGATCGCCAGCACCGGTAAGTGGGCGCGGCTGCCGGACTGCTCGCGGCGCAGGCCCGCAAACCAGGTTTGCGCATTCAGCTCTTCCAGCGCCCGGTTCATCGGCTCGACCTTGTTAATATCATTGTATTTTTCAATCCCCTCAACGCCCTGCTCCCAAAGCTTACCGTAGCGCGCCTCCTGCCAGGCGGCGCTCTCCTTCGCCCGATAGACCTTCAGGTTCAGATTGAGTTTGTCCGTTAACTCGTCGATAAACTGGTAGGTTTCCGGGAACAGATAGCCGGTATCGGTCAGAATGACCGGAATATCCGGGCGCACCTGATTGACCAGATGCAGGCTCACCGCAGCCTGAATACCAAAGCTCGAAGAGAGCACATATTCGCCCGGCAGGTTTTCCAGCGCCCACGCGACGCGCGCTTCCGCGCTCAGCTTTTCCAGCTGGCTATTGGTTTCCGCCAGCTGCAAAACACGATCGACCTTCGGTAATGCGTTCAGCGCGTTTAGATCGAGTACGGACATAAGAACCTCGCTTGCCTGTTTCGCCGGGCGGTACTGCGTTTGCCCGGCCTACAAAACCCACAGGCCCGGATCGCTGCTCGCCACCGGGCACCTGGATGTTATTCCCAGAAATCACGGGCTGGGTCGAGCACCGGGCGAATGATGCCCGCACGCACCGTAAAGTCGCCGAAGCCTTCACCCGCTTCGCGCTCTTTCGCCCAGCGCCCTACCAGTTCGTCGATCGAATCGAGAATTTCCGACTCGGTAATATTTTCCCGATACATACGCGGAATACGCGTCCCGCTGCGGTTGCCGCCAAGGTGCAGGTTATAGCGGCCCGGCGCTTTACCGACCAGCCCCACTTCCGCCAGCATCGCGCGGCCGCAGCCGTTCGGGCAGCCGGTAACGCGGGTAACGATATGCTCGTCGCCAACGCCATGTTTGCTCATCACCGCCTCGACTTTATCGATAAACGACGGGAGGAAACGCTCGGCTTCCGCCATCGCCAGCGGGCAGGTCGGGAACGACACGCAGGCCATAGAGTTTTCGCGCTGCGGCGTGACGGCGTTCATCAGGCCGTGATCGCGGGCCAGCTTCTCGATCTTCGCCTTCTGATCTTCCGGTACGCTGGCAATAATCAGGTTCTGGTTCGCCGTAATGCGGAATTCGCCTTTGTGGATCTTCGCAATCTTCAGCAGGCCGGTTTTCAGCGGACGACCCGGATAATCAAGGATACGACCATTTTCAATAAACAGCGTCAGATGCCAGTTATTGTCGATCCCCTTCACCCAGCCGATACGATCGCCGCGGCCGGTGAACTCGTACGGACGGATCGGCTCAAACTTGATGCCCGCCCGACGTTCCACTTCCGCCTTAAAGGTCTCAACGCCAACGCGTTCGAGGGTATATTTGGTTTTCGCATTTTTACGATCGGTACGGTTACCCCAGTCGCGCTGGGTCGTGACCACCGCTTCCGCCACCGCCAGAGTGTGCTCCAGCGGCAGATAGCCAAACTCGCTCGCCGTACGGGCGTAAGTTTTCTTATTGCCGTGCTCAATCGATAAACCGCCGCCGACCAGCAGGTTGAACCCGACCAGCTTGCCGTTTTCGGCGATGGCCACGAAGTTCATATCGTTCGCGTGCAGATCGATATCGTTCTGCGGCGGGATCACCACGGTCGTTTTGAACTTACGCGGCAGATAGGTCTGACCGAGGATCGGCTCTTCATCGGTGGTGGCGACTTTCTTCTGATCCAGCCAGATCTCGGCATAGGCGCGCGTGCGCGGTAGCAGGTGCTCGGAGATCTTCTTCGCCCATTCGTAGGCTTCAGTATGCAGCTGAGACTCGTACGGGTTAGAGGTACACAGCACGTTACGGTTCATATCGTTGGCGGTCGCCAGCGCGTCCAGCCCGACCGAATGCAGCATCTGGTGCACCGGCTTGACGTTCTTCTTCAGAATGCCGTGGAACTGGAAGGTCTGACGGTTGGTCAGACGGATACTGCCGTAGATGGTGTTATCGGCGGCGAATTTATCGATCGCCTGCCACTGTTTGGTGGTGATCACCCCGCCCGGCAGGCGGCAGCGCAGCAGCATCGCGTGACGCGGCTCCAGCTTCTGCGCCGCGCGCTCGGCGCGGATATCGCGGTCATCCTGCTGGTACATACCGTGAAAACGGATCAGCAGAAAGTTATCGCCTTTAAAACCGCCGGTCAGGCCGTCGTTCAAATCTTCCGCAATGGTGCCGCGCAGGTAGTTGCTTTCGAGCTTCATGCGCTCGGCGTCAGTCAGTTTACCTTCGACCACCAGCGGGCCTGGATGTTTTTCGCTCATTAGTAGACATCTCGCTGATAACGGCGCTCAACGCGCAGCTCACTTAAAAATTCGTCCGCCGCTTCGGCGTCCATCGCGCCGTATTCGGCAATCACTTCCAGCAACGTCTGCTCAACGTCTTTTGCCATACGATTGGCATCGCCGCAGACATAAATATGGGCGCCGTCGTTAATCCAGCGCCACAGTTCGGCCCCCTGCTCGTGCAGCTTGTCCTGAACGTAGACTTTTTGTTGTTGATCGCGGGACCAGGCCAGGTCGATGCGGCTCAGCACGCCTTCTTTGACGTAGCTTTGCCACTCCACCTGATAAAGGAAATCTTCGGTAAAGTGCGGGTTGCCGAAGAACAGCCAGTTCTTACCTTCCGCGCCTTCCGCCGCGCGCTGCTGCATAAAAGCGCGGAACGGCGCGATGCCGGTGCCGGGGCCAATCATGATCACCGGCGTCTGCGGGTTGGCAGGCAGACGGAAGTTATCGTTATGCTCGATAAAGATGCGCACTTCGCCATCTTCTTCGACGCGGTCAGCCAGGAAGCTGGAAGCGCCGCCGGCCCGAGCGCGGCCTTCGATGTCATAACGCACCACGCCAACGGTGACGTGGACTTCGCTTTCCACTTCCGCCTGCGAAGAAGCGATCGAGTACAGGCGCGGGGTCAGCGGGCGCAGCAGGTCGACCAGCGCCTGGGCATCCAGCTGCGCCGGGGAGAAACGCACCATATCGACAATCGGCGTGGTCGCGGCGTAATGCTGGAGCTGTGCCTTATCGCCCACCAGCGGCAGCAGGGATTCGCTGCGGGTTAAGGTGGCATAATTTTCCACGATGTTACCGGTGTTGACCGTCAGTTCAAAGTGCCACTCCAGCGCTTCGGCGAGCGGCAGCGTTTTGCCGTCAACCGTGACCGGCTCCTCGCCCGTCAGCCACAGCAGCTCTACCAGCTCTTTCACCAGAGCCGGATCGTTCTGGTACCAGACGCCCAGCGCATCGCCCGGCTGATAGCGCAGGCCGGAGTCGCCGAGATCGATTTCAATATGGCGCACATCTTTTTCAGAATCGCGACCGGTAATTTTTTGATTCACCGCCAGCGTCGCGGTCAGCGGCGCTTCTTTGGTATAGGGGCTGGTGTGGATCTCGTTCACCGACCCGCTGGCAATCAGCTGAGACGGGGCGGCGGCAGGCGCGCGCGCTTTCAGCACCTCAACCACCCGCGCGCGCCATTCGGCGGCGGCGGCCTGATACTCTACATCAGCATCAACCCGGTCGAGCAGGCGTTCGCCGCCCAGTTCGGCCAGCTTATTATCAAAATCTTTGCCGGACTGGCAGAAGAATTCATAGGAGGTATCACCGAGGCCAAACACGGCAAATGCAGTATCGGTCAGCTTCGGCGATTTCTTCGAGAACAGGAACTTATGCAGCGCGACGGCTTCTTCCGGCGGCTCACCTTCACCCTGCGTTGACGTCACCACGACCAGCAGTTTTTCGGAGGCAATTTGTTTGAATTTATAGTCGCCTGCGTTGACCAGCTTCACGTTCAGCTGCGCGGCCAGCAGATCGTCGCGCAGCGCTTCAGCCACGCGGCGGGCGTTGCCGGTTTGCGATGCCGAAATCAGGGTGATGGACGGTACTTCCGCCGCCTGGGCTGGCGCAACAACCGCCGCGCCGGGCTGCTGGTTCAGCACCCCCCAAAAATAGCCGGAAACCCAGGCCAGCTGGGTGGGCGTGAAGTCAGTCGTGGCCGCCTGAAGGCGCGCCATTTGCTCCGGACTCAGCGGTAGCAAATTGGAAGGTGGGGCCTGTGTCGTCATGCGTTGTTATGTTCCAGTAAGCAAAGCTGTGATTCACGCCCTGTCGGCGTGATAAACAGAAGATAATGTATTTACTCTAAATAATTCGAGTTGCAGGCAGCGACACAGCGCCCATCAGGGCAAAACCCAAGGCTGGGCCGAGTTATTGCCAACGCACATGCGGCTCGAAGTATGACGAGTGAGTAGGTTAACGGTGCAAATAGTAACAACTAAATAAAGGATGGAAATAACAAATAACCAAATGGACTAACCTGTTTTAGCTATAGTTATTAACAACAAAATCGATTAAATAAGCCCATGAAATATAGGCAATTAATTTGAACAGGCTGGATGGATGTGGCTATTTTCCGCTCAGGGCCGTTTTAGTTAATGCGAAAAAATGTGCTTTCCGGTACCCTACGGCGGTTTTTTGCCATATTGAGAAGAAAAGATGTCCACCACGCTGTTTAAAGATTTCACCTTCGAAGCCGCTCACCACCTGCCGCACGTGCCGGAAGGACATAAGTGCGGTCGCCTGCACGGCCACTCTTTTATGGTGCGCCTGGAGATTACCGGTGAAGTCGATCCCCATACCGGGTGGATCATGGATTTTGCCGAGCTGAAGGCCGCGTTTAAACCCATCTACGATCGCCTCGACCATTACTACCTGAACGATATTCCCGGGCTGTCCAATCCGACCAGCGAAGTGCTGGCAAAATGGATCTGGGAGCAGATGAAACCGCGGGTACCGCTGCTGAGCGCGGTGATGATCAAAGAAACCTGCACCGCGGGCTGCGTCTATCGCGGCGAGTGATAGTGCCTTTAGCTGAATAAGACCCTGATAGCCCTACGCTATCAGGGTTTTTTATATCACGCGATATTGAGGTACTTGTGCGTCTGCATCGATAAGCGCCAGTTGCGGGCAATGCAAGTTTCGATGCACAGGCGCGTCGCGTCATCTTTCTGGCTAATCGGCTGAAGCGCGATAATACGCGGCTTTTCATCGGCCAGCGTTGCCAGCAGCTCATCCAGCGCTTCGATATCGCGCACGCGTCCAACCGGATGTTTAATTTCATCAGCCCGCTGTAGCGCCTGCGAGAGCACGTCATAACCGCCGCGCATGTTCACCTTTGGCGACACCGTCACCCAGGTATGCGGCGTGCAGCGCACTTCATGGGTGCCGCTGGTTTCAATCTGGCAGCTAAATCCGTTTTGCTCCAGTAAAGAGGTTAACGGCGTTAAATCATGAATGCAGGGCTCGCCGCCGGTAATCACCACGTGGCGGGCCGTCCAGCCCTGACGCCCGATGATAGCCAGCAGATCTTCGCTGTTTGCCGGGCCCCATTTGTCGCTCTCTTTGGTTTTTGCCAGAATGCTGAACAGCGACACTTCCCGATCGGCAAGCTTATCCCAGGTATGTTTGGTATCGCACCAGGCGCAACCAACCGGGCATCCCTGTAAACGAATAAAAATGGCGGGAACGCCGGTGAAGTAACCTTCGCCTTGCAAGGTCTGGAACATCTCGTTAATCGGGTACTGCATAATCATCTCTGCTTAGGGTTATGAGCGTGCATTATCGCAGATTTGCCCGCGCAGATCTTGTCCCGCGCTGCGCCGAGTGGTGGGGAGAACCTAAACCTTAATGATAAACCTCCGGCTGCTGGCCGATTCCATTATCCCGCACCGGCTGATTTAATTAGTCTGATAATCATCAGGCGACTATAAGCGGCACGGCTAAAATTTTTGGTGTAACAAAACATGTATAATTTTGAAAGCCAAAAATAAAATAACAAACTTAAAAATAATAAATTTCAACGATGTACAAATGGATACACGAAATAATGAATTTATTGTCCTAGCTTAGGGTCAAATTCGATCCACGACGCTAAATTATCTTAAAATAACCTTAATAAACCGCATCTTATGTTCATTTTCCATTTAATATCCGTTTAATTTTCCGCGCCTAGAATCCAGTCAACCAACCATAATGAGACTGCATTCATGAATACATTATTAATTACTGGCGCGACCGGCTTTCTCGGTGGAGCAGTGTTAGAAAGCATTCTGAATAAAAAGAATGCGCCTAATCTATTACTGTTAGTTCGTGCAGATAATAGTGTAGCTGCCGTAGAACGGGTAAAGGAAAACCTGCGAAAATTCAATATTAGCGAAGAGAGATTAACGGCCCTGACGCCCGGCAACATTCTGCTGGGGGATCTGGCCAATCCGCAGCCCTTTCTCGACGACCCGCGCCTGAATCAGGTGACCCACGTGCTCAACTGCGCCGCCGTCGCCTCATTTGGTAACAATCCGCTTATCTGGAAGGTCAACGTCGAAGGTACGCTGCAGTTTGCCCGGCGGATGGCTCAGGTCGGCGGCCTTGAGCGCTTTCTGCACGTGGGCACCGCGATGTCCTGCTCGCCAGACCCCGATTCGCTGGTAGCGGAAAGCACGGCGTTTCGTGAACGCGCCGAGCATCTGGTCGAGTACACGCACTCTAAATCAACAATTGAACGTCTCATGCGGCAGGAGTGCCCAACGCTACCGCTGGCGATCGCCCGTCCCTCTATTGTTGTTGGCCACACTCATCACGGCTGTCAGCCCTCCAGCAGCATCTTCTGGGTGTTCAGCATGGGGCTGATGCTGCAAAAATTTATGTGTTCGATGGAAGACCGCATCGATGTAATCCCCGTCGATTACTGCGCCGATGCGCTGCTGATGCTGCTTATTAGCCCGCTGGCGCGCGGAGAGGTGGTGCATATTTCGGCGGGAGAGGAAAACAGCGTAAGATTTGCGGATATCGATAACGCGATGGCCTCCGCTCTCGAGCAGGCGCCGGTCGGCGATAAATACGCGCAGGTCAGCTATGAAACGCTGGTCAAAATGCGCCGTGAGCTGAAGACTATTTTTGGCCCCTGCAACGAACGGCTGATGCTAAAAGCCATGCGCCTGTACGGCGCCTTCGCCACGCTTAACGTACGATTCAGCAACGACAAGCTGCTCAGCATGGGTATGCCAAAACCGCCGCGCTTTACCGATTACATTGACCGCTGCGTACAGACCACGCGCGGGCTTTCTATCCCGCAGCAAATGGCGGTAGACTTTAAGTAGCCGCTTTTGCAGGTATAAAAAAAGCCAGCCCGAAGGCTGGCTTTTTCATATCAGATAAAGACAGGCTTATGCCTGACCTTTGATCTCTTTACGACCGTTGTACGGAGCTTTTTCACCCAGCGCTTCTTCGATACGAATCAGCTGGTTGTATTTAGCAACGCGGTCAGAACGGCTCATAGAACCAGTTTTGATCTGGCCTGCAGCGGTACCCACAGCCAGGTCAGCGATGGTCGCGTCTTCAGTTTCGCCAGAACGGTGAGAGATAACGGCAGTGTAGCCAGCGTCTTTCGCCATTTTGATCGCAGCCAGAGTTTCGGTCAGAGAACCGATCTGGTTGAATTTGATCAGGATGGAGTTAACGATGCCTTTCTCGATACCTTCTTTCAGGATCTTAGTGTTGGTTACGAACAGATCGTCACCAACCAGCTGGATTTTGTCGCCCAGTACTTTAGTCTGGTATGCGAAACCGTCCCAGTCAGATTCGTCCAGGCCATCTTCGATGGAGACGATCGGATACTGTTTGGTCAGCTCTTCCAGGAAGTGGGTGAATTCTTCAGAGGTGAACGCTTTGTTGCCTTCACCGGCCAGAACGTATTTACCGTCTTTGTAGAATTCTGAAGCCGCGCAGTCCATCGCCAGAGTGATGTCTTTGCCCAGCTCGTAGCCAGCAGCTTTAACCGCTTCAGCGATAACAGCCAGCGCTTCAGCGTTGGAGCCCAGGTTCGGCGCGTAGCCGCCTTCGTCGCCAACAGCGGTGTTCATACCTTTAGCTTTCAGAACTTTAGCCAGGTTGTGGAACACTTCAGAACCCATACGTACGGCTTCTTTCAGGGATTTAGCGCCAACCGGCTGAATCATAAATTCCTGGATGTCGACGTTGTTGTCAGCGTGCTCGCCGCCGTTGATGATGTTCATCATCGGAACCGGCATGGAGTATTTGCCCGGGGTGCCGTTCAGCTCAGCGATGTGCTCGTACAGCGGCTGACCTTTAGAAGCAGCGGCAGCTTTGGCGTTAGCCAGAGAGACGGCCAGGATAGCGTTCGCACCGAAGTTAGATTTGTTTTCAGTACCGTCCAGGTCGATCATGATTTTGTCGATGCCAGCCTGATCTTTGGCGTCTTTGCCAAGGATTGCCTGAGCGATCGGGCCGTTAACAGCGCCAACGGCTTTCAGTACGCCTTTACCCATGAAACGGGATTTGTCGCCATCGCGCAGTTCCAGCGCTTCGCGGGAGCCAGTAGAAGCACCTGACGGAGCAGCTGCCATACCGACGAAACCACCTTCCAGGTGTACTTCGGCTTCAACAGTCGGGTTACCACGGGAGTCGATGATTTCACGACCGATGACTTTAACGATTTTGGACATTAGGTTTTCCTCAGTACAAGTTAAACTAAAACTCCAGACAAACAATGCACCCGGATGGGTGCATTGCCGTTCTAACTCTTTTACTTCGCCTGACGCTTCTGGTACTCGCCTGCGGCTTTCACAAAGCCAGCAAACAGCGGATGGCCATCACGCGGCGTCGAAGTAAACTCCGGATGGAACTGACAGGCGACAAACCACGGATGGTTAGGCACCTCGATGATCTCGACCAACTGATCATCCCCGGAACGGCCCGCAATACGCAGGCCCGCATTTTCAATCGGCTTCAGCAACATATTGTTGACTTCGTAGCGGTGACGATGGCGTTCGGTAATGGTTGGCTCACCGTACAGCTGGCGCACCAGGCTATCTTCAGCCAGCTGGCACTGCTGCGC
The DNA here is from genome assembly GCF_000293135.1 of Klebsiella sp. OBRC7. Lineage (NCBI taxonomy): Bacteria > Pseudomonadati > Pseudomonadota > Gammaproteobacteria > Enterobacterales > Enterobacteriaceae > Klebsiella > Klebsiella sp. OBRC7. Next base: position 58,451 of record NZ_ALNJ01000001.1, on the reverse strand, counting down.
ACCGAGGCGCATCGTGCCGCCGAGATCGCTCTTATCAGAGCGGACTTCGACATTACCGTCTTCATCACGCCATTCGGTAATCAGGGCCACGACCGGGTACTTACAGTCTGGCACAAATTCCGTTGAGTTGGCGTTTTCCATCCCCGCTACGTTGCGCGCGAACTCAATCAGCGCAACCTGCATCCCCAGGCAAATGCCCAGGTATGGAATGTTGTTTTCACGCGCGTAGCGCGCGGTGGCAATCTTACCTTCAACCCCGCGATAGCCGAAGCCACCAGGAATCAGGATAGCGTCTAAATTCTTCAGAATTTCGACGCCGCGCGTTTCCACATCCTGCGAATCAATCAGCTTGATGTTGACGGTAACGCGATTTTTCAGACCGCCGTGTTTCAGCGCTTCAATCACCGATTTGTAGGCGTCCGGCAGTTCAATGTACTTGCCGACCATACCAATGGTGACTTCACCTGCCGGGTTCGCTTCTTCGTAGATAACCTGTTCCCATTCGGCCAGGTTCGCTTCCGGACAGTTTAAGCTGAATCGTTTACAAATATAATCGTCCAGCCCCTGAGATTTCAACAGGCCCGGGATTTTATAAATGGAATCGACATCTTTCATCGAAATAACGGCTTTTTCCGGCACATTGCAGAACAATGCAATTTTGGCACGTTCGTTCGCCGGAATAGCGCGATCAGAGCGGCAGACCAGAATGTCAGGCTGAATACCAATGGAGAGCAGTTCTTTAACGGAGTGCTGGGTCGGCTTGGTTTTGACTTCACCCGCGGCGGCCATGTACGGCACCAGGGTCAGGTGCATAAACAGCGCGTTTTCACGACCGATATCCACCGCCAGTTGGCGAATCGCTTCAAGGAACGGCAGCGATTCAATATCGCCAACGGTGCCGCCGATTTCAACCAGCACCACATCATGGCCTTCACCGCCGGCCAGCACGCGCTCTTTGATCGCGTTGGTGATGTGCGGAATAACCTGAACGGTGGCACCCAGATAGTCGCCGCGACGCTCTTTGCGCAGGACGTCAGAGTAAATACGACCCGTGGTGAAGTTGTTGCGACGGGTCATCTTGGTGCGAATGAAACGCTCGTAGTGACCCAGGTCCAGATCGGTTTCAGCGCCGTCTTCAGTAACGAACACTTCCCCGTGTTGGATTGGGCTCATGGTGCCCGGATCGACGTTGATGTACGGATCCAGTTTCATCATGGTCACGTTAAGCCCGCGGGCTTCGAGAATGGCTGCGAGGGAAGCTGCGGCAATGCCTTTACCCAGAGAGGATACGACCCCGCCGGTCACAAAAATATAGTTCGTTGTCATGCTGAACCTGAGAAGTTAGGTTTAAAAGACGATGGAATAACCAGGACGGGAAAGCAGTATACCCGATCATGACTGACGCCACAAACTTTCATTATCCCTCCTTTTCATCAGGCCCACACAAACGCAGGGAGTGAGAAAATAGCCGCTTTTGGCGAAATGTTTTTGACGTAAATCAAGCGCTTGTTATTTAAAAAATCACACAAATAGCGCTTGATCACGAAAACTCTTTAGAGATCAGTTTCCTGGCGTTTTACTTCCTGCCACACCAGCTCCATGGTATCGAGGTCAACGCCGGTCATTTCCAGGCCGCGCGCGGCGACAATCCGCTCAACTTCGCGGAACCTGCGCTCAAACTTCAGGTTGGCTTTTTGCAGCGCAACTTCGGCTTTTACCCCTAAATGGCGGGATAAATTGACCGTCGCAAACAGCAGGTCGCCCACTTCCTCCTCCAGTTTAGCTTCATCCACCACGGCCTGCTGCGCTTCGTGCATCACTTCATCTATTTCTTCGTGCACTTTATCCAGCACCGGCCCCAGAGATGTCCAGTCAAAGCCTACCGCCGAGCAGCGTTTCTGGATTTTATGCGCGCGCATCAGCGCCGGAAGGCTATGCGGGATGTCGTCCAGCGCGGAGTGCTGGGACTTTTCCGCTCGCTCAGCGCTTTTGATCTGCTCCCAGCGGGCCAGCACTTCGCTGCTGCTACCGGCGGTCGCCTCACCGAAAATATGCGGATGACGGCGCTCCAGCTTGTCGCTGATGGCGGCGCAGATATCGTTAAAATCAAAGCGCCCCTCTTCCTGCGCCATCTGAGCGTAGAAGACGACCTGGAACAACAGGTCGCCCAGCTCACCGCGCAGATCGTCAAAATCTTCGCGGGCGATAGCGTCGAGCACTTCATAGGTTTCTTCAAGGGTATACGGCGCGATGGTGGCAAAGGTCTGCTCTTTGTCCCACGGGCAGCCGTTTTCCGGATCGCGCAGACGCCGCATAATACCGAGGAGGCGTTCGATTTGAGTCATAAGTCTGTCCTGATAAAAAATGCCGGGTAGCGGTAGCGCCTGACCCGGCTGACATAAGCGTGGGCGTTTATCCGCCGTGCAGACGACGGGCGTCGATGACGTCAGGTACCTGATTCAGCTTCGCCAGTACGCGCCCCAGCACCTGCAGGTTGTAGATCTCAATGGTCATATCGATCGTCGCCATCTGCTGTTTAGTATCGCTGCGGCTGGCAACGCCCAGCACGTTGACCTTCTCATTGGCGAGAATGGTGGTAATGTCGCGCAGCAGGCCGCTACGATCGTTGGCCTGGACGCGCACCACCAGCGAGTAGCCCGCGGAGTAGCTCTCTCCCCACACCGCGTCAACGATGCGCTCGGGAGCATGAGACTGTAGCTCCGCGAGCTGATCGCAATCCGCGCGGTGCACCGAGATCCCGCGGCCCTGGGTGATAAAGCCCACGATCTCGTCGCCGGGAATCGGCTGGCAGCAGCGCGCAATGTGGTGCATCAGATTGCCAACGCCCTCCACCACCACGCGACCATTGTCTTTGCTGCGATTCTGCGGAGCGTGGGTTTTCTGCTGCAGCTGCTTTAGCGCCGCCGCATCCTGCTCCGCCGCGCTGGGTTTATTAAACTGCGCCTGCAGGAAATTAACCATCTGGTTGAGGCGAATATCGCCCCCGCCAATCGCCGCCAGCAGTTCGTCCTGCTCGTTAAAGTTGTAGCGCGGCAGCAGATGCTTTTCCGCGTCCTTCAGGCTGATGCCCAGATGCTCGAGCTCATCATCAAGGATCTGCCGCCCGGCAAGAATATTCTTGTCGCGATCCTGCTTGCGGAACCAGGCGTGAATTTTGGAACGCCCGCGGCTGGTGGTGACGTAGCCAAGATTCGGGTTCAGCCAGTCGCGGCTGGGGTTGGGCTGCTTCTGGGTGATGATTTCAATCTGGTCGCCCATCTGCAGCTGATAGGTGAACGGCACAATACGCCCGCCGATTTTCGCCCCGATGCAGCGGTGGCCGACATCGCTGTGAATATGGTAGGCAAAATCGAGCGGCGTCGAACCCGAAGGCAAATCCACTACGTCGCCCTTCGGCGTAAAGACATAAACCCGGTCATCAAAGACCTGGCTACGCACCTCATCCAGCATCTCGCCGGAATCGGCCATCTCTTCCTGCCAGGCGATTAGTTTACGCAGCCAGGCAATGCGATCTTCATAGCCGCGCCCGCCGCTGGCCGCTGCGCTGGCGCCCTCTTTATACTTCCAGTGCGCGGCCACGCCCAGCTCGGCATCTTCATGCATCTGGCGGGTACGGATCTGAATTTCAATGGTTTTGCCGCCGGGGCCAAGCACGACGGTATGAATTGACTGGTAGCCATTAGGCTTGGGATTGGCGACGTAATCATCGAACTCATCCGGCAGATGGCGGTAATGAGTATGCACGATCCCCAGCGCGGCATAGCAGTCCTGCAGGCGCTCGGCGACAATACGCACCGCCCGCACGTCAAACAGCTCGTCGAAGGCGAGATGTTTTTTCTGCATTTTGCGCCAGATGCTGTAGATATGCTTGGGACGCCCGTAGACCTCAGCCTTGACGCCCTCGGTTTTCATTTCCGTGCGTAAATGGCTGACGAATTCATCAATATAATGTTCACGATCGATGCGCCGCTCGTGTAACAGCTTAGCGATTCGCTTATATTCCGCCGGATGCAGATAGCGGAAGCAGTAATCTTCAAGCTCCCACTTCAGCTGGCCGATCCCCAGGCGGTTGGCCAGCGGCGCGTAAATATTGGTACACTCTTTTGCCGCCAGTACGCGCTCATCTTCCGGCGCATCTTTCACTTCACGCAGATGGGCGATGCGCTCGGCGATTTTAATCACCACGCAGCGGAAGTCATCGACCATCGCCAGCAGCATGCGGCGAATGTTGTCCACCTGTTCAGAGGAGACCGAATCCGTATGGGTGGCTTTAAGCTGGCGTATCGCGGCCATGTCCCGCACGCCGTGGATCAGGGTGACGACCGATTTCCCGACGCTTTCCTGCATGATCTCTTCGCTGACGACGTTGCCGTCCGCCAGCGGGAAAAGCATCGCCGCGCGCAGCGTATCGATATCCATGCTCAACATGGAGAGAATTTCCACCATCTCCACGCCGCGCCATAGCAGGAGATCGGCCTGCGGATGCCCCTGCGTTTTCTCTCGACAATAATCCCAGGTTTCGGCTAAGCGTTCACACGACTGCTGGCTGGAAATTCCCAGACTCGCGATCCATTTCTTCGGGTCAAATTCACCAGCTTTATTTAAATGTGCACTTCTTACCGCAACCATTGTCCTCTCCTTAAGGGACCGCCTGCCGAAGTCGGCAAGCCTCAACTTTTACACTTCATCCTTCAAACCGCGCCAACGCTGGCGTTCGTCTTTTATCTCAGTCACCTGCTTCTGAGGATGCCGCTTCACTGCGATTTGAATGATTCTTGTGCTCAAACAACACCATTGATTCCAGATGTCCGGTATGCGGGAACATATCGAGCATCGCCAGGCGTTGAATGGTATATCCCGCCTGCAATAAAACGTCGCTATCGCGCGCCAGGGTCGCCGGGTTACATGAAACATACACCACCCGACGCGGCGCTAATTTTATAATATGTAACATTACGCCCGCCGCGCCGGCGCGCGCCGGGTCGAGCAAGACCTTATCAAAACCGTGCTTCGCCCACGCCTGGCGGGTGACGTCCTCTTCCAGGTTTTCATGGAAGAAAGTCACATTATGCAACCCGTTCAACGCCGCGTTCTCCTGGCCCTTCGCCACCAGCGCGGGAACCCCTTCAACGCCAACCACCTGCGCCGCACGCTTCGCCAGCGGCAGGGTAAAGTTGCCCATGCCGCAAAAGAGGTCCAGCACGCGATCCTGAGGCTGGATATCCAGCCATTCCAGCGCCGTGCGCACCATCAGCTGGTTTACGCCATCGTTCACCTGGATAAAATCGCGCGGACTGAACACTAAGCGTAGACCGTCCGAGGTATACCAGGGGGCTTCCCCGCGAATATGTTCCAGTATCTCGCTTTGCGGGGCGAGGTACAGGGAAAGACCGTGAGATTGCGAAAAACGTTCCAGCTTTTCTTTATCTGCCGCGGGAAGCGCCGCCGTATGGCGCAATACCATCAGCGGGCCGTTATCCGCCTGCACCAGCTCAACGTGGCCAAGCTGACGCACCGATTTCAATTCGCTAAGACATTCACGTACCGCAGGCAATAGCGCACCAAGAGTGGGCACCAAAACGGGGCACTGCACCACATCGACGATCTCGCTGGCGTTAGCCTTGCGGAAGCCCATCTGTAATTGTTGGGACTTTGGCTGATAATTCAAGCTCAGACGCGCCCGGCGGCGATAGCCCCACGGCGAACCGGCTATAATGTCATCAACCTCGCGCTTCATCAGCCTCGCGAGCGCGGCGCGTTTGCTCTGCTGCTGCAGCTCAATGCTGGCGTGCTGCTGCTGGCACCCGCCGCAGATGCCAAAATGCGGGCAGCGCGGCGCCTGCCGCTGCGGGCTATCGCTAAGACGGCGTTTAACCTGGGCGCGGGCGTACTGTTTTTTATCTTCGACCACAACAACGTCAGCCTGCTCCTGTGGCAATAAACCGCTGATAAACAGCGCCTTACCCTGATGACGCGCAACGCCCTGGCCGAAGGGGTCAAGGTCATTTACTGTAACGGTTATGATCTGGCGCGTCGTCACACGCCGTTTTGCAGAGTAGAATTGCGCCATCGTAGAGATTTGTCTCAATTAAATATACTGACTCTGGATAAGAGTTCGGTCAGGATGAGCCAGAGTGACAACGCACCAGCCTCCTGAAAGATGATGTGTATATTCTCCCATAATGGAACCGCATGACCAACTACAGCCTTCGTGCCCGCATGATGATTCTTATTCTGGCGCCTACCGTCCTGATCGGTCTGCTGCTCAGTATTTTCTTCGTCGCACACCGCTATAACGACCTACAGCGCCAGCTGGAGGATGCCGGCGCCAGTATTATCGAACCGCTGGCGGTCTCCAGTGAATATGGCATGAATTTGCAAAACCGCGAGTCAATCGGGCAGCTCATCAGCGTGCTGCACCGCCGCCACTCCGATATTGTGCGCGCCATTTCCATCTACGACTCGCACAACAGGCTGTTTGTCACCTCTAACTTTCAGCTCGATCCCGGCGAGCTTCAGCTGCCAAAAGGGGAACCCTTTCCCCGCCGCCTGAGCGTAGTGCGCCACGGCGATTTGATGATTTTGCGTACCCCTATTATCTCGGAAAGCTATTCACCGGATGAATCGCCGGGAAGCGATGCCAAGATGCCGGACAATATGCTGGGCTACGTGGCGCTTGAGATGGATCTCAAATCGGTGCGGCTACAGCAGTACAAAGAGATCTTTATCTCCAGCGTGATGATGCTGTTCTGTATCGGTATTGCGCTGATCTTCGGCTGGCGGCTGATGCGCGACGTGACCGGGCCGATCCGCAATATGGTGAACACCGTTGACCGCATCCGCCGGGGCCAGCTTGATAGCCGCGTCGAAGGCTTTATGCTCGGCGAGCTGGATATGCTGAAAAACGGTATCAACTCCATGGCTATGTCGCTGGCGGCCTACCACGAAGAGATGCAGCATAACGTCGATCAGGCGACATCGGATCTGCGGGAAACGCTTGAACAGATGGAAATCCAGAACGTCGAGCTGGACCTGGCGAAAAAACGCGCGCAGGAAGCGGCGCGAATCAAATCCGAATTCCTCGCCAATATGTCTCATGAACTGCGCACGCCGCTCAACGGCGTCATTGGCTTTACCCGCCTGACGCTGAAGACCGACTTAAACACCACCCAGCGCGATCACCTGACTACCATTGAGCGTTCCGCGAATAATCTGCTGGCCATCATTAACGATGTTCTGGACTTCTCTAAGCTCGAAGCCGGGAAGCTTATTCTGGAGAGTATTCCGTTCCTGCTGCGTACTTCGCTGGACGAGGTGGTCACGCTGCTGGCGCACTCGGCGCACGATAAGGGGCTGGAGCTGACGCTGAATATCAAAAACGATGTGCCGGATAACGTCATTGGCGACCCGCTGCGCCTGCAGCAAATTATTACCAATCTGATGGGCAACGCCATCAAGTTTACCGAACACGGCAATATCGACGTGCTGGTGGAACAGCGCGCCATCAGCAACTCAAGGGTACAAATCGAAGTCCAGATCCACGATACCGGTATCGGAATTCCTGAACGCGATCAGTCGCGTCTGTTCCAGGCGTTCCGCCAGGCCGACGCCAGCATCTCCCGTCGCCACGGCGGAACCGGACTTGGGCTGGTCATCACCCAGCGGCTGGTGAAAGAGATGGGCGGCGATATCTCCTTCCATAGCCAGCCTAATCGCGGCTCGACGTTCTGGTTCCATATCAGCCTCGACCTCAACCCCAACGCGGTTCCCGACAGCGTGCCAACCCAGTGCCTGGCGGGTAAAAAGCTGGCCTATATCGAGGCCAACGCGGCGGCGGCGCAGTGTACGATGGAGCTACTGGCGACAACGCCGCTGGAGGTGGTTTACAGTCCGACGATGACCGCCCTACCGGATGCTCACTACGACATCCTGCTGGCCGGCATTCCCGTATCAATACGCGACCTGAGCCAGCATCGCGATAAGCTGGAAAGAGCCAGCAAGCTTGCCGATCATCTGGTGTTGGCCCTGCCGTGCCACGCTCAGGTCAGCGCCGAAACGCTGCGCCAGGACGGCATTGCCGCCTGTTTGCTTAAGCCACTGACCTCAACGCGCTTACTGCCGGCGCTGACGGCCTCCTGCCAGACGCAGCCGACGGTTCTGCCGCCGCGTTCCGACAGTAAGAAGCTTCCGATGACGGTCATGGCCGTTGATGACAATCCGGCGAATCTCAAGCTCATCGGCGCCCTGCTGGAGGATTTAGTCCAGCACGTTATCCTCTGCGACAGCGGCCAGCACGCCGTCGAGCGGGCCAGAGAAACGCAGCAGGATCTGATTCTGATGGATATTCAGATGCCGGAGATGGATGGGATCCGCGCCTGCGAATTGATTCACCAGCTCCCTCATCAACAGCAAACGCCGGTGATCGCCGTGACCGCCCACGCGCTGGAAGGGCAGCGAGAGAAATTACTTAGCGCGGGGATGAACGACTATCTGGCGAAACCCATTGAGGAGGATAAGCTCTACAGCCTGCTGCTGCGCTACCAGCCGGGAAAGACGCTACCGCCGCAGGTCGCCGCGGAGCCTGTTGAGCCGCCCGTTAACCATGACATCACCCTCGACTGGCAGCTGGCGTTGCGTCAGGCGGCGATGAAACCGGATCTGGCGCGGGAAATGCTGCAGATGCTGCTCGCCTTTATGCCGGAGGTGCGTAACAAGGTAGAAGAACAGCTGGTGGGAGAGCAGCCGGAAGGCGTGCTGGATCTCATTCATAAGCTTCACGGCAGCTGTAGCTATAGCGGCGTGCCGCGGCTGAAAAAACTGTGTCACACCCTTGAGAGCCAGCTACGCGCGGGCACCGACGCCGAGGAGATGGAGCCGGAGTTTCTGGAGCTGCTGGATGAAATGGACAACGTCGCGCGCGAAGCCTGTAAGCTGTTGGGGATTTAGAGGATGTAAAAGGCGAGCCCCGGTCTGCGCTTCGCGACCGGGGAAAAACCTATAATAGCCGGCCCATTTTCAGCACGGCGGCGACGTTTCTCGCCGTCATACGCACGTTTTCGGCGGCATTTTCCAGTGCTTGCTCCAGGGTGCAAACGGAATAAATCACGCTGAATACCGCATCCAGGCCGTGCTGATGCACGACGCCGACGTCAGGCGTCAGGCTCCCGGCAATGCCGATGACCGGCAGGTTGTAGCGTTTTGCCACCCTCGCCACGCCAACTGGCACTTTGCCGTGAACCGTCTGGCTATCGATACGCCCTTCACCGGTGATCACCAGGTCCGCATCCGCCACGATATCGGCAAGATGGAGCGCATCGGTCACAATCTCAATGCCCGGCCGCAGCTTTGCGCCACAAAAGGCGTACAGGCCCGCGCCCATTCCCCCCGCCGCGCCGCCGCCTTCAAGATGCAGCACATCAAGTTCTAAATCGCGATGGATAATATCGGCAAAATGGGCCAGCGCGCTGTCCAGGCAGGGGATCATCTCCGCCGTCGCCCCTTTCTGCGGCCCAAATACCGCCGTCGCGCCCTGTGGTCCCGTCAGCGGGTTGGTAACATCGCAAGCGACGTCAATACGACAGCCGGCCAGGCGTTGATCAAGTTCGCTAACGTCGATGCGCGCGAGGCTCTCCAGCGCGCGTCCGCCGGCGGCAATCTGCTGGTTATCTTTGGTCAGCAGTTTCGCCCCCAGCGCCTGTACCATCCCGGCGCCGCCGTCGTTCGTCGCGCTGCCGCCGATGCCGATAATAATTTGACTCACTCCGGCATCCAGCGCATGGCGAATCAGCTCGCCGGTCCCCCATGAAGTGGTCAGCAAAGGATTTCGCCGCGCCGGCGGTACGCTCTCCAGGCCGCTTGCCGCCGCCATTTCAATAAATGCGCACTGCCTATCGCCCGACAGGCCATAGAAGGCCTCCACGGGTTCACCGAGCGGACCGGTGACGGTGACCGCAATCCGGCATCCCTGGGTCGCGGCAACCATGGCTTCAACGGTTCCTTCGCCACCGTCGGCAACCGGCATCTTGACGTACTCCGCATCGGTGTAAATTTCCCGAAAACCTTGTTCTATCGCGGTTGCGACATCCAGCGCACTCAGGCTCTCCTTGTATGAATCCGGTGCGATCACTATCTTCATATGCTGTCCTTAAAATGAACGATTACCCGACGCCGTGCAGGAAACCGGCCCCCGAAGGGACCGCTATTTCTTTAGCGCACCATGCACGGACGCTTGTTATCAAACGTCCAGTTCGGGATCAAATACTGCATGCCCATCGCGTCATCGCGCGCGCCCAGGCCGTGTTTCTGGTACAGCTCATGGGCTTTCATCACCTGATCCATATCGAGTTCCACGCCCAGACCCGGTTTCGCCGGTACCTGTACCATCCCGCCTTTAATTTCAAAGGGCTCTTTGGTCAGACGCTGGTTACCCTCCTGCCAGATCCAGTGGGTGTCGATGGCGGTAATTTTACCCGGCGCTGCCGCCGCCACGTGGGTAAACATCGCCAGCGAGATATCAAAGTGGTTGTTAGAGTGCGAGCCCCAGGTCAGGCCAAACTCGTGGCACATCTGCGCCACGCGGACGGAACCCTGCATGGTCCAGAAGTGCGGATCCGCCAGCGGGATATCGACGGACTGCAGCGACAGCGTGTGGCCCATCTGACGCCAGTCGGTCGCGATCATATTGGTCGCCGTCGGCAGACCGGTGGCGCGGCGGAACTCCGCCATCACTTCGCGTCCGGAGAAGCCCTGTTCTGCGCCGCACGGATCTTCCGCATAGGCCAGAGAGCCTTTCAGGTATTTGCCAATTTTGATCGCTTCATCCAGCGACCACGCGCCGTTCGGATCGAGGGTCACGCGCGCCTGCGGGAAGCGCTTCGCCAGCGCAACGATGGACTCCGCTTCCTCTTCCCCGGCCAGTACGCCGCCTTTCAGTTTAAAGTCATTAAAGCCATATTTCTCATACGCCGCTTCCGCAAGGCGCACCACCGCATCCGGGGTCATCGCTTCATCATGACGCAGGCGATACCAGTCGCATTTGTCATCCGGCTGGCTCTGATACGGCAGCGGCGTGGCTTTACGGTTGCCGACGAAGAACAGGTAGCCGAGCATTTCCACTTCGCTGCGCTGTTGGCCATCGCCCAGCAGAGACGCCACGTTCACGCCCAGATGCTGGCCCAGCAGGTCAAGCATCGCCGCTTCGATCCCGGTCACTACGTGAATTGTGGTACGCAGATCGAAGGTCTGCAAACCGCGTCCACCGGCGTCGCGGTCGGCGAAAGTATTGCGCACGGCGGTCAGCACGTTTTTGTATTCACCCAGCGTCTTACCGACCACCAGCGGGATCGCGTCCTCCAGGGTGGTGCGGATTTTCTCTCCGCCGGGGATTTCACCGACGCCGGTATGGCCGGAATTATCTTTGATCACCACGATATTGCGCGTGAAGAACGGGGCGTGCGCGCCGCTCAGGTTCATCAGCATGCTGTCGTGGCCCGCGACCGGAATGACCTGCATAGAAGAAACAACGGGGGTCGAAAATTGTGCGCTCATAATTTAGTCCTTATTCAAATCAGTGACGGCCGAAAACGGGGCGTTTACGGTCAAAAGTCCATCCGGGGATCAGGTACTGCATTGGGCCTGCGTCATTACGCGCGCCGCCGGGCAGCTTTTTATACGCCTCATGCGCTTTCTGTACCTGATCCCAGTCCAGCTCAACGCCAAGCCCTGGCGCGTCCGGAACGGCAATTTTTCCGTGCTTAATCTCCAGCGGATTTTTAGTCAGGCGGCAATCTCCCTCCTGCCAAATCCAGTGGGTATCAATGGCCGTGGGGTTACCCGGCGCCGCCGCGCCTACGTGGGTGAACATGGCCAGTGAAATATCAAAGTGGTTATTGGAATGGCAGCCCCAGGTCAGGCCCCAGTCATCGCACAGCTGCGCCACGCGCACCGCGCCGGACAGGGTCCAGAAGTGCGGATCGGCCAGCGGAATATCCACGGCGTTCAGCATCACCGCATGGCCCATTTCGCGCCAGTTGGTGGCGATCATGTTAGTTGCCACCGGCAAACCGGTGGCGCGGCGAAACTCCGCCATCACTTCGCGGCCGGAAAAGCCCTGCTCGGCGCCGCAGGGGTCTTCGGCGTAGGTCAGCACATCGTTCAGCCCTTTGCACAGGGCGATGGCTTCATCCAGCAGCCAGGCGCCGTTAGGGTCGACCGTAATGCGCGCATCCGGGAAACGCTTCTTCAGCGCGCGGGCGGTTTCGATCTCCTGCTCGCCGGGCAGCACGCCGCCCTTGAGTTTGAAATCTTTAAAGCCGTAGCGATCCTGCGCGGCTTCCGCCAGCCGCACCACCGCCTCGCTGTTCAGCGCTTCCTGATGACGCAGGCGATACCACGCGTGGCTGCCCGGCGTGCTTTCCAGATAGGGCAGATCGGTCTTCGTACGATCGCCCACGTAGAACAGGTAGCCCAGCACGGTTACCGCATCGCGCTGCTTACCCGGTCCCAGCAGTTCGCAAACCGGCACGTTGAGCGCCTTGCCCAACAGATCCAGCAGTGCAGCCTCCAGCGCCGCCACCGCGTTCACCCGCAGTTCGAACGTCCAGGCGCCTTTACCAAAGGTGTCAAAATCCGCGGCCTGGTTGCCTTTATGCACCTGCTGAACCACTTTATTCAGGCGGGCGATTTCCTGCCCCAAAACCATCGGGATCGCCTCCACCAGCGTCTGATGAATCACCTCGCCGCCGGGCGCTTCGCCGACGCCGGTATTGCCGGCGCTGTCGGTCAGCACCACGATATTACGGGTAAAGTACGCGTTATGGGCACCGCCGATATTGAGCAGCATACTGTCCTGCCCGGCCACCGGGATAACCTTCATGTCCGTGATGACGGGGCTCGATTGCGTTGTCATGATGATTGTCCTGCCACAGGTTTCAGTTCAATACGCTTAATATCGCCGACCAGAACCAGATAGCTCAGCACCGCCACCAGCGCATGGACCCCTACATAAATCAGCGCGCCGTTAAACGAACCGGTGGTGCCAACGATGTAGCCAATCGCAATCGGCGTCACGATGCCGGAGATATTGCCGAACATGTTGAACAGACCGCCGCTCAGGCCGCTGATCTCTTTCGGCGCCGTATCCGCCATCACCGCCCAGCCCAGCGCACCGATGCCTTTACCGAAGAAGGCCAGCGCCATAAAGCCGATGATCATCCACTCCACGTTGACGTAGTTACAGAACACCATCACCATCGACAGCAGCATCCCCATCACGATCGGCGTTTTACGCGCGATGTTCAGCGAGCCGGTACGCCGCATCAGCCAGTCGGAAATAATCCCGCCGAGCACGCCGCCCGCGAAGCCGCAGATAGCCGGCACCGAAGCGACAAAACCGGCTTTCAGAATGGACATGCCGCGCGCCTGCACCAGATAAACCGGGAACCAGGTGATAAAGAAATAGGTTAAAGCGTTGATGCAGTACTGTCCGATATAGACGCCAATCATCATGCGGGAACCCAGCAGCTGCTTAATTTGCCCCCATTTTACGCTAAACGGCACTTTGGCTTTGGCCGCCGCCTGATCCATGTTGATCAGCGCGCCGCCTGCGGCGATGTAATCCAGCTCTTTTTGGTTCACGCCCGGATGCTGATTGGGTTCATGAATGACCTTCAGCCAGACAAAGCTGATGATAATCCCGAGGCCGCCCATAAAGAAGAACACGTGCGACCAGCCCACCTCATGGGTCAGCCAACCCATGATTGGCGCAAAAATAACGGTGGCAAAGTATTGCGCGGAGTTAAAGATAGCCACCGCGGTGCCCCTCTCCTGCGCCGGGAACCATGCCGCGACGATACGGCTGTTTCCGGGGAAAGATGGCGCTTCGGCTAGGCCGACAAGGAAACGCAGGGTAAACAGCGCGACGATAATGCCGAAGCCGCTGAAGATATCGACGAAGCCCTGCAGCAGGGTAAACATGGACCAGATAAAAATGGACCAGAAATAGACGCGTTTTGAACCGAAGCGGTCAAGCAGCCAGCCGCCTGGGATCTGACCGATAACGTAGGCCCATGAGAAGGCGGAGAAAACATAACCCATGCCAACGGCGTCAAGACCAATATCTTTGGCCATCTCCGATCCGGCAATGGATAAGGTGGCGCGGTCGCCGTAGTTGAAGGATGTGACGATAAACAGCATCACCACTATCCAGTAGCGAGCATTAGTGCGCTTTTCAGCGCCGCTCGCCGCCTGACTTAATGAACTCATTGTTGCACTCCTGAATCATAGCGTTAGCTACGTTCATTCTGAACAGCACAACCTGTAGGGTACTCAGAATGACGTGTTAGTGTTTTTCATTGTTTTCGTTATATCTGGCACTGCATTGGGAACTGGCAGGGAAAGTATAAAAAGAGGGGCTGCCGGGCTCACCGTGCAAATACACAGCTTTCACTGGCTGAGCAAATCTGATTTATGGCGTATGCCTAACGAGATGGGGGATGGTTCACGGAAATGAAAAACCGCGCCCGTTGAGAGGTGGAGAGGGCGGTACAAAAGACAGGAGTGTGAATCAACTCTCTTGACCCCGTGAAATAGCCCGGTAAAGACCCTGGCATAACACAGGTTTTAAGGCAAATGCCCGAAGCCAGCCGCGCGGAGAATTGGTACGATCTTTTTGACCGTTAATCTGGCACTGGCATTGAACATCAGTAATAAAAGGGGCGCCCTCTATTGTAGGGAGAGGGCGAAACTTTTTAGTCAAGCAGCGTCGCCCACTGCGTTACCCATGGGTTAGAGACGCTTTCGGGTTCCGGATCTTCGCTGGCGTCAATCATCAGCATATCGCCCACGCGCGTGCCGCCCTGCTCCTGCAATAACGCATCAAACTTCAAACCGCCGCCGCAGAAGTTGGCGTAGGTGCTATCGCCCAGGGCGATAATGCCATAGCGTAAATGCGGCTGATACATATCTTTGATGCCTTCGTACAAGGGCACAATGCTGTCCGGTAAATCACCCTGCCCGGTGGTCGAAGTCACCACCAGCGCATATTTCCCGGTATATGACTCCCAGTCTTTGACTTCAGGATCTTCAAAGACTTTCGCCTGATGACCCAGCCCGCTCAAAATAGCCTGCGCCTCTTCGGCGACCAGGAGCGAATTTCCATACATTGTACCGACAAAAATTCCGACTTCCGCCATGACTAGCTCCCTGAATTGACCTGTATCTCTTCATCCTGACCGCAGTCGTCGGCAAACTCAACCCTTTCATTTAGCGGGAGAAGGCCGCGCCAGCCAAACTGCGACAGCGCGCGCATCCAGACGTCGTCAAGACCGGCGCGAATGACCAGCGGTTCGCCGGTAAAGGGATGCGTTAACGAGAGCTGACTGGCGTGCAGCATCAGCCGATCGCAGCCAAAATGTTCCGCCGCGCTGCGATTCTGCCGCAAATCGCCATGTTTGCTATCGCCGATAATCGGATGGCGAAGATGGGCAAGATGGCGACGCAGCTGATGTTTACGTCCGGTTTTCGGTTCCAGTTCCACCAGGCTATAGCGGGTCGTGGGGTAACGTCCGGTCGCCACCGGCATCTCTACCGTCGCCAGGCCGCGATAATGCGTCACCGCCGGCTGCGGATCTTTATTTTCGCGAGCGAACTTATCGGCGATTTTATCCAGCTCCTCAACCAGCGGATAATCAAGCACCGCTTCGTCGTTGAGCCAGCCGCGAGCGATCGCATGATAGCGTTTCTGCATTTGATGCTGCTCGAACTGCTGCGACAGCAATCTTCCCGCTTCGCTCGATAGCCCCATCAACAGCACGCCGGACGTCGGCCTGTCGAGACGATGGGCGGTGAACACGTGCTGGCCTATCTGGTCGCGCACGGTCTGCATTACCACCACTTTTTCATCACGATCCAACCAGCTACGGTGTACCAGCCAGCCCGAAGGTTTGTTTACCGCGACCAGCCAACGGTCCTGATATAAAATTTCCAGCATCAGGCTTCGCCGCCGGCAAACAGCGCATCCAGCAGGACCAGTTCGGCCAGCAACCGCTCGCGTACGGGGTGAGCGTTATCGAGGGCCATCTCATAATAGGGGGCAACGGCGAAGTTCTGCGGCAGCGGCATTCCGCTTTCCAGCAGCTGGCGCATACGCGGAATCAATACCCACTGCAGCCATTCAATCGGCTCCATGGTGTCGAGGCAAAACGGCTGTTCGCTGGCAAACGCGCGGCTATCGGGGGCACTATCCTGCCAGTGTTCCGTTTCGCGCAGCAGCGCTTCAATGGCGAGCAGGCGCTCGCGCACGCGATGGTCAAGAGTCATGGGAAACCTCGGTGAGTTAAAAACCGGCGCAGAATAGCAAATTCAGACGAGAAATAAAAAAAGGGAGCACTGTATAAAACAGTGCTCCCGGTTCGTTTTGCAGCAATCCAGCTACATTGGTGCTCCCTGCTCGTCCTTGAAAACTTTTCCTGAGGTCTCCTGACCATGTTCATCCATAAACAGTTGCATCCTGCTTTCACACCACCCCGATGCGAAATAACTCATCCTTAAGTCTATCCTGATCTTCCTGATCCACCGAACGTCCCGCTCGGCTCTCGTTCTCCTTCCTGGAGGTGTCCTTTTACGCAATCCCGCGTTATCCTGTGCTTCATCCTGAAGCCTGTCCTTGCAACGCCATCCCGGCGGGTCCTGCAGAAGCGTCATCATCCTGATGTTCACTTCGTTTATCAACTCCCTGTCGATGCGTATAGAATCCCTGATTCCGCCCTGTCTTACAACCCTTGTTAAGGCAATATCTTAAGATTAATCGTCAGTATCCTTAATGAGAAAATCATTAATCACTTGAAAAATATTATATTTCTTAAAATACGCCGCCTGAAGGATCGGCTTAAATGATGACGATCTCTTACAGGTCTTGTAAGAGATCTCTCACAAAAGTTTGGGTACTGTGGATTACAGAACTGGCTTAAGGGAATTAAGGAAACCCGCAAGCGAGGGAGAAAGGGTCGTCCGTTTTCGGGTGCCGAGGGTCTCTTTGATCACTTCACCGCTCATATTACAGACCGAAATGACCTCCAGCTCGCTGTCCAGCGTGGCGATAAACAGCGTGGGCGACAGCTTCAAACGCTTTTGCACCAGCAGATGACCAATCAGATTCTCCTGCACCCGCTGGAAATCATCCGGGCTCCAGGTTTGCAGCAGCGTCATGGTTTCATCGGCAAAACGCGCCTGCATATCACCGGCAAACTGAGTGGTATAATAAGCATGAAGCGGTTGTTGTACCACAATCTCCAGCGCCCGTTCAACCGCGTGAATGTTTTGTTCTAATGAAAACGGCTGCGGCTGCCAGAAAACGCCGTCATCATCCGTGCCGTTGACGCACGGCGACGGGATACCGTAAAGCTCTTCGCTGCGCGGCAGGCTGGAGCGCTGCTGCTGCCACGCCTCACAATAACGTTGGGTAAATGCTTGTAGCGCTTCTGCGGTTTGCTGGTCCACCGGTTTCTCTCTTCACGTTAGACAGGATACACTTGGCATATAGTGTAACCGCTTTAACTATGGTGAAACATGTCTTCTTACGATAATCATCAGGCGCTGGCCGGCCTGACGCTCGGAAAATCAACCGATTACCGCGATACCTACGACGCCAGCCTGCTTCAGGGCGTCCCGCGCAGCCTGAACCGCGACCCGCTGGATCTGCACGCCGATAACCTGCCGTTTCACGGCGCCGATATCTGGACGCTGTATGAGCTCTCCTGGCTGAACGCCAAAGGCCTGCCGCAGGTCGCCGTGGGCCACGTGGAGCTCAGCGATACCACCGTAAACCTGGTGGAATCAAAAAGCTTTAAGCTCTATCTCAACAGCTTTAACCAGACGCGCTTTGCCGACTGGCAGGCGGTCGAGGCGACGCTGGCGCGCGATCTCAGCGCCTGTGCGCAAGGAGAAGTGAAGGTAGCGCTGTATCGCCTCGATGAGCTCGAAGGCCAGCCGGTCGCTCATCTGCATGGCACCTGCATCGACGACCAGGATATTGAAATCGATAATTACCAGTTCAGCGCCGATTACCTGCAGGACGCCGCGGCCGGCAAAGTGGTCGAAGAGACCCTGGTCAGCCATCTGCTGAAGTCCAACTGCCTGATTACCCACCAGCCAGACTGGGGGTCGGTGCAAATCCAGTATCGCGGGGCGAAAATCGATCGCGAAAAGCTGCTGCGCTATCTGGTGTCATTCCGCCATCACAACGAATTCCACGAGCAGTGCGTAGAGCGCATCTTTAACGATATTCAGCGTTTCTGCCAGCCGGAAGCCCTTTCGGTTTATGCGCGCTACACGCGACGCGGCGGTCTGGACATCAACCCGTGGCGCAGCAATACCGATTTTGTGCCGGCCACCGGTCGCCTCGCCCGTCAATAATCAACATTTTCACAATTTGCGTGCGTTAACCCGCGCGCAAGGTTGTGAAAACGCCATCAGCAGGGCTATTGTAATCACAGGAAGACGATAATCGTCCTGTAAGGAGTTCACTTGATTACACACGTTAGCCCGCTTGGTTCAATGGATATGCTGTCGCAGCTGGAAGTGGATATGCTTAAACGCACCGCCAGCAGTGACCTGTATCAACTCTTTCGCAACTGCTCGCTTGCTGTGCTCAACTCGGGGAGCCTGACCGATAACAGCAAGGAGCTTCTGTCTCGTTTTGAAAACTTCGATATTAACGTGCTGCGTCGCGAACGCGGCGTGAAGCTGGAACTGATCAACCCGCCGGAAGACGCTTTCGTTGACGGGCGTATTATCCGTTCCCTGCAGGCCAACCTGTTTGCCGTACTGCGCGATATCCTGTTCGTCTACGGCCAGATCCACAACACCGTCCGCTTCCCGAACCTCGATCTTGAAAGCTCGGTGCATATCACCAACCTGGTCTTCTCCATTTTGCGTAACGCCCGCGCCCTGCACGTTGGCGAAGCGCCAAATATGATTGTCTGCTGGGGCGGCCACTCGATTAACGAAAACGAATATCTGTACGCCCGCCGCGTTGGCACCCAGCTGGGTCTGCGCGAGCTTAACATCTGCACCGGCTGTGGACCGGGCGCGATGGAAGCGCCGATGAAAGGCGCCGCCGTCGGCCACGCGCAGCAGCGTTACAGAGACAGCCGCTTTATCGGGATGACCGAGCCGTCGATTATCGCCGCCGAGCCGCCGAATCCGCTGGTGAACGAACTGATCATCATGCCGGATATCGAAAAACGTCTGGAGGCGTTCGTACGTATCGCCCACGGCATCATCATCTTCCCGGGCGGCGTGGGCACGGCGGAAGAACTGCTCTATCTGCTGGGCATTTTGATGCACCCGTCGAACAAATCGCAGGTTCTACCGCTGATTCTCACCGGGCCAAAAGAGAGTGCCGATTATTTCCGCGTGCTGGACGAGTTTATCGTCCATACGCTGGGTGAAGCCGCCCGTCGTCACTATCGCATTATCGTTGACGACGCCGCGGAAGTGGCCCGGCAGATGAAAAAAGCGATGCCGATGGTGAAAGAGAATCGCCGCGAGACCGGCGACGCTTATAGCTTCAACTGGTCGATGCGCATTGCGCCGGACCTGCAGATGCCGTTCGATCCGACCCATGAGAATATGGCCAACCTTAAACTCTATCCGGACCAGCCCGTGGAAGTGCTGGCAGCGGATCTCCGCCGCGCCTTCTCCGGTATCGTCGCCGGTAACGTTAAAGAGGTGGGTATCCAGGCTATCGAGAAATTCGGTCCGTATAAGATTCACGGCGACCCGGCAATGATGCGCCGCATGGACGATCTGCTGCAGGGCTTTGTGGCCCAGCATCGTATGAAGCTGCCGGGCGGCACCGCTTACATCCCCTGCTACGAAATCTGTTCCTGAGTTCTCTTCTGCTCTTCTCCCGGGCGGCGGCTTACGCCCCCGGGCTATTTCTCCCCGCCCGGGCCGCACTCTTTCTCCGCTTTTTCGCTTATCCATTCGCCCGTATGCTTTCCAGATAAATCATTCCTTTTATGAATTTTTAGCATCGCCTTTACAAAAGCCAATCGTTTGCGTTTCCAAAAACTGCAATAAATATCACCAGGAAAAACGCCTTTTAACGTAAAAACGTCGAGAACTTCGCATTTTTACAGTAAAAACCTCGTTATTACGTCGCGCCACTATTCTCTCATATGCTGAAAATGATAGCCTCCGCGCCACAAATCTCTGGCTGATCACCAGAAACAGGCTGTTGGACTAAAATTGCTTACATTTAAAGTGGATTATTGCATTTGAGATCGCGATCACTGATGCATTCACCATATAAATGTATCTTCCCGCACCAATTGTTACGGAGAAAATGCCTAAAAAACCGTAAACAAACGAATTTCATATTATTTGGTCTTTTTTATTCAATAGATTTTGTTGCTTCCTCCAGGAGATACAGATGGAAACCACTCAAACCAGCACCATCGTTTCGGATGCTACCCGTAGCGGTTGGCGTAAGACGGACACCATGTGGATGCTGGGCCTGTACGGCACGGCTATCGGCGCGGGCGTCCTGTTTCTGCCGATCAACGCCGGCGTCGGCGGCATGATCCCGCTGATCATCATGGCGATTCTGGCCTTCCCGATGACCTTCTTCGCCCACCGCGGGATGACCCGTTTCGTGCTGTCCGGTAAGAATCCGGGCGAAGACATCACCGAAGTGGTCGAAGAGCATTTCGGCGTTGGCGCAGGTAAGCTGATTACCCTGCTCTACTTCTTCGCCATCTACCCGATTCTGCTGGTCTACAGCGTGGCGATCACCAACACCGTGGAAAGCTTTATGCTGCACCAGCTGCATATCACGCCGCCGCCTCGCGCCATTCTTTCCCTGATTCTGATTGTCGGCATGATGACCATCGTGCGCTTCGGCGAGCAGATGATTGTGAAAGCGATGAGCGTGCTGGTGTTCCCGTTTGTGGTCGCGCTGATGATTCTGGCCTTTTATCTGATCCCGCAGTGGAACGGCGCGGCGCTGGAAACCCTCTCCCTGAGCAGCGCGACCGCGACCGGCAACGGCCTGTGGATGACCCTGTGGCTGGCGATTCCGGTGATGGTGTTTTCTTTTAACCACTCGCCGATCATCTCCTCCTTCGCCGTGGCGAAACGCGAAGAGTACGGCCAGGGCGCAGAGAAAAAATGTTCCAGCATTCTGGCCCGAGCGCACATCATGATGGTGCTGACCGTCATGTTCTTCGTCTTCAGCTGCGTACTGAGCCTCTCCCCGGCGGATCTGGCGGCGGCGAAAGATCAGAACATCTCGATTCTGTCTTACCTGGCGAATCACTTTAACGCGCCGATCATCGCCTGGATGGCGCCGATCATTGCGATGATCGCCATCACTAAATCCTTCCTTGGCCACTACCTGGGCGCTCGCGAAGGCTTTAACGGCATGGTGATTAAATCCCTGCGCGGTAAAGGCAAGTCCATCGAAATCAATAAACTGAACAAAATCACCGCCCTGTTCATGCTGGTCACCACCTGGATTGTGGCGACGCTGAACCCCAGCATCCTTGGGATGATCGAAACCCTGGGCGGCCCGATTATCGCGATGATTCTGTTCCTGATGCCGATGTACGCGATTCAGAAAGTCCCGGCGATGCGCAAATACAGCGGCCACGTCAGCAACGTATTCGTAGTGATTATGGGCCTGATTGCTATCTCCGCGATTTTCTACTCTCTGTTTAGCTAATATCCCCCGCGCCGCTTAACGGCGGCGCGCCTCCCGACAGCACTGGATGCATCATGATCAGCGTATTCGATATTTTTAAAATCGGCATTGGCCCTTCCAGCTCCCACACCGTTGGACCGATGAAAGCGGGCAAACAATTCACGGACGATCTTATTGAGCGCGGGCTGCTTCCCGAGGTAACCAAAGTCGTCGTCGATGTCTACGGATCC
Organism: Klebsiella sp. OBRC7; assembly: GCF_000293135.1. Taxonomy (NCBI): domain Bacteria; kingdom Pseudomonadati; phylum Pseudomonadota; class Gammaproteobacteria; order Enterobacterales; family Enterobacteriaceae; genus Klebsiella; species Klebsiella sp. OBRC7. Next base: position 36,497 of record NZ_ALNJ01000001.1, on the reverse strand, counting down.
CTTTCCCTGACCGGTAAAGGCCACCATACCGACATCGCAATTATTATGGGCCTGGCGGGCAACCTGCCGGATACCGTCGACATCGACGCGATTCCCGGCTTTATCCAGGACGTTAACACCCATGGCCGCCTGATGCTGGCGAACGGCCAGCAGGAAGTGGCGTTCCCGGTCGATCAGTGCATGAATTTCCACGCCGACAACCTGTCGCGGCATGAAAACGGCATGCGTATTACCGCCCTCGGCGGCGAGAAGGTTCTCTACAGCCAGACGTACTACTCCATCGGCGGCGGGTTTATCGTCGATGAAGACCATTTCGGCGTGACCGCCGAAGCGCCGGTCGCGGTCCCTTATCCGTATAAAAACGCCGCCGATCTGCAGCGCCACTGCCGCGAAAGCGGGCTATCGCTCTCCGGCCTGATGATGCAAAACGAGCTGGCGCTGCACAGTAAAGAAGCGCTGGAGCAGCATTTTGCCGCGGTCTGGGAAGTGATGAGCAGCGGAATTGAGCGCGGCATCACCACCGAGGGGGTTCTGCCGGGCAAGCTGCGGGTGCCGCGTCGCGCCGCCGCGCTGCGCCGGATGCTGGTAAGCCAGGACAACACCAACAGCGACCCGATGGCGGTCGTTGACTGGATTAACATGTTCGCCCTGGCGGTTAACGAAGAGAACGCCGCCGGCGGACGCGTCGTGACCGCGCCGACCAACGGCGCCTGCGGTATCGTACCTGCGGTGCTGGCCTACTACGACAAGTTCATCCGCAAAGTGAACGCCAATTCGCTGGCGCGCTATATGCTGGTCACCAGCGCCATTGGCTCGCTCTATAAGATGAACGCCTCAATTTCCGGTGCCGAAGTGGGCTGCCAGGGTGAAGTCGGCGTAGCCTGTTCAATGGCGGCGGCCGGACTGGCTGAACTGCTTGGCGGCAGCCCGGGTCAGGTATGCATCGCGGCGGAAATTGGTATGGAGCACAACCTCGGCCTCACCTGCGATCCGGTTGCCGGCCAGGTGCAGGTGCCTTGCATCGAGCGTAACGCTATCGCTGCGGTCAAGGCGGTCAACGCCGCGCGTATGGCCCTGCGCCGCACCAGCGAGCCGCGGGTGTGCCTCGATAAAGTCATCGAGACCATGTACGAAACGGGCAAAGATATGAACGCCAAATATCGCGAAACCTCGCGCGGCGGCCTGGCAATGAAGATTGTCGCCTGCGATTAATGCCCCCTCCCGGTATGCTGCGGCATGCCGGGCTTCCTTTCCCTGCCCTCCTCCTTCATTTATGTTATATAAATGATAATTTAGTTATTTATTAGTTATAAAGACGATTTGTTACCTTGCGGAAAAACCGCTCAAGGAGAACAAATCATGCTCAGATTATCCCGCCCGGCGCTGCTGCTACTGCTGGCAGGCTTATCCGCTTCCGCGCTGGCGAAAGCGCCGGAGACCGTGAATATCGGTTATCAGAAAGCCAATATCTTCGCGCTGCTTAAATATCGCGGCACCCTCGATGAAAGCTTCAAAAAGCAGGGTATCGCCGTCCGCTGGATTGAATTTCCCGCCGGGCCGCAGATGCTGGAAGGGCTGAACGTCGGCAGCATCGACCTCGCCGCCACCGGCGATGCGCCGCCGGCCTTTGCTCAGGCGGCGCAGGCGGATCTGGTCTATTTAGCCCACTCCCCGGCGAACCCAAAAACCGAGGCCATCGTGGTGGCGGAAAACTCGGCAATTAAGAGCGTGGCCGATCTTAAGGGCAAGCGTGTGGGGCTCAATAAAGGCTCCGACGTAAACTACCTGCTGGTGACCGCGCTGGAGAAAGCCGGGCTGAGCTATAAAGATATCACGCCGGTCTATCTGCCGCCTGCTGACGCCCGTGCCGCCTTCCAGCGCGGCGCCATTGACGCCTGGGTTATCTGGGATCCGTTCCTCGCCGAAGTGGAAACGAACGCCAAAGCGCGACAGATTGGCAATGCCGAAGGGCTGGTGCCGCACTACACCTTCTACCTGGCCAGCCGCAAATTTGCCGACACCTATCCGGATACCGCAAAGCAGGTGGTGGATGAGCTGGGTAAACTGAGCGAATGGGCCAACGGTCATCAGGACGATGCCGCCGGGATCCTCTCCACCTCAACCGGGCTGGATAAGGCTATCTGGCTGAAGACGCTGGCGCGTCTGCCTTATGGCGCCGAGCGTATGACGCCTGCGGTCTATAACGAACAGCAGGCGCTGGCGGATACCTTCACCCGTATCGGCCTGCTGCCGGTGAAAGTCGATGTTCGCAGCGCGACCTGGTCGCTGGATAAACAGTAAGCCTTCCCTTCCCGGGTCGCGCGCAGGCGCCTTACCCGGGCTACCGGCCCGCAGAGGGTGGTGGACCCGTAGCCCGGACAGGCGCGTCAAGCGCCGCCTCCGGGAAAAACCTCCCGCCCCACAGTACAGCCCCTCACCCTTCGGGGAGAGAGGGACCGGCAAAATTAACTCACCTTCTCTTCACGTCCGACCGCGACCTGCGCGCCGTAGCGATAGCCTGCGCCCGGATGCGGCGCAGCCAGCCGCGGGCCGGCGCCAAACAGCTTCTCGCGCAGGGTTCCCTCGCGATACTCCTGCTTAAACACGCCGCGCTTTTGCAGCTCCGGAACCAGCAAATCCACCACGTCGCGGAAGGTTTCGTGGGTCACCGCATAGGCGAGATTAAACCCATCGACGTCGGTCTCTTCGACCCAGGACTGCAGCTCATCGGCGACCGTCTGCGGGCTGCCGACCACCAGCGGCCCGAAGCCGCCGATCCCCGCCCAGTCCGCCAGCTTCTGCACGGTCCACTGGCTGTTCGGATCGGCGGTGGAAAACGCCTCTACCATCGACTGAATCGCGTTGGTATGCAGATACTCCAGCACCTGATCCGGCTGATACTGACCAAGGTCGATGCCGGTCCAGCCGGAGAGCAGCGCCAGCGCCCCTTCGTAGCTGACGTACGGTTTATACTCCTGCCATTTAGCCTGAGCTTCACGGTCGGTTTCGCCGACGATGACCGTCTGCATATTGAAGATCAGGATGCTGCGCGGATCGCGCCCGGCTTCCCCGGCGCGACGGCGAATATCCGCCACCGTCTTTTTCAGCAGCACTTTCGACGGCGCGCCGACAAATACGCACTCCGCGTGGCCGGCGGCGAACTGCTTGCCGCGGCTGGAGGCGCCAGCCTGATAGAGCACCGGCGTACGCTGCGGCGACGGCTCGCAGAGGTGGATCCCCGGCACCGAGAAGAAGTTCCCCTGATGGTTAATCGGGTGAATTTTTCGCGGATCGCTGAAGATCTTACGTTCCCTGTCGCGCAGCACCGCGCCATCCTCCCAGCTCCCCTCCAGAAGCTTATAGACCACCTCCAGATATTCATCGGCGTAGTCGTAGCGGGCGTCGTGGTCGGTCTGCGCTTTCTGGCCAATATTACGCGCCCCGCTCTCAAGATAGGAGGTCACGATATTCCAGCCCACTCGCCCCTTCGTCAGATGGTCGAGGGTTGAAAGACGGCGGGCGAACGGATAGGGATGCTCAAAAGAGAGCGAAGCGGTCAGGCCGAATCCCAGATGCTCCGTCACCAGCGCCATCGGCGTAATCAGCGCCAGCGGATCGTTGACCGGCACCTGCGCCGCCTGGCGGATCGCCGCATCGCCGTTGCCGTTCAGCACGTCATAGACGCCCAGCACATCGGCGATAAATAGCCCGTCAAACTTGCCCCGCTCCAGCAGACGCGCCAGGTCGACCCAATACTCGAGGTCTTTATACTGCCAGGAGCGGTCGCGCGGATGGGCCCACAGCCCCGGCGACTGATGGCCGACGCAGTTCATATCAAAAGCGTTCAGACGAATTTCACGTTGTGATGACATCGCACTCTCCACGGCGCGCCCCGCTGTCGGGACGCACGCATAATCATTAAAGGAATCAGGGGATAAAAGGCGTTCAGAACGCCGGACATCGGGCGGATTGTTTGACACCCAGGGTCCGCAGCGCTTCGTCGGCCACGGCGGCGGCATGGTCGGCCACCTGCGGCAGCCCCATTAATTCTCCGAAACAGGCCCGCGCGGCGGGTCCGGAAACCAGCAGATTGGGCGTAATCCGCCCTTCCCGGCCTATCGCCCGCGAGCGGCGATCGACGTCCAGGCCAAGGCCGAACGCATCGGCGCGAATCAGCCCACGCTGGCTTAGCTGACGCAGCAGCGGCTGGCTGTCGGTCAACCCGCCGTGCGCCGGGCCGGTGGTTAAAATAAAGTGGTCAGCGCTCACCCGCAGCGTTTCACCGCGCCGGGGAGCCAGGGTTAGCGCCAGCTTTTGCGCGTCGCCTTCCAGCGCCGTCAGCCTGGCCGCCAGCACCCGCAGGCTGCCGTCGCGCTGGCGCTGCTCAAGAACCCCGGCGACCTGCGGAGCGATACGGTAGCGGTGAACGTCCCAGTAGCTGCGCAAATGACGCAGGAAACGCTGGCGATCGGCCAGCGTCAGCCCCTGCCAGATGCTCTGCCCCTGATTACGCACCGCGTCCAGCACCACCTGCCAGGCCTGTCCCTGCTCCGCCGCGCGCTCGATATCCAGACGGATTTGCCGCAGCCGCTGGCGCAGCGTTCCGCGATCGTATTCGCCAGGCCAGGGTTCACTACTGCCGCTGAGGTTGCTGCGGGACAGCAGCCCGCGGCGTGAAAATGCCGCGATCGGCCCCCGATGGCCCAGACGCGTCAGGGTCGCGACGGTGTCCGCCATCGTCAGGCCGGTGCCCATGACCGCGACGCTCGCTTCCGGGGCGATAGTTGCCAGCACGCCCGCTCGCCAGGGGTTAGCGATGAGCGCCGGATGCGTTGCGAACGGCGTCGCCAGCGTCGGCAGCGAGGGCGGCGGATGGCTGATGGCCAGCACCAGCAGATCGGCCTGCAGCCGACGCCCGCCGTCGGTGATAACTTCACCATGATTAACGCTCAGCGCCTGCTCGCGCAGATGCTTCAGCCGCCCGCCGCTGGCGCGCGCCTCCTCGGCGAAACGCTGGGCGACATAGCGGCCAAACTGACCGCGCTGCGGATAGACCGCGCCATCCTCCAGCAGCGCCTGCGGATCTTCTGCAAAAGCAGGCTGGCTGCGGTACCAGCGGTCGAACGCGCCCTCCTCTTCACCGGCAAGCTGCATCCGCGCGGCAGGAACGTTAATCCGATGGCTCGGTTCGGTCGTGGAGTAGGCCACGCCCGCGCCGGGCACCTCGCGCGGCTCCAGCAGCGTGACCCGCACGCCAACCGGCGCCAGGCGCAGGAGATGAATAGCCACCGCCGCACCGCTAAATCCGCCGCCGACAATCACCACGTGCGGTTCAGTTTGCATAGCCCACCGCCTTCACAAATCGGTGTAACATACGCGCCTCCTCAGCTTGCGCTGACCTGTTTCACCGGACGCTTATCGCCGCCGATGGTTTCGCCAAACGGGCCGGTATTGACGCTACGCGCCTTCGGCTGATCGTGGCCTGCCAGCGGCAATAGCGGCATGACCAGGTCAGCGAAACGATGGGCTTCTTCCAGATGCGGGTAGCCGGAGAAGATAAAGTTGGTGATACCGAGCGCCTGATATTCACGAATGCGTTCTGCCACCTGCCGCGGATTGCCGACCAGCGCCGTCCCGGCCCCGCCGCGCACCAGCCCCACGCCCGCCCACAGGTTCGGCGCAATACGCAGATTGTCGCGCGATCCTTTATGCAGCGAACTCATTCGCGCCTGGCCGGTGGAGTCCATACGGGCAAAAATTTTCTGCGCCTGGGCGATAGTTTCGTCATCAAGGTGTGAAATCAGCCGATCGGCGGCGGCCCACGCCTCCTCTTCGGTTTCGCGAACAATCACATGCAGACGAATCCCGTACTGCAACGTGCGGCCCCGGGCGGCGGCGCGCTCGCGCACTACCGCCAGCTTTTCGGCCACCAGCGCCGGCGGCTCCCCCCAGGTCAGGTAGGTATCGATTTGATCGGCGGCGACGTCGATGGCTTCCTCAGAGGAGCCGCCAAAAAACAGCGGCGGGCCGTTTTCCTGTACCGGCGGAAACAGCACTTCCGCGCCTTCCACGTGGATATGATCGCCGTGATAATCCACCTTTTCCCCTTTCAGCAGGCGTGAGTAGACGTCGAGAAATTCGCGGGTGACCTGATAGCGTTCGCCGTGGCTGAGGAAAATACCGTCGCCTTTGTTCTCCACCGGATCGCCGCCGGTCACCACGTTAATCAGCAGCCGACCGCCCGACAGGCGGTCGAGCGTCGTCGCCATCCTCGCCGCCAGCGTCGGCGGCTGCAGGCCCGGACGAACGGCCACCAGATAGCGCAAGCGGCGGGTCAGCGGCGCCAGCGCCGAGGCCACCAGCCAGGAGTCTTCGCAGCTTTTCCCCGTTGGGATCAGCACGCCGTAGTAGCCGAGGCTGTCGGCCGCCAGCGCCACCTGCTGCAGGTAAGGCAAATCAACCGGGCGTCCGCCCTCCGAGGTGCCCAGATAGCGGCCATCGCCGTGGGTGGGCAGAAACCAGAACACGTTGATTTTATCGTCGGTTTTTTGCGTCATTATCCATTTCCTATATAACCATATCCGATATTTATCGAAGAGTTGTTTTAATTTGGTTATATGAGTGTTAGCGATAATCGTGCCAATGGTGAATAAAAAATTAACAATATAAATTCAGTGAGTTACAAAAAACCGAACCTCACGCCGCTGTTGCAAATGCCGCAGCCAATGCGTCCGGACTGCGGCATTTGCAACAGACCGGCGAGTTAGCCCTCTGGTTTCCGTCCCCGGCACAGGATAACTTCAGGACATCAAATACCGGAGGTCACCATGCTGAACCCTGAATTTCCATCCTCTACGCCCGCGCTGATCGACCCGGCGTCAAAAGCGTTTCAGAGCCTGCTGGATAAACTGGCCCCCACCGAGGCGACCGTGCTGATTGTCGGCGAAACCGGCACCGGTAAGGAGGTCGTCGCCCGCTACCTGCATCACCATAGCCCGCGCCGCCACCAGCCATTTCTGGCCGTCAACTGCGGCGCGCTCAGCGAAAGCCTGGCGGAAGCGGAGCTGTTCGGCCATGAAAAAGGGGCGTTTACCGGCGCGGTACAAGGCCATCCCGGCTGGTTCGAGGCGGCGGAGGGTGGCACCCTGCTGCTCGATGAAATCGGCGAGCTTAGCCTGCCGCTTCAGGTCAAACTGCTGCGCGTTCTGCAGGAGCGCGAAATCACCCGCGTCGGCTCGCGCAAGGCCATTAAGGTGGACGTGCGGGTGATCGCCGCCACCCACGTGGACCTGATGCAGGCCATCCGCGAGCGTCGTTTCCGCGAAGACCTCTACTATCGCCTGAATATCGCTCTCGTCCCGCTGCCGCCGCTGCGCCAGCGTCGCCAGGATATTCCCGTACTGGCGGACCATTTTCTCTCGCTCTACGCCCGCCGCCTGGGCCGCCCGGCTCGTCGTCTGGCCCCGGAGACGCTGGCAAGGCTGATGGAGTACCCCTGGCCGGGCAATATTCGCGAGCTGGAAAACACCCTGCATAACGCGGTATTGCTGAGTAAAGAAGAGGAGATCGGCCCCGCCCAGCTGCGGCTGACGACGCTGAACAATGAGCCCTCGGCGGCGGGCGATAATGAGCTCGACGATTTTATTCGTCGTCAGCTTTCCCTGCCGGGCGAGCCGCTGTGGGAAAGAGTCACCGGGGCGCTGATACGCGGCGCGATGGCCCACAGTGATGATAATCAAAGCCAGGCCGCGGCGCTGCTCGGTATCAGCCGCCACGCGCTGCGCACGCAGCTGGCAAATTTAGGCATCATTAAAAGCCGCCGCCGTCAGGAGCCCCGCTACAGCGCGGCGGTCAAAAAGGTCTCTCGCGACCGGGAACTGCGCATCGGCTTCCAGCACTTCGGCAATCTTGGCATCCTGAAAGCGCGGCGAAGTCTCGAGCAAGCCTTTGCCAGCCGCGGCGTCAGCGTGCTGTGGAGCGAGTTCCCCGCCGGGCCGCAGCTGCTGCACGCTCTCGCCTGCGATGAGATCGATTTTGGCACCACCGGCGAAGCGCCGCCGGTTTTCGCGCAGGCCAATAACAGCGAGCTGGTCTACGTCGCCTGGGAACCGCCCGCGCCGCAAAGCGTGGCGATGGTCGTCCCGCAGCACAGCGACATTCACACCCTTACCGACCTGCGCGACAAGCGCATCGCGCTGAATAAAGGTTCTAACGTGCACTGGCTGCTGCTGCATATCCTGGAAGAGGCCGGGCTGGCATTAAACGACGTCAAAGTGGTCTATATTCCGCCGAAATATCCGCTGACCGCCAGCGATTACCTGGCGGTGGACGCCTGGATGATGTGGGATCCGCTGCTCAGCGACGCGGAATATAGCGGCGAATTACGGGTTGTTGCCAGCGGCGAGGGGCGCGTCAATAACCACCAGTTCTACCTGTCGCACCGCGACTACGCCAGCCGCAATAGCGATATCATGCAGCGCCTGTTAGCCGAACTGGCGCAGACCGGCCAGTTTATTGACCAGCACCGGGAGCAAGCCGCCGGACTGCTCTCCGCCGAGCTGGGGCTTAATGCCGCCTCTCTGACGCGCGCCTTATCGCGCCGCAGCCATCGTCCGCGGCCGATGGATCTCAACGTGATTCGCGCCCAACAAAGTATCGCCGATCGCTTTTACGCTCTGGGGCTTATCCACAAACCGGTTTCGGTGCGCGAGGCGGTCTGGTACGGCGAAGCCACCAATAGCGATCTCGGCCTGCTGATGCACGTTGATTAGCCGGAAACTGCGAGTCATCTTCCTGATTTCCCTGGCGCCAATAGCCTCATCCGCGCGGCGATGTTACCCTGAATGGCACTGCAATAAGAGCCTATTTATGAGGATATCCGTGGCCGTTCATCTGTTAATCGTCGACGCACTTAATCTGATTCGCCGCATCCACGCGGTGCAGGGGTCACCCTGCGTCGACACCTGCCTGCATGCGCTTGAACAGCTGGTGGTCCATAGCCAGCCAACCCACGTGGTGGCGGTATTTGATGATGAAGACCGCGGCCACGGCTGGCGACATCAGCGTCTGCCCGATTATAAAGCCGGGCGCGCGCCGATGCCGGAGCCCCTCGAAGCGGAAATGCCCGCGCTGCGGGCGGCGTTTGAGCAGCGCGGGTTTCGCTGCTGGGCGCTCAGCGGCAGCGAAGCTGACGATCTCGCCGCGACCCTGGCGGTAAAGGTGGCGCAGGCCGGCCATCAGGCAACCATCGTTTCAACCGACAAAGGCTACTGCCAGCTGCTGTCGCCGACGATTCGCATCCGCGACTATTTCCAGAAGCGCTGGCTCGACGCGCCGTTTATCGCCAAAGAGTTTGGCGTGACGCCGGAGCAGTTGCCCGACTACTGGGGGCTGGCGGGCATCAGCAGTTCAAAGGTTCCCGGCGTGGCGGGCATTGGGCCGAAAAGCGCCGCCCAGCTGTTAACCGATTTCCAGGATCTGGAAGGAATCTACGCGCGGCTGGCGGACGTGCCGGAGAAGTGGCGCAAGAAGCTGGAAGAACAGAAAGAGATGGCCTTCACCTGCCGGGACATCGCGCGCCTGCAAACCGATTTACAGCTGGACGGCAACCTGCAGCAGCTGCGGCTGTCCCGGTAGCGCCGGGCCGCGGTGCGCGCGGCTTCCCGCAGGCGATGCTGCGCATCTGTCCCGGCTACCGGCCCGCAGACGGTGAGCGCATTCCCCGGGTCGCGGCTTACGCCTTACCCGGGCTACCGCAGACGACGGTGAGCCCGTAGCCTGGGCAGGCGCTTGCCCGCCCCCGGGAGCAAAGCACAGAGGGGCAGCCCGTAGCCCGGCTAAGCGCAGCGCAAGCCGGGAAATAACAGCGCCGGGGTATCAGCCCAGCACATCTCCCGGAAGCAGCCGGCAGAAGCCTTCGCTTACGGCATCACTCCTCGATACGCAATCCGTAGGTTTTGAATTTCTCCAGCACGATAGCAATGGCCTCGTCGCCAAGAACCGGCACCGGGTCGGTGATGGCCAGAGTGCTGAGATAAAGCTGCGCCAGCACCTCAACTTCATGCGCCAGCCACAGGGCCTTCTCCAGATTCTCTTCACAAGCGATCAGGCCATGGTGCTGCAGCAGCGTCGCTTTGCGGTTTTTCAGCGCCACGGCCACATGTTCAGACAGCTCGCGGGTACCAAACGTGGCGTAGGGCGCGCAGGGGATAGAGTTACCCCCCGCCGCCGCAATCATATAGTGAATGGCGGGAATGGGACGATTGAGGATCGACACCGCCGTAGAGTGAACCGCATGATTATGTACCACCGCGTGAGCATCAGGCCGCGTCTGATAAGCCGCCATATGAAAACGCCACTCGCTGGACGGCAGTTTGCCCTGTTCATGCTGACCTTCGGCATCGATATACACAATGTGCGCTTCCGTCAGCTTTTCGTAAGGAATACCCGTTGGCGTGATCAGCATCCCCCCTTGATAACGCACGCTCACGTTACCGGCGGTTCCCTGATTTAACCCCAGGCGGGTCATTTCCAGGCAGGTATCAATAATCTGCCGGGCCAGTCTATTTCGTTCCATTCTTTACCTCTCTTTATGATGCGCAATGCGACAACAGACGGCTCGCCGGAGATGACGCTCCGACGCTGTTGAATAGCTCAAATAATTACTCACCATCATCATCCCGAATAAGCAGAAAGGAATTTACATCCGCCGGTTCTGTGATTCCTCTCACTTATTTCAGTATAAAAACAACCGTTCATTGATTTTTGCTTTCTGAAAAATGCCCGTTCTTACTAATAGATTTAAAAACGGGCATTTTACTGATAGTTTTAACAACTGCCCGTTTTCCACATAATAAAATAAATCGGTCATCGACCCTGTGGGTTTTACAATTAACTTTCTCAAACGGTCATGTTTTTATGATTATTAAAGTGATGATAATCACATAAAACCACCGAGGGGATACGAAGTGTGACCGCTATCATATTAAAAGGCTTTTTTAATTTGAAAATGAATTCATGAGTTCACTCCGTGATGTTTATTTCACTGTTGATGTCGTCACAAGAGCTCGCCTGATTTTTGCGGTCTGGTGGGCATAAGCCGGCTGCTGAACACGCTTCTGAACCAATGAGGATGCTATGGGAAACACAACAATACAAACGCAGAGTTTTCGTGCGGTAGAGACAGGACAAAGCAAGCGCTACATTATTCCCTTCGCCCTGCTGTGCTCGCTGTTTTTTCTTTGGGCGGTCGCAAATAATCTCAACGATATTTTATTACCACAATTTCAACAAGCCTTTACCTTAACCAACTTCCAGGCTGGACTGATTCAATCCGCCTTTTATTTCGGCTATTTCGTCATTCCCATTCCGGCCGGAATTTTGATGAAAAAGTTAAGTTATAAAGCCGGCATTATTACCGGACTGTTCTTATATGCTTTTGGCGCCGCGTTATTCTGGCCCGCCGCTGAAGTTATGAATTACACCTTATTCCTGATTGGCCTGTTTATTATTGCTGCAGGCTTAGGGTGTTTAGAAACCGCGGCAAACCCGTTTGTTACCGTCTTAGGACCAGAAAGCGGCGGTCACTTCCGGCTTAATCTTGCCCAAACTTTTAACTCGTTTGGCGCCATTATTGCGGTGGTTTTTGGGCAAAGTCTCATTTTGTCTAATGTGCCGCATCAATCGCAGGATGTGCTCGATAAAATGGCTCCGGAGCAGCTTAGCGCCTATAAACACAGCCTGGTGCTCTCGGTGCAAACCCCGTATATGATCATCGTCGCGGTTGTCTTACTGGTCGCTCTGTTGATTATGTTGACCAAATTTCCGGCCCTGCAGAGCGACGACCATAGTGACGCCAACCAGAGTTCCTTCTCCGCTTCCCTTGCTCGCCTGGTCCGCGTTCGCCACTGGCGCTGGGCGGTGCTGGCGCAGTTCTGCTACGTCGGCGCGCAAACAGCCTGCTGGAGCTATCTGATTCGCTACGCTATCGAAGAGATCCCCGGCATGACGCCCGGTTTCGCCGCCAACTATCTGACCGGCACCATGGTGTGCTTCTTTATCGGCCGCTTCTCCGGTACCTGGCTCATCAGCCGCTTCGCGCCGCATAAAGTGCTGGCAGCCTATGCCCTGCTCTCCATGATCCTGTGCCTGATTTCCGCTTTCACCGGCGGCCACGTGGGTCTGCTGGCCCTGACGCTGTGCAGCGCTTTTATGTCCATTCAGTATCCGACCATCTTCTCGCTGGGCATCAAAAACCTGGGGCAGGACACCAAATACGGCTCCTCTTTTATCGTCATGACCATTATTGGCGGCGGGATCGTCACCCCGGTGATGGGCTTTGTCAGCGACGCCGCCGGCAACATCCCCACCGCGGAGCTGGTTCCGGCCCTGTGCTTTGCCGTCATCTTCATTTTCGCCCGTTTCCGTTCGCAAACGGCAGCTAATTAAACATTTATCCGAATAACGTGAGGAATCTGTAATGAAAAAAATCAGCTTACCGAAAATTGGCATTCGCCCGGTGATCGATGGACGCCGCATGGGAGTGCGCGAATCGCTGGAAGAACAAACCATGAACATGGCGAAAGCCACCGCCGCGCTGATCGCGGAAAAACTGCGTCACGCCTGCGGCGCGCAGATTGAGTGCGTCATCGCCGACAGCTGCATCGCGGGTATGGCGGAGTCCGCCGCCTGCGAGGAGAAATTCAGCAGCCAGAACGTCGGCGTCACCATTACCGTGACTCCATGCTGGTGCTACGGCAGCGAAACTATCGATATGGATCCGCTGCGGCCAAAAGCCATCTGGGGCTTTAACGGCACCGAGCGCCCCGGCGCGGTTTACCTTGCGGCGGCGCTGGCGGCGCATAGCCAGAAGGGTATTCCGGCATTCTCCATTTATGGCCACGACGTACAGGACGCCGACGACACCACCATTCCGCCGGATGTCGAAGAAAAACTGCTGCGCTTTGCCCGCGCCGGCTTAGCGGTGGCCAGCATGAAGGGCAAAAGCTATCTTTCCGTCGGCGGCGTGTCGATGGGGATCGCCGGTTCTATCGTCGATCACAACTTCTTCGAGTCCTGGCTCGGTATGAGAGTGCAGGCGGTGGACATGACCGAACTGCGCCGCCGCATCGACCAGAAAATCTATGATGAAAGCGAGCTGGAAATGGCGCTGGCGTGGGCGGATAAAAACTTCCGCTACGGCGAAGACCAGAACGCGCAGCAATATAAGCGCAACGCCGAACAGAGTCGCGCGGTGCTGAAAGAGAGCCTGCTGATGGCGATGTGCATCCGCGACATGATGCAGGGCAACAAGAAGCTGGCGGAAAAAGGGCTGGTCGAAGAGTCGCTGGGCTACAACGCCATCGCCGCGGGCTTCCAGGGCCAGCGCCACTGGACCGATCAATACCCTAACGGCGATACCGCCGAAGCGCTGCTCAATAGCTCGTTCGACTGGAACGGCGTACGCGAACCCTTCGTCGTCGCCACGGAAAACGACAGCCTCAACGGCGTGGCGATGCTGATGGGCCACCAGCTGACCGGCACCGCCCAGGTGTTTGCCGACGTGCGCACCTACTGGTCGCCGGACGCGGTTAAACGCGTCACCGGCCAACCGCTCACCGGACTGGCGGAACACGGAATTATCCACCTGATCAACTCTGGTTCAGCGGCGCTGGACGGCGCCTGCAAACAGCGCGATGCGCAAGGCAAGCCAACCATGAAGCCGCACTGGGAAATCAGCCAGCAGGAGGCCGACGCCTGCCTCGCGGCCACCGAATGGTGCCCGGCGATTCATGAATATTTCCGCGGCGGCGGCTTCTCCTCCCGCTTCCTGACCGAAGGCGGCGTGCCGTTCACCATGACCCGCGTGAATATCATTAAAGGCCTCGGCCCGGTACTGCAGATTGCCGAAGGCTGGAGCGTAGAGCTGCCGAAAGCGATGCATGACCAGCTGGATGCCCGCACCAACTCCACCTGGCCCACCACCTGGTTTGCGCCGCGCCTGACCGGTAAAGGCCCGTTCTCCGACGTCTACTCGGTGATGGCGAACTGGGGCGCTAACCACGGCGTGCTGACCATCGGTCACGTTGGCGCCGACTTTATCACCCTGGCGTCAATGCTGCGGATCCCGGTGTGCATGCATAACGTAGAAGAGGCGAAAATTTATCGCCCCTCCAGCTGGTCTGCGCACGGTATGGATAGCGAAGGCCAGGATTACCGCGCCTGCCAGAACTACGGCCCGCTGTATAAACGTTAAAAATGCCTGATGGCGCTGCGCTTATCCGGCCTACGGATGATACCGTTCCCGTAGGCCGGATAAGGCGTTTACGCCGCCATCCGGCAACGTCTCGGGAGAGATTATGAAGAATGAAGTCATCCTGGTCCTCGACTGCGGCGCCACTAACGTACGGGCGATTGCCGTTGACCGCCAGGGGAATATTATCGCCCGCGCCGCAACGGCCAACGCCAGCGATATCGCCGTGGAGAACAGCGCCTGGCACCAGTGGTCGCTGGAGGCGATCCTGCAACGCTTCGCCGAGTGCTGCCGGCAGATTAGCGATGCGCTCTCATCCTGCACGGTTCGCGGCATCACGGTCACCACCTTCGGCGTCGACGGCGCGCTGGTGGATAAACAGGGTAAGCTGCTCTATCCGGTCATCAGCTGGAAATGTCCGCGTACCGCGGCGGTGATGGACAATATAGGCCGCATTATGCCCGCGCAGCAGCTCCAGCAGATCTCCGGCGTCGGCGCATTTGGTTTCAATACCCTGTATAAGCTGATATGGCTGAAAGAGAACCACCCGCAGCTGCTGGAGCAGGCCCACGCCTGGCTGTTCATCTCCTCGCTTCTCAACCACCGTCTGACCGGGGAATTCACGACCGATATCACCATGGCGGGCACCAGCCAGATGCTGGATATCCACCAGCGGGATTTCAGCGCGCAGATTCTGCAGGCGACGGGATTGCCGCGCCGCCTGTTTCCCCGGCTCGTTGAAGCGGGCCAGCAGATTGGCGCGCTGCGGAGCGATGCCGCGGAAATGCTGGGTTTAGCCGTCGGCATTCCGGTTATCTCCGCCGGGCACGACACCCAGTTCGCGCTGTTTGGCGCGGGTGCGGAGCAGGATGAACCAGTGCTCTCTTCCGGCACCTGGGAAATCCTGATGGTGCGCAGCGCTCAGGTGAATACGCCGCTACTCAGCCACTACGCGGGATCCACCTGCGAGCTGGATAGCCAGCCGGGACGCTATAACCCCGGCATGCAGTGGCTGGCCTCCGGCGTGCTGGAATGGATACGCCAGCTGCTGTGGACGCCTGAAACGCCGTGGCAAACGTTGATTGAAGAGGCCCGCGCCCTCCCCGCCGGCGCTCAGAAGGTGAAGATGCAGTGCGACCTGCTATCCAGCCCAAATGCGGGCTGGCAGGGCATCACGCTGAATACCACCCGCGGTCATTTCTACCTCGCCGCGCTGGAAGGATTAGCCGAACATCTGGCGCACAATCTGCAAACGCTGCAGCAAATCGGCCACTTCAAAGCCCGCGAGCTGCTGCTGGTCGGCGGCGGCAGCCGCAACGCGCTGTGGAATCAGATCAAAGCCAACAGGCTGGAGATCCCCATTAAAGTACTCGATGACGCCGAAACCACCGTCGCCGGCGCCGCCATGTTTGGCTGGTATGGCGTCGGTGAATTCAGCAGCCCGGAGCAGGCCAGAGCGCAGGTGAGCTATCGGTATCGTTACTTTTACCCGCAAACCGAACCCGAACTGATTGAGGGAGTATGAGATGCTAAAAACGATTTCCCCGTTGATTTCCCCGGACCTCCTCAAAGTGCTGGCGGAAATGGGGCATGGCGATGAGATTATTTTTTCCGATGCCCACTTCCCGGCCCACAGCATGGGGCCACAGGTCATTCGCGCCGACGGTCTGCGGGTGAGCGACCTGTTGCAGGCGATTATTCCGCTGTTTGAGTTAGACAGCTACGCTCCGCCGCTGGTGATGATGGCCGCCGTGGAAGGCGACGCCCTCGACCCTCAGGTAGAAACGCGCTATCGCGAGGCGCTTTCCGGCCCCGCGCCCTGCCCGGAGATCGCCCGCATCGACCGCTTTGCTTTCTACGAGCGGGCGCAAAAAGCCTTTGCGATCGTTATCACAGGTGAGCGCGCTAAGTACGGGAATATTCTTTTAAAAAAAGGAGTAACGCCGTAATCTCATGCCGGAGCGCCCGTCTGATGCGGGCGCTCAGCGAACGCCAGGGTGAGAAAAATGAAAGCGGCACGACAGCAAGCGATACTAGACCTGCTCATTAACCATAACAGCCTGACCACCGAAGCCTTATCGCTACAGCTTAACGTCAGCAGAGAAACCATTCGCCGCGATCTCAGCGAGCTCCAGTCCCAGGGGAAAGTGCTGCGTAACCACGGTCGGGCAAAAGTCATTCACCGGCAAAGCCGTGACAGCGGCGACCCTTTTCATATCCGTCTGAAAAGCCACTACGCGCACAAAGCGGACATCGCCCGCGAGGCGCTTGCGTGGATAGAAGAGGGGATGGTTATCGCCCTTGATGCCAGTTCCACCTGCTGGTATCTGGCCCGCCAGCTGCCGGATATCAACCTTCACGTCTTTACCAACAGCCAGCCGATTTGCCAGGAGCTCAGCAAGCGAGAGAATATTCAGCTCACCTGCTCCGGCGGTACGCTCCAGCGAAAATACGGCTGCTACGTCAGCGCGTCGCTTATCCCACAGCTCAAAGCACTGGAGATCGACCTGTTCATTTTTTCCTGCGAGGGCATCGACAGCGAGGGCGCGCTCTGGGACTCAAACACGGTGAACGCCGAGTTCAAATCCCTGCTGCTTAAGCGAGCGTCGCAATCGTTATTGCTGATTGATAAGAGCAAATTTAATCGCTCAGGAGAGGCGCGGATCGGCCATCTGGATGATGTGACGCATATTGTTTCGGACGTGTCGCAGTCGTAACGGCTATGGCAGCGCCGGATAGCGGCTTAACACCCTATCCGGCCTACAGATCAAACTAGCGTTCGTCGCGACGTCCGCCGACGGCAGCCCACAGGCGACGAACGTGAACCGTCACCTCTTCGCGATCGTGATACAGCTGGCGCGCCTGGATTTGCGCGTTGATACCATGCTCGTCAAGCTGTTCCTGAATATAGGCCAGGTTGCGCGACAGCTCTTCGTAGCGTTTTTTCATCGGCAGCTTCAGGTTAAAGATGGTTTCGCGGCACCAGCCGTTGACCAGCCACTGCGCCATCAGCGCCGCCACTTTCGCCGGCTTCTCCACCATATCGCACACCATCCACGAGATGTTGCTGCGCGTCGGGCGATACTTGAAGCCATCTTCACGCAGCCAGGTCACCTGGCCGGTATCCATCAGGCTTTGCGCCATCGGACCGTTATCCACCGAAGAGACCCACATGTTGCGTTTCACCAGCTGATAGGTCCAGCCGCCGGGACAGGCGCCGAGATCCACCGCGTACATACCGTTCGCCAGACGCTCGTCCCACTCATCCGCCGGAATAAAGACGTGAAACGCCTCTTCCAGCTTAAGGGTCGAACGGCTCGGCGCATCGGACGGGAACTTGAGGCGCGGAATGCCCATATAGAACGGCGAGTTGTTGTTAGACAACGAGTAACCGGTGTAGCAGCAGCCCGGCGCGATAAAGAACACGTGGACCACCGGACGCTTTGGCGTTTCATAGTTGGTCAGCACGCCCGCTTCGCGCAGCGCCGCGCGCAGCGGTACCGTAAACTTGCGGCAGAACTTCATCAGCTCTTTGCTTTCGTTGGTATCGGCGACCTCTACGCGCAGCTCGCCGCCCTTCTCCACCACGCCCTGCAGCATACCGACGATCGGGGAAATCCGGTCTTCCGGCGGCAGGTCGCGCAGCAGTTCGCCGACCACAAACATCTGGCGGGCAAACACCAGCGAGCTGAACGGCAGTTCGCGCACCAGCTTTTCGCCATCTTCGGCCTGGTAGCACTCAAAAATCACATAGCCGGAGTCGTCTTTGACCCGGGCAAAACCAAACACCTCAAGGCGCGAGGCCTTATCGGTAATTTCTGCTGCGCACTCTTTCTCAAACCCAGGGCGACAATAGAGGACAACTTTATTCATGAACAACGCCCTTACGTTTCAGACGAATTGCACCAATTAACATTAATATCCAACCGGCGAGGAAGCAGACGCCCCCAACCGGCGTAACGAACGCCCACAGGCGTAAATGCGATAGCGCCAGACAGTAGAGGCTGCCGCTAAAAAGAACGGTACCGAGCGCCATAAAGACGCTGCTCCAGTAAAACCAGATGCTGATGCGGCGCTGCATCGCCACCGCCAGGCCAAAAATAGCCAGCGTATGGAAAGCCTGATACTGCAGGCCGGTGTGGATCCAGCCCATTTCCGCAACGCCCATCGTTTTACTTAAAACGTGCGCGCCAAATGCGCCCAAAGCCACAAAGATAAAACCGCTTATCGCGGCGAAAATCAGCATAAAACGGCTGGTCATGTGTTTACCCTACGATGATTTATTGTTCATAACGAAAGCGAAA
Source organism: Klebsiella sp. OBRC7 (assembly GCF_000293135.1). Taxonomy (NCBI): domain Bacteria; kingdom Pseudomonadati; phylum Pseudomonadota; class Gammaproteobacteria; order Enterobacterales; family Enterobacteriaceae; genus Klebsiella; species Klebsiella sp. OBRC7. The sequence goes on along the minus strand of NZ_ALNJ01000001.1, from coordinate 17,942 downwards.
TTTTTCTTGTTCATTAGCCGCTTTTGCCAGAATCCACTGGCGGAAGGCGGCTATTTTACCCAGTTCTGCCTGACTGTCATGACAAACGAGATAAAACGCATTCTTACTGACCAGAACATCATTAAACGGGCAGACCAAACGGCCCGCCTCAATCTCGGACTGCGCCATTACATTGTTGGCCAGCGCGACCCCCTGTCCATGGATTGCCGCCTGCAGCACCATTGCGCTGTGGCTAAATATAGGTCCCTGTTGAACATTAATATGGTTTAGACCTAACTGACGGGTATAAGTTTGCCAGTCGCGGCGGGAAGCATCGTGCAACAGGGTATGTTGCGCCAGATCGGCAGGCGTTTTCAACGCTTTATCGCCGGTGAGCAACAGCGGTGAGCACACCGGGAGCAGATATTCGGCGTACAGCTTTTCCACCCGCAGCCCCGGCCAGTTGCCGCGGCCGTAAAAAATCGCCACGTCGACATCGTCGGCCAGCTTATCCTCCTGACGGTCCACGGCCTGGATCCTGACGTCGATTCCCGGATAAGCTGAGTTAAAGCTTGTGAGCCTTGGCACCAGCCACTGAATGGCAAAACTGGGGAGCATACTGACGGTTAAGGCCCCTTTTGCGCTTCGGGCCTGAAGCTTGCGGGTCGCTTCGGTGAGCTGCGAAAAAATCTCTTTGATATCCTGAAAATAGCTCTGCCCCTCCTCCGTCAAAAGAAGAGAACGATTGCGTCGACGGAACAGCTTGAGGCCGAGGAAATCCTCCAGGGACTTGATTTGGTGGCTGACTGCGGCCTGGGTCACAAAAAGCTCATCGGCGGCGCGAGTGAAGCTAAGGTGGCGGGCGGCTGCATCAAAAACACGTAATGCATTCAGAGGTGGCAAACGCTTGGACATAGTTATTCTGGCTTAGATGTTAAGGCAATTTAACAAACAGGAAACAACAGTTAACCTATTAGTTTTTTTTATCTGAGCTATTATAATTTGTCCGTTGAGCTTCTACCAGCAAATACCTATAGTGGCGGCACTTCCTGAGCCGGAACGAAGAGCTTTTTTTGGAATGCGTGTTCCAACAAGCTTTTGGCTTACGGTTGTGATGTTGTGTTGTTGTGTTTGCAATTGGTCCGGGTTTGCGGACCATGGTAGCTCAGCTACCCCTTTTCACTTCCTGTACATTTACCCTGTCTGTCCATAGTGATTTAATGTAGCACCGCACTGCGCGGTGCTTTTTTTTTTGCCTGCTATACCTGAATCAGTTATCCAGCTCGCCCAGCTGTTTGACGTCAGAACGGTTGATCTGCTGCTTGTTACCCCAGGCATCTTTGTACGAAATCATGCCAGTATCATTATCCGTTTGCGGTTTGCCGTCGGTCACGATGGTGCGCCCATCGTTGGTATGCATCACGTAGTTGGAGGAGCAGGCGCTCAGGCCAAAGGTCAGCACACAGGCAGAAATAATTGCGGCAGTCTTATTCATTTTCATCTTTCTCTCCTTTCGACTATTTATACTGTTTATGATTCGTTCTGTACCAGGTTAAAACGCAAACCCAACACTATTCAGCATAACTATCTTTTACCCACCCGGAGCCATATTCAGAAAATTCCAGTCGTTAGCAGAAACCTTGTATCACCCGCCGATTTGCGCGACGATCCTGCTATCGATACGAGGAATCTCATGAACGCATTCAACCCCGTCCAATTTCGCGCCCAGTTCCCGGCGCTGGCCGACGCCGGCGTCTATCTTGATAGCGCCGCGACAACCCTCAAACCGCTGGCGGTCATTGAGGCCAGCGACCAGTTCTATCGCCTTAGCGCCGGTAACGTCCACCGCAGCCAGTTCGCCACCGCCCGTCAGCTAACCGAACGCTATGAAAACGCGCGCGAACGGGTGGCGACGCTGCTCAACGCCCCTTCCGGCCAGGATATCGTCTGGACGCGCGGCACCACCGAAGCCATTAATATGGTGGCGCAGAGCTACGTGCGCCCGCGTCTGAAACCCGGCGATGAGATTATCGTCAGCGAAGCAGAGCATCACGCCAACCTGGTGCCGTGGTTAATGGTTGCCGGGCAAACCGGCGCGCGGGTGGTGAAGCTGCCGCTGGCGGGCAACCGCCTGCCGGACGTGGCGGCGCTTGGCGCGCTTATCACGCCGCGCAGCCGGGTGCTGGCGATTGGCCAGATGTCCAACGTCACCGGCGGCTGTCCGGATCTGGCGCTGGCAATACGCCAGGCCCGCGCTGCCGGGATGGTGGTGATGGTCGACGGCGCGCAGGGGGCGGTGCATTTCCCGGCGGACGTCCAGGCGCTGGATATCGACTTTTATGCTTTTTCAGGCCATAAGCTCTACGGGCCGACCGGCATCGGCGCGCTGTATGGCAAAAGCGAACGGCTGGCGGAGATGTCGCCGTGGCTCGGCGGCGGAAAAATGATTACCGACGTCACCTTCGATGGCTTCAAAACCCAGCCCGCCCCCTGGCGCTTCGAGGCGGGAACGCCCAATATCGCCGGGGTGATCGGCCTGAGCGCGGCGCTGGAGTGGCTGGAGGAGACGGACATCGCGCAGGCGGAAAACTGGAGCCGCGGCCTGGCGACGCTGGCGGAAGAGGAGCTGGCGAAACGTCCGGGATTCCGCTCCTTCCGCTGCCAGGACGCCAGCCTGCTGGCGTTTGATTTTGACGGCGTTCACCATAGCGATATGGTGACGCTGCTGGCGGAGTCGGGGATCGCGCTGCGCGCCGGTCAGCACTGCGCCCAGCCGCTGCTGGCGGCGCTTGGCGTCAGCGGCACGCTACGGGCCTCCTTCGCGCCCTATAACACGCAAAACGATGTTTACGCGCTGGTGCACGCCGTGGACCGCGCTCTGGAAATACTGGTGGATTAATGACGACTTCTCACCCTTTTGGTACCCGCATCACCGAGGCATCTCTACGGCAGACCTTTACCCCGCTCAGCCAGTGGGAAGATAAATACCGCCAGCTGATTTTACTGGGTAAGCAGCTTCCCGCGCTGCCGGACGACCTGAAAGCGCAAGCCAAAGAGATTCCCGGTTGTGAAAACCGCGTCTGGCTGGGGCATGTCGTTGACGCCGAGGGCAAGCTGCATTTCTTCGGCGATAGCGAAGGCCGCATCGTGCGCGGCATGCTGGCGGTGCTGTTGACCGCCATAGAAGGCAAAAGCGCCGCTGAGCTGCTGGCGCAGGATCCGCTGGCGCTATTTGATGCGCTGGGGCTGCGCGGCCAGCTGAGCGCCTCGCGCAGTCAGGGGCTCAGCGCCCTGAGCGAAGCGGTGCTCGCCGCCGCCCGCGAGATTGAGGTTTAAGCGCATCCCGGGGGCGGCGCTTGGCGCGCCTTGCCCGGGCTACGGGTTCGTGCGGTTTTGTCGCCCGGACAGGTGCGCAGTTTTGTAGCCCGGGTAAGGCGCCTGCGCCGCGACCCGGGAATTTACGCCGTCTGCCGCTCCGCCTTCGCCAGCATTTTCTTCAGCGCGTGGGAGACGGCGACAAAACCAAAGGTCGCGGTCACCATCGTCGCGGCGCCAAAGCCGGATGCGCAGTCCATTCGCTTCGGCCCCTCAGCGGTGCTTTTCATCGCACAAACGCTGCCGTCCGCCTGCGGATAAACCAGCGCTTCGGTGGAAAACACGCAATCCACGCCGAGCTTACCTTTGCTGTTCTTCACCACCCCAAACTGGCTCTTCAAACGCTCACGCAGCTTTGCCGCCAGAGGATCCTGGATGGTTTTCGCCAGATCGGCGACCTGAATTTGCGTCGGATCGATTTGCCCGCCCGCGCCGCCGGTGGTCACCAGCGGAACCTTATGGCGACGACAGTAAGCGATTAGCGCCGCTTTCGGGCGCACGCTGTCGATGGCGTCAATCACGTAGCTAAAGCCAACGCCAAGATACTCGGCGACGTTTTCCGGGGTGACAAAATCGTCCACCACCGTGACCCGGCACTCGGGGTTGATCAGGCGAATACGTTCCGCCATCACCTCGGCTTTCGCCAGGCCAACGTTGCCGCCAAGGGCGTGGATCTGGCGATTGGTGTTGGTCACGCAGACATCATCCATATCGATCAGGGTAATCGCGCCAATTCCGGTTCTCGCCAGCGCTTCCGCCGCCCATGAGCCTACGCCGCCGATGCCGACCACGCAGACGTGCGCGTCGGCAAAACATTGCAGCGCCTTTTCACCATATAAACGCGCCGTGCCGCCAAAACGCTGGCGCCAGGCATCGCTGATTACAACAGACATAAAACCTCAGAATTAGTGGACATTCCCGGGTCGCGGCGCAAGCGCCTTACCCGGGCGACAAAATCAGCCGTAGCCCCGGTAAGCGCAGCGCGACCGGGGAAAAGAACCGGCGTACTAGCCGCTAAAGACGTTGCCCGCGCCCGGGGCGTTTTTCAGTACCCATACGCGGCCGTAGTGGTTATACCAACCGGCACGATGCCCGGCATCCGGGCCAATGCCCTGGTAAATATCGAAGTGCTGGCCTTTAATCGCCCCGCCAACATCGAGAGCCACCATTAAACGCAGCTCGTACTGGCCGTTAAACTTGCCGTTATTATCCAGCAGCGGCACCTCCGCCAGCAGCGTAGTGCCGGCAGGAACAATGGAACGGTCGGAGGCCACCGATGCGCGGCCAATCAGCGGCACCGCGCTGGCGCCTTTCACCGGTGCAAAAGACTGCGGTTTAAAGAAGACGAACGATGGGTTCTGCTCCAGCAGCTCGCGCACTTCCGCCTCGCTATGTTTTTCGCCCCATTCGCGGATCGCCTGCATCGACATATCTTCGCGCTTCACTTCGCCGCGGTCGATCAGCACTTTACCGATGCTGTAGTACGGCCAGCCGTTTTTCCCGGCATAGCTGAAGAAGTTCAGCGGCGAGCCGTCGCCAAAGTCAATGTAGCCGCTGCCCTGCACGTCCATGATGAAGTTATCCATCAGCGAGTTGCTGTAGGCCAGAATGTAGTTGTCGCTCAGAGCCCCGGCGTAGATGCTGGCGCGGGACGGCAGCTTGCCGCGCTTCGGCGGCATCCGGTAAATCGGGTACTGGAACTCTCCCTGGCGAGTATGGCGCGCCTGCACCACTGGCGTGTAGTAGCCGGTAAACTGGACGTTACCGTAGTTATCCGTCCCCTGCATCTGCCAGGCGTCGATACCAAACTGGCTCAGCGTGCGGGTGTCGCCGCCGGAACGCAGCCACTCCTGAATCGCATTGTAGACGTTGCTCTGGCTGGTGTAGAGGCGCGGAGAGGCGCTACGAATCTGTCTCACCTGCTCGGAGAAATCGCCGGCGTTGATCGGCGAGCCGACCGCATCAGGCTGGTTAACCAGTGAAAACGGCTGGGTGAGTTTACCTTCATTATACTGCTGACCGCGATCGGTCGGTTTTGAGGAACAGGCGGCCAGCATTGCCAGCATTGCGCCTGTTACTGCGTATTTTGCCCAACGTCCTTTCATGGTATCTCTTCTTTATGCTGCTAAGCCCGGGTGCGTGATGAAGATAACAAACCCCCAGGGCTAATGAAATGCGCTTAGGCACCGCAAAGGCAGTTTTGCGCAAAAAATAGGCTGGAAGTGATTCTATATGCACCATTTTTTACAAAATTGATGATTTCTGCCAAAAAGGGTTGCATCAAAACGTTAGCGGAGTATAGTGCGCTTCCACGGACGCGGGGTGGAGCAGCCTGGTAGCTCGTCGGGCTCATAACCCGAAGGTCGTCGGTTCAAATCCGGCCCCCGCAACCAACATCATAAACACCCTCAAGGGTGTTTTTTTGTTTCTGCGCTGCGCAAAATCTTCCATGTGATTCAGGGAACGGCGCAGCGCCGCTCCCCGGCCCTTTCTCAGCCCTTCGGCAACACAATATTGCTCGCCGCCAGCATGCCCATCTCGTGATACATCGCGCAGGCCGCTTCCACGATCGGCATCGCCAGCGCCGCGCCGCTGCCTTCGCCCAGGCGCATCCCCATGTTCAGGTAGGGTTCCAGCTCGAGATGCATCAGCGCCGTACGCGCCCCCTTCTCCGCCGAATAGTGGGACGGGATCAGATAGGGTTTCACTTCCGGCGCAATTCGGCACGCCGCCAGCGCCGCCGCGTAGGAGAGGAAACCATCGAGCAGCACCGGCAGGCCGCAGGAGGCCGCGCCCAGCATCACGCCCGTCATCCCCAATAAATCAAAACCGCCCACTTTCGCCAGCACGTCGAGACCATCGTTCGGGTCAGGCCGGTTGACGGCGATAGCCCGGCGCACCACTTCCACTTTATTAGCGACCTTCGCCAACGGCAGATTAGCGCCAATCCCGACCACCTCCTGGGCATCGCTGCCGGTCAGAACGCTGACAATCGCCGCCGCCGGGGTGGTATTGGCCATTCCGAGCTCCCCGACGCCAAACAGGGTGACGCCATCCTGCGCCAGCCCTCGGGTATAGCGCATCACCTCCAGCAGCAGCTCTTCCGCCTGGCCGCGGCGCATTGCCGGACCGACGGCGATATTGCCGCAGCCGCGCGCCACGCGCATGTTGATAACGCCCGGTATCAGCTCAGCATCGATCCCGACATCAATCACGTGCATTTTCGCGCCCGCCTGCGCCGCCAGCACGCAAACGCCGGTTTTACCCAGCGTCATATTCGCCGCCTGGATGGCGGTCACCGCTTTCGGCGAGATGGCGACCCCTTCGTCCCACACGCCGTGGTCGGCGCACATCACCAGCAGCGCCTTCTTTTTCACCTGCGGCACGCCGTCAAGACCGGGCATGCCCGCCAGCTGTACGGCAAGATCTTCAAGGCGTCCAAGGCTTCCGGGCGGCTTCAGCAGGCCGTCGATATGAAGCCGGGCGCGCGCCATCGCGCTTTCATCAGGCGCCGGGATCGCGCCCAGTAGAGAGGTTAAGCTTTGCATAGAGGTTCTCGTCATGTTGGCTGGCTCATGGCAGAGCCAGCAGGAAGAATAACGCCCGGTACGGCGCGCCTGGCCTATTTGATTTTTACGCCAATGCCCGACACCACCAGCCACACCTCGTCCGCCGCCGCCGCCAGGCGCTGATTAACGCGTCCGGCGATATCGCGGAAATGGCGGGCCAGACGGTTTTCCGGCACAATCCCCATCCCCACTTCGTTGGTCACCAGCACCACGCGGGCCGGGCAGCGCTGGCAGGCGGCAATCAGTACCGCGATTTCGGCGTCGATCGCCCGCTCCATCGCCGCATAATCCCAGTCGTCCGGCGCGCTGTCGCCCCCCAGCGCAAACAGCAGGTTGGTTACCATGGTGGTGATGCATTCCAGCAAAATCGCCTCCTCCGGGGCGATATCCGGGCTAATCAGTTCATCAAGCTGCTGCCAGCGCTCGGCGGTGCGCCAGTGCGCGGGCCTGCCGTCGCGGTGGTGCTGGATCCTCGCCGCCATCTCGTCATCAAAGATCTGCGAGGTGGCGATATAGAGTACCTGCGGCGCATGGGCGATCAGCGCTTCGGCATGGCGGCTTTTACCGCTGCGCGCCCCGCCGGTCACTAAAGTCAGCATACGGGCTCCTGATGTTGGCGCATGATGGCGTAGATTTTTTCGATATCGATATGCTGGCGCATCGCGTCCGCCAGCAGATCGAACTGGCGAGATTTATACTGCGCATACTCGAAATCGCTATCCAGCGCCGCCAGCCCTTTACGCTGGCGCAGGCCGTTAACCAGCGCGCGGGTAAATGCATCGCTATCGAACAGGCCGTGCAGATAGGTGCCAAACGCCAGGCCGTCATCGCTGACCGCGCCGTCCGCCACGCTCTGGCCGCCTTTATGTAGTTGCATCAGAGAACGGCAGCCGTCGCGCAGCTCGGTTTCGCCCATATGAATTTCGTAGCCGCTTACCGCCAGCCCCGCCGTTGCCGCCAGCCACGCCGGCAGCGCCGGCGCCAGAGTTGCCGTGACCTGGGTGGTCGTCTTGCTGTGCGCAAAGTGGGTGACGGTATTGAGCAACCCCAGCCCCGGCTGGGTGCCAAGCCCCGACTCCACCTCATCGATTATGGTTTCGCCGAGCATCTGGTAGCCGCCGCAGATCCCCAGCACCGGTACGCCCTGACGCCGGGCCTGCAGTACCGCGTGCGCCATGCCGCTCTCGCGCAGCCAGCCCAGGTCGCCGAGCGTATTTTTACTGCCCGGCAGGATAATCATATCCACGCCCGCCAGCTCCTGGGGCTGGCGAACATAGCGGACGCGGACGTCCGGCTGCGCCGCCAGCGCGTTGAAATCGGTAAAATTAGAAATGTGCGGCACCTGAATCACGGCAATCTCAATATCGCGCCTGTCGGTGCGCAGATATTTGCCTTTTTGCAGCGCGACGCCGTCCTCATCTTCAAGATCGACGTCCAGCCACGGCATGACGCCGAGCACCGGGACGCCGGTGAGCGCTTCTATCTGCTCGATCCCGGAATACAGCAGCGCCACGTCGCCGCGAAATTTATTGATAATCACGCCCTTGACCCGCGCGCGCTCGCGATCGTGCAGCAGCGCGAGCGTGCCGTAGATAGAGGCGAAGACGCCGCCGCGATCGATATCCGCCACGAGGATCACCGGGCACTGGGCCATCTCGGCCATGCCCATATTGACGATGTCGCGATCGCGCAGGTTGATCTCCGCCGGACTGCCCGCCCCTTCCAGCACCAGCACATCATGTTCGGCGGCCAGGCTATGATAAACCGCGAGGATCTGTTCCCGCAGGCGCGGCTTGTATTCGTGATAGCTCACCGCGTCCATATCGGTCGCCACCTTGCCCATCAGCACCACCTGCGCTTTGCGGTCGCTGGTTGGCTTAAGCAGCACCGGGTTCATGCGCACATCCGGGGTAATGCCCGCCGCTTCGGCCTGGAAAATCTGCGCCCGGCCCATCTCTTTGCCATCCGGCGTGATACCGGAATTAAGCGCCATATTCTGCGATTTAAACGGCGCGGTGCGCTGCCCGTCCTGATAAAAGATGCGGCACAGCCCCGCGACCAGCACGCTTTTGCCGACGTCGGAAGCGGTGCCCTGTAACATAATTGCCAGCGTCATGACGCCTCCTTCATCGCGTTGCTTCGCATCCGCGTAAAAAATTCTTCTTCGGTTTTACACAGCGGCAGCCCGAGCTGCGCGTGCAGTTTCACCAGCCACGGCTGGGTTAGCCCGGCCTGGACCATCAGTTCGCTGCGGGCAAACACCTCCCCGGGTTCGCCGTGCGCCAGCACTTCGCCGCGGCGTAACACGTAAACCGCATCGCTGATTTCATAGATCAGATCGATATCGTGGCTGGAGATCGCCACGTGGTTGCCCCGATCGGCAATACGCTTAATGATGTCGATCATCTGCGCGCGTCCCGAAGGATCGAGACCCGCCGTCGGCTCGTCGAGCAGTAAATAGCGCGCCTGCAGCACCAGCGCGCCGGCTATCGCCACGCGCTTTTTCTGCCCGTGGCTCAGGCACTGAATCGGCTGGTGACGAAACCCCTGGGCATCGACGAGAGTCAGGGCATCGTCCACCCGGCGGGCAATTTCCTCTTCCGCAACCCCCAGGTTACGCAGGCTAAAGGCGATATCGCTGTCGATATCGGTATAGAAAATCTGCTGGTCCGGGTCCTGGAAAACGGTCGCCACCTGCTGACGCAGCGCCAGCAGGCCGCGCTTGCTGTAGTCCAGCGGTTTTCCCTGCCACAGCACCGCCCCGCTCTGCGGGCGCAGCAGACCGCTCAGGTTCATAAACAGCGTGGATTTTCCGCAGCCGTTCGCCCCCACCAGTCCGGTCACCGCGTGATGGGAAAAATCCAGCGTCAGCCCCTTCAGCACCGGCTCGTCCTGATAGCGAAACCAGAGATCGGTCGTGGCAAGCATACTTATCCTTAGAGGTGAAAGTCACCCTGATACAGTTTGATATCCAGCGTGGTGCTCATCTGCTGGTAGCGGATCATCACCCGGGTAAACAGCAGCCCTACCAGCATCGCCAGCGAACGATAGCCCTTCGGCACGCTACGGTAGCCAAAACGTAATGTTTGCGCACGATGAATCGCCAGCGCTTCGTCTAACAGAATAAAAATAAAGCGCCAGGTTAGCAGGATTTGCTCGGTCAGCAGCCGCGGCACCCGCCCGCGCTTGAGTAGCACAATAAGCTGCGGGAACGGCAGATTCAGCACCAGCCAGAAGGTGGACGCCAGCGCCGCCAGGCTGCGCCAGAAGGTCTGATTGGCGGTCGTCAGCCCCTCCGACGTGATGCCCAGCCAGACGCTGCCCAGCGGCAGGCTCACCAGCAGATCCTGCGGATTGCGGCTGACGCTAAACAGAATGGTCAGCACGCCGATCAGCAGGAAGCCAAACGGCAGCGCCATCCAGCGGCACCAGCGCCACGGCGAGACCCGCAGCAGCCAGCAGGTTAAGGCGGCAATCAGCGCCATTTCGATACCCTGCCCCAGCGGAGGCAGGGTAAAGGCCAGCACCATCAGCAGCAGCCAGAACAGGAACTTGCGCTGCGGCGCGACGTGAAACCAGCGGCTCTGATAGCTGAGTCGGTCAAACCCGGTCATCACGGCGCTGTCTGCCTTTGCTGTAGCCCAGAATATAGAAAATCACCGCCGCGCCGAGGGATCCCTGGAGCGTAAACAGCAGGCTCTCAATTTCTCCACTCGCCGGTTCGTACAGCGGCTGGAACCACGGCTCATAATGCGGCGCGACCACCTGAATCTGGCTCTCCGCCTCGCCGTCCGAACCGCCAAACTCGCCGCCGTGATCGACAAAGAACGGCAGGATCACCAGCGCCACCACCATGGCTAACAATATCAGCGTCTTTTTCATGTTAATGCCCCTGTGCGGTAATCAGCTGACGTTTGGTCAACTGGTCGTAGATCATGACGGTTAACAGTCCTTCAGCAATGGCGATCGGGATCTGGGTCAGGCAGAAGATCCCCATAAACTTGACGATCGATCCGCTCGCGCCGGCGGTCGGATCCGGGAAGGCCACGCCGAGCTGTACGGAGGTGACAAAGTAGGTCACCAGATCCGCCAGCATCGCACAGAGAAATACCCCGACATCGCGGCGAATGCCCGCGCGGCAGGCCATTTTCCACACCATATAGCCGACCACCGGCCCGATTACCGCCATCGACATCCCGTTAGCGCCGAGCGTCGTCAACCCGCCATGCGCCAGCAGCAGCGCCTGGAACAGCAGCACGATGGCGCCAAGGATCGCCACCACGCCAGGCCCGAAGAGAATCACCGCCAGGCCGACGCCGGTCGGGTGCGAACAGCTACCGGTCACGGAAGGAATTTTCAGCGCCGAGAGGACAAAAATAAACGCCCCGCACAGCGCCAGCAGCACCTTCTGGTTGTTATCTTCCTGCACGATGCGGCGCAGGCGCACCAGCCCGTACCACAGGCAGGGTAAAAACAGCAGCCACCATGCCAGGGCCCACATCGGCGGTAAAAACCCCTCCATAATGTGCATCGCGAAAGCCTTTTCGGGTACCACTATCAGCAATAGCGCCGCAGCTAACCCGCTGAAAGACAGCTGTTTTAGCTGTTGTTCAAGTTTCATTCTGCATACTCCCACTGTTTGTTGACCAGAATGGTCGAGAAATAGGGCAGCGGCTGGTCGTCGCTGAGGTCACGGAGATGGCGCCAACACTGCTCGCCCGGCAGCGTGGCTTCGGACATCATCAGGGCGGCATCCAGCAGACCGTTTTTCGCCAGCAGCGCTTTGATGCGGGGAAACCGCCCGTACACTTTCATCAGCACCAGGCTTTCATGCTGGCGCAGCGCCTGTTCGATTTCCGTTTCCGGCGCGGTACAGGAGATCACCGCCAGCGACTGCTGCTCCATGGCCAGCGGCGTTTTTGAACGCGCGGCAATGGCGGCGAAAGAGGTGACGCCGGGTACAATCTCCAGCCACTCCGGGCTGCCGATGCGCTGGAGTAAGAACACCCAGGTGCTGAACAGCATGGCGTCGCCGAGGGTAATAAACCCGACCTGCTTGCCCGCCGCCACTTCCTCAACCAGCGCGGCGGCGACCTCGTCCCACACCGCCTCTTTTTCCGCACTGTCGGCGCTCATCGGGAAATGGCAGCAGCGCACTTCGGTCCGTTCGCCGATATACTCCCGCACGATGGAGAGCGCGAGGCTGTCGCCGCCTTTACGTCCGGCGGGCGCGTAGAGAATGTCCAGCTTGCCCAGCACCCGCGCCGCGCGCACGGTGATCAGGTCGGCGGCGCCAGGGCCGGTACTCAGGGCATACAGTTTGCCGCTCATGCCGCCTCCTCCATCGCCAGGCTCAGCGCCTGCTGCAGGTGAGCGACGAACATTGCGCGCACCGCCGGATTCTCTCCCAGCCCGTTCAGCCACGGCGTCGCCGTGATACCGGCGGCGTTGAACAGCGTTTTCCAGGAGTCCTCTTCGTCCGAGGCCATATCGTTAATGGCGTGATCGCCGGCCACCAGCATCAGCGGCATCAGATGCACGCCCTTCACCTCCTGCCGGCGCAGGCTGTCGATAAGAACATCGACCTCCGGATAGCTTTCGACCGCGCCGACCCGCGCCGGAAATCCCTTCGCCGTCATCATATGGTCCAGGCAGGCGTAGGCGGCGAAAGCGTGATGGCTGGCGCCGTGGCCCATAAAGACCACCGTTTCATCGGCGGCAAGCGGCGGCATCTGCTGGCGCAGCGCCTGCATCAGCTGAACGTAATCGTTATGGCTGCTCAGCAGCGGCGCCCCCAGCGTCAGGCGGAGGAACAGCGGGCGCAGGCTCTGCACTTCGCGGACGATCTTTTCATACTCATCGCCGTTGATAATGTGCAGCGACTGAATCGCCACATCCTGATAGCCCTGCTCGGCCAGCTTCTGCAACGCCTGCAGCGGCGTATCAATCTCGATACCGTCGCGCTGTTTGAGCTTGCGGATAATCATCCCGGAGGTAAAGGCGCGAAACGTGTCGCGGTCCGGGCAGCTGGCCGCCAGCTCGCGCTCGCAGGCGACGATGTTCTTTTCACAGGTGTCGGGATAGCTGGTGCCAAAACTGACCACCAGAAGCGCTTTTTTCATTTCTGACTCCTTAAGCAGCGGCCAGCCAGCGCGCTAAGCGCCGGGCAAAGGCAGCCTGACTTTCCAGTAACTCTTCACCGGTCACCAGCGGTGCCGGGCGCGTAATCACGATGCAGGGGATACCGGCATCCAGACAGGGTTGTACTTTTTCCTGATAGCCGCCCTCGGCGCCGGAGGCCTTGGTGATCACCACATCGGCCCGGCACTGGCGGTAAAAAGCGGCGTTGAACTCGGCGCTGAACGGCCCGCACAGGGCGAAGATCTCGCCAACGCCGAACCCCAGCCCGGCGCACTGGGCGATGACATCGGCGACCGGCAACACCCGGGCCAGCAGCGTTTTTTCGCCTAATCCCGCCCGCCAGCGCGCCAGATCTTTGCTTCCGGTGGTGAGCAGCACGCGCTGGCCGAAGCGCCGCGCCACCTCGCAGGCCTGTTCAACGCTCTCCACGGTATAGAGCAGCGGATGCCTCAGGCCGCTCAGCTGTTCAGGGCGCTGATAGCGGCTCAGCAGCACGCCGGCGGTTTCGCAGGCCCGGACGATATTACGGCTCACCGCTTCGGCGTAGGGGTGCGAAGCGTCAATCACCCAGCGGGTTCGGTTCGCCTTCAGCCAGGCGATCATCTCTTCCAGCTCAAGCCGCCCGCAGCGCACCTGGCCGCCAATATCGCCCGCCAGCTGCTGGCCGGTGGGCGTTGCCACCGACAGGGTGTATTTAACCTGCGCAGCATCAAGCTGCTGGCACAGCGCCCGCGCGTCGCTGGTTCCGCCCATCACCAGCACCTCGCCGTGGCTCACAGCACGTAGCCTCGCGGGGTGATCATCAGGCCATCCTGGATATAGGTCGCTTTGTTGCCAACGATCACCAGGCTGGTCATATCGACCGGAGCAAAATCCATCTCCCCCAGGGTGGTCAGCCATTTCTCCTGTTTTTTACGTCCGGCGGACTTCACGACCCCCACCGGGGTCTGCGCGCTTTTGCTGGCCGACAGCAGCTCAAAGGCGCGCGCCAGATGGCCCTCGCGGCCGCGGCTGCGCGGGTTGTAAAAACAGATCACGAAGTCGGCTTCACCGGCGGCGACAATGCGTTTTTCAATCACCGGCCACGGGGTCAGCAGGTCGCTGAGGCTGATATGGCAGAAGTCGTGCATCAGCGGCGCGCCCAGCAGCGAGGCGGCGGCGATGCTGGCGGTCATCCCCGGGATCAGGCGGACTTCCACATCCAGCTTCTGCTTGCTGACCAGTTCGAGCACCAGTCCGGCCATGCCGTAAATACCGGCATCGCCGCTGCTGATCAGCGCCACGTTATGCCCGGCCTGCGCCAGCTCAATCGCCGCCTGGCAGCGCTCAATCTCTTTGCACATCCCGGTTTTGATCACCTGCTTATCGCCGGTAAAGGCTTTCACCAGGTGCGTGTAGGTCTTATAGCCAACGACAATTTCCGCCGCCTGCAGCGCTTCAATGGCCTCCATGGTCATCATGGACTGCGAGCCAGGGCCGATTCCGATTACGCTTAACATCAGTGTGAAACTCCCAAAGTGATAGTGACGCCCTGTTCGCGCAGGGTTTCGCCCAGCAGTTGCCCATGGCTCAGCAGCCAGGCCGCCGGGCCGGATACGCTCCCCACGCCGACGGTTTTTCTGACGAACGATGAAGCGGGAAAGTGGTGCTCATGCTCGCGCAGCGCATCAGCGGGAAAGGTTTCGAACGGTACGCGACAGCAGGAGGCCAGCTGAATCAGCCCCTGCTCGTGCTTCTTCAGCGTCACGCTGCCGATGGCTTTCAGCGCCAGCGGATCCAGATGCTGCGCCTCAAGCTGGCGCGCCAGCAGCGCTGCTAACAGCGGGAATGGCGTATCGCGACGACAGCCAATTCCGGCGACCACCCGCTGCGGCACCAGCTTCCAGTGCGGCACGGCGATGGCCGGCAGCTCGTTGCGCAGCGTGACGCAGACCAGCGCGTCCAGCTCGGGAAGCTGGTGCAGATCGGTCACGGT
Source organism: Klebsiella sp. OBRC7 (assembly GCF_000293135.1). Taxonomy (NCBI): domain Bacteria; kingdom Pseudomonadati; phylum Pseudomonadota; class Gammaproteobacteria; order Enterobacterales; family Enterobacteriaceae; genus Klebsiella; species Klebsiella sp. OBRC7. The sequence continues at coordinate 2,903 of NZ_ALNJ01000001.1, read as the reverse complement.
GATAAATCCCCGCCGGTCGCAGCGGCCCACGTCTTCATCCAGTTCGTCGTCCCACCACAGACCGACGCGCTGCTGGCTGACCAGCATCTGGTTGACGGTTTTCACCGCCGCGCGGAAGTCGCTCATCCGGGCATTAAGCTGGAATGCCAGGGTATCCAGCGCCGCCATCTCGTTGACGTCGGTGGCGGTGGTGATCACCGGGTCGGCGCCGAGCATCCCGGCCAGATAGCGGCTCAGGGCATTCGCGCCCCCCGCGTGGCCGGAAAGCAGGCTAATGACGTGCTGGCCGCGTTCGTCGATCACCACCACGGCCGGATCGCTGAACTTATCATTGACCAGCGGGGCCAGCACGCGTACCGCGATCCCGGTGGCGCCGATGAAAATCAGCGCCGAATAGCTGCTGAAGGCCTCGCGCGCGGCGCTGGCAAAACCGTTTTCAAAGGGGAGAAACCCCTCCTCCAGCAGCTTCTCGCTGGTAAAGCAGGTTAACGGCAGCATCGCCGCCAGCCGTTTCGCCAGCCGAACGCCGCCAGGGGTCAGGCAGAAAAGCGCGATTGATTCAGGCTTTACGGTATTCATGGCTAAAGTCCGCCGCGTAGAGTTTTGAGTAGTGATACTCAGAGCCCAGGAAATTCCCGACCAGAATGAGCGCCGTTTTGCGGATCCCCGCCTCGCGCACCTTGTCGCCGATATCCGCCAGAGTACCGCGTACGGTCTGGCTTTCCGGCCAGGTCGCTTTGTAGATCACCGCCACCGGCGTGGTTGCCGGGTAGCCGCCTTCCATCAGGCGCTCCGCCACCCGGTGAATGCGCTGTACGGAAAGGTAAATCGCCATCGAGGTCTGGTGGCTGGCAAACGATTCAAGCTGCTCGCGCGCCGGCACCGGCGTACGCCCTTCAAGGCGGGTGATGATCAGGCTCTGGGAGACTTCCGGGACGGTGTATTCGACCCCCAGCTCCGCCGCCGCCCCCAGAAACGCGCTGACGCCCGGCACCACCTGCCAGTCGATGCCGCGTTTGGTCAGCTCTTCGCCCTGCTCGCGGATCGAGCCGTACAGCGACACGTCCCCGGTCTGTAAACGCACCACCGTTTTCCCGGCTTTCACGCCGGCTTCCATCAGGTCGAGAATTTGCGCCAGATGCAGTTCGGCGCTGTCGTGACACTCGGCGCCGGGCGGACAGTACTCCAGCAGCGCGGTGTTTATCAGCGACCCGGCGTAGATCACCACCTGGGCCTGCTGGAGCAAGCGGTAGCCCTTGAGGGTAATCAGCTCACGATCGCCCGGCCCTGCGCCAACGAACCACACACAACGGGGGTCAAATGTCTCAGCCATGGTTTTCTTCCTTCTGACAGGCGATAACAAAAACGGGATTATTCGGTTTGAAATAGTGGCCGCTGCCCAGCGCGGTCAGCGATGAAACGTTCAGCTGCAGGCAATCAACCTGTTCGACTCCCTTCAGCCGCAGATAGTCGAGAGCGGCATTCAGGTTCTCCTGCAGGATAAAGGTCATCACCAGACGACCGCCGGGGTAGAGCTGCTGCCACGACCAGTCAATCAGTTCGTCGAGGCGGCCGCCGCTGCCGCCCATAAAAATGGCGTCGGCCCGCTCGGTGATCACCATCGGCGCTTCGCCGGGCAGGATCTCAACGTTGCCGCAGGCGAAATGCTGGCGGTTTTCGTCCAGCAGCTGCAGGGCCGCGGGATTGCGTTCGACCGCCGTTACCTGCAGCGAGGGGTACTGCAGCGCCGCCTCAATCGACACGCTGCCGGTACCGGCGCCGATATCAATCAGGTGGCTTGCCCGGTATAGCTCAAGTTTGGCCAGCGCCAGCGCGCGAACCGCCTCTTTGGTCATCGGCACCTTCTCGCCGCGCAGAAAAAGCTCATCTTTCATCGAGGATCACCACCGCGTTCATCTCATATTCGCCGTCGACCTCACTGACCGGTAGCCAGCGGATCCGCTCGTTATCCATCGCCAGATTTTCGCCAATCACCATCCAGCGATACCCTTTACCCCGCACCGCCAGCTGGGCGGCGATTTCCCGCGGCCCGCAGCGCCCGTCGGTCACCATCGCCACCTTGCGCTGGCGAGCCAGCTCATCAAAACAGACGTCCCGCCCGTGGCTGCTGGTCAGCCAGATATCGTTCATATCGATACCGGCCTTCGCGCAGAGATACTGCACCGCGCTGATGCCGGGGATAATGCGCACGCGCTCGATGCCAAAGTGGGCGATCAGCCGCGTACCGATGCCGTAAAACAGCGGGTCGCCGGAGGCCAGCACCACCACCTTCTGCGCTTCGCGTTCGCCGAGCCATACCAGCAGTTCGGCAATATTGGCGCCCAGCGCAAACCGTTCGCCGTCAAACCCAGGGAACTGCTGTAAATGCCGCTTGCCGCCCACCAGCGCATCCGCGCCGGCGACCGCGTCCCGCGCCGCCGGCGTCATCAGATGCAGGCCTGACGGGCCCATGCCGACCACCGTTAACATGACATCTCCCGCGCAATCTCTTCGACCGGGCGATTGCTGCCGAGCACCTTGTTATCAAAGGAGAACATGATGGCGTCGCAGACGGGCGGCGTTTTGGTAAAGCGCAGCATCTGCATCACCCGCAGGCAGATGCGTTCGGCAAGATGGTGATAGATATGCTGAAAACCGTACGCGTCGATGTGCTCCATCGCCGCTTCGGTGGTATCGCATTCGCTCACCAGCTGCAGCAGCGCCAGCGGCGCGCCCAGCAGCGCCAGATGCGCGACCAGGGTTTCCATCCGCGCATCGGCGATATGGCTGTGGGTGTGGAAGATCCCGGCGGCGACTTTAATCAGCTTGCCGGGATGGCCAATCAGCACGATCTGGCGGAACCCGAGGCGCACGGCCTCTTCAATCATGTAGCCGACGAAGTT